>CAJOIF010000005.1 GCA_905234765.1 uncultured Bacteroidales bacterium
TCGAACCCGCCACCTAAAGCTTGGAAGGCTTTCGCTCTGCCAAATGAGCTACTTCCGCTTGACTTGTGGGGGAGGGTGGACTCGAACCACCGAACGGATTCCCGGACAGATTTACAGTCTGTTGCAATTGCCACTATGCGACTCCCCCAGTACTAACTGAGCCGGTAGACGGACTCGAACCGCCGACAGGCTGATTACAAATCAGCTACTCTACCAACTGAGTTATACCGGCATGATGTGAAAGAACATTTTCGGTCATTTTGCCGCCTTCTCTCCTCCGAAAAGGTCTGCAAAAATAGATACTTTTCTTGAATTGACAATGCGTTTTCTGCTTTTTTTTAGAAAAATTTTTGTTTGAAATATGTAATAATTTGATAATCAACTGTTTAATAATCGTCTCAAATACCCAAAAAAGGAAGCCAGACCTTGATTTCCAGCCTGACTTCCCCTGTTTGTCGATAGTTTTTGGAATTGATAAGAGGCTTATTTGATGGTCTTGCCCTTGTATTTCTCCAACTGCTTCTTTAGAGCATCAATGCTGGTGTCAACCGACTCCTCAAAACTCTTGCTTTGCTTGCTGGCAAAGAGGTCATCGCCGCGCAACATGAGACGGATGTCGGCAATCTTGTTTTCAGGGGTGTCGGTGTTGTCGAGCTTCAGCGTGACTTCCGCATTGATGACGTCGCTGTGCTTGGCACACAGTTTCTCGACTTTCTGCGTGATGAATTCTTCAAGTTTTCCGTCGGCCTTGAAGTGGACTGAATTAATCATGACTTTCATAATAAACTCCTTTCTTTTAATCACCCTTTCGGGTGGGCTTGTTTATGAATTTGCTTAAGTTGTTCGATGGTAGCGTGGGCATAGATTTGAGTCGTGGCCAAGTCTTCGTGCCCAAGCAGCTTTTGTATGGCTATCAGACTAGCGCCCTCGTCCAACAGGTGCGTGGCAAAAGTATGGCGCAACACATGAGGACTTTTCTGTTTCAGCGTCGTGACGCCTTCAAGAATCCGATGCACCTTATTATATACGTAATAGGGCGACATCTCCTCCCCTTTGTCGTTGAGAAGCAGACGGTCGGCATGGCCCACAAAGGCAGCTTCGCGAAGGGCTTGATAATGCTCAATCATTTGAATCATCTGTTGTGATAACGGCACGATGCGGTCTTTATTGCGTTTGCCATGCACTTTCAAGGTCTTCGCAAATCGGTCAACATCCTCGTCTTTCATCCCGCGCAACTCGGCCTGACGCATCCCCGTCTGATAAAGCAACTCGAAAAGCAGGGCATCACGACACGTCGGGAAGTCATCGGCATCGCCAAACGACACCTTATTAATATCATGTTCCGAAACAAACTTGGGAAGCGTCTTTTCCTGCTTGAGCGACCTCACTCCCGTCATGGGCGTTTTATCCAACAAACCCTCGCGCAGACAATACTTATAAAAAGTGCGCAACGAGGCCATCTTTCTGTTGATGCTGCGATTGGAAAGCCCTTTCTCCTTCAATTGGACGAGATACGACCTCACGATTTGTGTGTCGGCCTCAGTCACATCCTTACCGTACACTTGCGTCAGATATGCGGCAAACTGCTCCAAATCGCTCTGATAGGCCTTCACCGTCAGTGCGGAGAATCGCCTTTCGGTTTTGAGGTATAATATGAACTGATCGATAGGCATAAAAAAACTTCGCTGTAAAATTAGGAATAAATCCCATTCACAGCGAAGTTTCGGCTAAAAAAATTATTTTTCCTTTAAGGCAGATTACATATTCTCTTCAGCCTGACGGAGTTTCTGAACGTAGATGGCCTTCATCATCTGTGCTCTCTTGATGACTGACGGCTTGGTGTACTGCTGACGGGTACGCAATTCTCTCACAACGCCGGTCTTTTCATACTTTCTCTTGTAGCGTTTCAAAGCTCTGTCGATGCTTTCGCCTTCTTTTACAGGAATAATAATCATTTTATAACACTTCCTTCTTTTTAATGGTTGATAATTTAGTTAATTTGAGGGCGCAAAAGTACAACTTTTTCTTTTACTTTCTTCAATATATTGGAAAAAATCTCAAAAAAATCAAATTTCCATCAGTTTGTTGATGATTTGTTCGATACTAACACCCTCAGCCTCAGCAGTATAGTTTCTGATAATGCGATGTCTCAATATCGGCACTGCGACACGTTGGACATCCTCAATATCAGGTGAATACTTCCCTGCAAGAAGGGCATTGGCCTTGGCACCAATGATAAGGTATTGCGAGGCACGAGGGCCTGCTCCCCAACTGAGATAGCGATCCGCCCACTCATGGGCTTTGTCGGTATGCGGACGAGTCTTGGCGACAAATTTTACTGCGTATTCATATACATTGTCCGGCACGGGCACTCGACGCACCAACTGCTGGAAATATACTATCTCCTCTGGCGACAACACGGCTTTCACCTCCACGTCCTTCCCTATCGTGGTGTTTTTCACTATGTCAATTTCCTCATCATACGAAGGATAATCGAGCATAAGGTTGAACATAAAACGGTCCAACTGGGCTTCGGGAAGCGGATAGGTGCCTTCCTGCTCGATGGGATTCTGCGTGGCCAACACAAAAAACGGTTCCTGCAGCTTGTAGGTCTTGCCCGAAACGGTGACGCTCTTCTCTTGCATGGCTTCAAGCAAGGCAGCTTGTGTCTTGGGCGGAGTACGGTTGATCTCGTCAGCCAATACGATATTGGCAAAGACGGGGCCTTTGATGAACTTGAACTGCCGCGACTCATCAAGAATCTCTGTGCCTACGATGTCGGATGGCATGAGATCTGGAGTGAATTGGATTCGGCTGAACGTCAAGCCTAAGGCCTTCCCTATCGTATTCACCAGCAGCGTCTTGGCCAATCCTGGGACACCCACCAAAAGCACATGGCCTTGACAAAAAATGGATAGAATCGTGTCGTGAATGGTATCGTTCTGGCCCACGATGACCTTCGCGGTCTCCTTGCGAAGGGCCTCATACTTTTCAACCAGTGCTTTCGCACCGTCAATGTCGGAATTATAAAGCGTTGTCATTTTTGGATGTTCCAATCAAAATAAAAATCGCAATTGCAGAAACTGTCATCAAGACGAATGTAGGCCTTTGAAGCCTTGTCAGCAATCCACTTGCCCATCGCTTCCTGCTTTTTCATATTCACAGCCCAGCCTTGGATGAGGCTGTAATCGTCCTTCAGGTTAGCCTTATGTGCATCTACCTTCTTTTTCACCATCACAAGGCGGAAGCCATCCTTGTTTTCGTTGGTTGTCATGGGGACGGGATCGCTGATTTCACCCACTTCCAAACGACCGATGACGAAAGGCAGATTCTTAAACTCGGGAAGTTCCTCAGCCAGCTCCTGCATATCTTTGATGCTGAGACGGTTACCGCCAGTAATGGGATTAGTCAAGTAACCTCCGTTACTTTTTGATTCGTCGTCACTGCTCTGCAGGCAGGCTTCTTCAAAAGTAATTTCGCCGCTACGGACAAGGCGAGCCACGGAATCAAGTTCGTTTTGAGCCTTTTCCAAAGACTCCACCGGCACCTTGGCGGTGAGCAGGATATGACGGCAATTGACAGTCTCGCCACGGCGTTCGATGAGTTGGATGATATGGAATCCGAACTCGGTCTCAACCACCTCGGAGATTTCGCCGTCATGCAAATTGAAAGCGACATTCTCGAACTCGGTGGCATACACTCCCTTACCGGCAAAGCCAAGCTCGCCGCCTTGACGAGCCGAGCCCGGGTCTTCGGAATAGAGCACCGCCATGGTCGAAAAACTGCTCTCGCCCTTAAGGATACGCTGACGGATCTGGTAGAGACGCTCTTTCACCTGCAACTTCTCATCGAGGCTGACAGGAGGACGTTTGACAATCTGTACGATCTCATATTCTGTATCCACATCAGGAATGCTGTCGGACGGGATGCCGTTGAAAAAGCTATACACTTCCTTTGGCGTCACAACAACATTTTCCATGATCCCGTTTTGGACCAATTCCTGTATCATCCTGTCCTTCTCCGCCTTGCGCAGTTCGTCCTTGATTTCCGTGATAGTCTTGTTGAAATAAGCCTCCAGTTTCTCCTGCGACCCCATACGGCTGACAAAGTAGCGCAATTTCTGGTTCATGCTTGCCTCCACCTTGTCGTCAGTCACCGTGATGCTGTCCATCTCTGCTTGGTTAAGCATCAGCTTCTGGAGCAACAGCTCTTCAAGAATTTGGCAACGCATGGCTTGGGCCGATCCCGCAGCGCCGTTCAGCACATATTGCATATACTGGTTCTCGATGTCCGACTGAAGGACGATATTCTGGCCCACTACGGCCACAACCTTATCAACAACCTGAGGCTGACGGTTCTGCGCCATCATCGGCAAGACCAAAAGCACAAGTGCTATGACAATACAATTTCGTTTCATTATTTCAAGATTTAACTACGTTGAGTATTTCGTATTTCAAAATTTCAAACCATTCTCTTTTATCCAATTTCATTCCTCCCCGTTATTCAAGGTCGGCGAGCCGACATACACCTCATATGCATGTTCTCTTTTGGCTTTCTCCATAGTGGCCTTCTTCATGCGGTCGATAAGCTCACGCTGGCGGTGCGCCAATATGATGCTTTTGATATTGTCGCTTACCATGCCCAACGGCGACGTGCTCTCCTCCATAAGGTATTCCTCGAAACGTACCATGTAGGTGTATTCGTCGGAGTCGAGACAGACAAAACGGTTGCGTTTGAGGAAACTCTCTGGGTTGAGTATCTCCATTGGAACGGTGTTGGTCAGTTCGTCGAGACGCATCCAGTTGTCCACATCCAAATAACTCTTTTCGGCATAATAGGCCGACAGCACATCAAGATTTTGCAGCAACAGCGTGTCGGGGTCACTCATCAGTTTGCGGAAGGTCTCCTTTTGCTTGCAGTCGTCCCGCATGATGACATAGACAGCCCTCACCATCGTGCTGTGCAGCTGAAATTCATCCTTATTAAGTTCGTAATAGTCGGCGATTTCCTGCTCGTCAATCACGGTATCAAGCTTTTGGTTGATGAGCTGAGACTCGTAGGCATACAACACAAGCAGATTCCGATACTCCTCAAGCTGCTTTTTCAGGTCAAGTTTCTCCTTACTCAGATTGGTTTCCGCCTGATGCAGCAGCACTTGCCTTTCAACCCAAGAGTCTATGAAAACGCTGACACGTTGTATGCTGTCGAGCATGGACGTGTTTTCGGGCACAATACCTTTCAAATCCGATTCATAGAGGTATTTGCCGTAGCATTCGGCCACGACTACCTCATTTGCGCTTTTCTGGAAGAAATCGCAACCTGCCAAAAAAAGCAGGAAAAACAGACTCAAAAGGACACCCGAACGACTCATTGATACTTCTTCTTGACTAACTCCAACACGCTCTCGTTGATTTTCACCGGATAGCGTTCCTTCAACGACTTCACCCAATTCTCTTCCAATTCGGATTGATAATCGGACGTGACGAGGCCCCTCGCCTCCTTCAAAGTCTTAGGCTCGGGATTACGCAGTTCACGTATGAAGACCAAAACGGTCGACTCGTCAACTGAAGAGGGAATCTCTTTGGTAGCTCCCACTTTCCATTCAGCTTGATCGACATACTTGTTATCGCCACGCTGATACAAACCTTTACGAACATAAGCGAAATGGATGGTATCGCGTTCGAAGACACTACGAAGGCTGTCAAGCGGGGTGCCTGCTTCAATAATGGCCTTTACCTTGGGCAGCGACTCTTGCCTGGACACGGTGACGATGGTGGCCAAGGCGCGTTCATTCCACATATAATTGCCTGCATGACGATCGTGATAGGCCTGAAGGCCAACAGTATCTTTCACGGCCTTGTCCCAAACCTCCCGATCCATCAAATCGAAGAGGAGGATACCATCGCGGTATTCCTTCACCAATGCCTTGAATTCAGGATATTTCTCTTCAAGATGCGAATCGGCATAATCCATCACAGATTCGTCGGCGAAACTTTCATAGAGCTCGTATGCATAACTGGATGGTGTAACATTTTTCTGCATAGTCATCTTAGCCTTGATATACTCCACAAAATCCTTGACTTTGGCAGGCTTACCATCGATGGTAAACAAAACAGCGTCCATATCCGCCTTGGAGGATGGTTGGAAGGTTTTGTTGAGGATAGTGCTGTCAACGGTATTCAGGAAAGCCTCAAGGTTTTTGTCTTTAGGCTTAAACTTGTATTCCTTGCGAACCTGTTTCAACACAATCTCTTCCGACTTCTTGGAGCGCATGTCCTTCCCGATTCGCTCAGTCAACATCTTGTTTTCATTCTCGAAAGAGCCGACACCCGATTTACCCAACAATTTTATGATATGAAAACCATAGCTGGTCCGCACAGGTTTGCCGATTTGTCCGACTTCGAGCGTCTTGCACACTTCAACGAACTGGGGCACGAAACGGTTCACCGTAAAAGGACTCAGAGAGCCGTCACGTTGGATAGTACCTTTGTCATCGGAGTATTGCTTTACCATCTCCGACCAGTTCTCTCCATTGTGAGCCATCAACTCATTGTAAATGTTGTCAGCTTTTTTCTTCATTGCGGCCACATCCTCTTCCGGAGCATCAAAAGGCAATTGAAGGAAGATATGGGCAGCCTGAACCGTACCCAATGCATCGGTTATGCTGTTCACTTTAATTAAATGATAGCCAAAATCACTGCGCACCGGCATGGAAACTTCACCTTCCTTGGTGTTATAGGCACCTGTCTCAAAAGGATAAACCATGTCAAACACGGAGAAATAACCGAGGTCGCCACGATTGCCTTGACGGCCAGGCATTTGTCCAGTGGCTTTGATATCTTTTGCAGAAGGATCTTCGGAATATCTGACGGCGAGATCGCCAAAGTCTTCACCTTTCATTGCTTTTTTACGGATATCCATTGCTTTGTTATATGCCTTCAGGGTGTCCGAAGGAAGAGCATGCTTATCACAACGCACCAGAATGTGCGAAGCGCGAATGTCCTTCAACTTGCGTTGGTAGGCTTCCTGCAACAATTCGTCAGTGATATCATCACTGCTCATAAAAGGCTTGGCCAACTGTTTACGATAACCAGCCAGCTCTTTCTGGAATTTCATGCTGGTGTCAAGCTTCTGGCGCTCCGCTTCCATCACTTTCATGCGGAATGTGGTGAAAAGGTCGATATATTCGTCAACAGTCTTCTTCTCGATGACATCACCCTTAAGATTGTTTTTGTCATACACCTCTGTGAATTCCTTCACGGTGACATCCTCATCACCAATGGTCATGAGCACCTGTTTGTCAAGTTTCGACTGTCCAAAAACAAACATCGTTGGCACCACAAACGCGGCTAACATAAAGGTTTTCAAAAAGTTAATATTCTTCATTGTTGCTATTGGTTAATTACAGTTTTATTAAACGGAAAATGCGGCTAATTATTATTTCAATGTCCCTTCAACTTCAAGGCCTTCATCAAACACCCGAATGTTGTCGACTTCGACCTTCGCAAAGAAAGACTTCATCTGTTCCACTTGACCGAGATGCAACATTATACGGCCCTCTGGACGCTTTTCTATCAACCCCTCTGGTATCTTGTCCCTCAGCAAATTGAGTACCGTTGTCAGTAACTTGTCGGTGCCAAAACCAGCAGCAAATGACAACAGCAAATCGCTTCCCGCCACATCAATAACAGTGATATTGGCGCTGACATCCTTTTTCATGAAGCCCAGATTGAGCGGATAAGTCACACGGATGGTTTTGGGATCGACAAAAGCGAATGACACAGACTGCTGCGTCTTATCTGCCAACGCTTTCTGAATCTCGGGAAATGAAATGGATGCTTTCATCAGCTTCTCTTGCTATAGTTCGGTGCCTCTTGGGTGATGGTCACGTCGTGTGGATGGCTTTCAAGGATGCCCGAGTTGGTGATGCGAATAAATTTGGCCTTCTTGAGTTCCTCGATGGTATGCGAACCCGTGTAGCCCATGCCGGAACGCAGTCCGCCAACCATCTGGTAGACCACCTCCGAAAGGGTTCCTTTATAAGGGACACGGCCTGCGATGCCTTCGGGAACTAGTTTCTTCACGTCCTCCACATTGTCCTGGAAGTAACGGTCTTTTGAGCCTTGTTGCATGGCTTCAAGTGAGCCCATACCACGGTAGGTCTTGAACTTACGGCCTTCATAGATGATGGTGTCGCCTGGCGACTCATCCACACCTGCAAAGAGCGAACCTGCCATGATGGACGAAGCACCAGCAGCCAAAGCCTTCACGATGTCGCCTGTGTAGCGGATACCTCCATCGGCGATGAGCGGAATACCCGTACCTTCCAACGCCTTGGCCACATCCATGACAGCGGTAAGTTGCGGGACACCGATACCAGCCACCACACGCGTCGTGCAGATGGAACCAGGACCGATACCCACCTTGATGGCATCGGCACCTGCCTCGGCCAAAGCCTTGGCAGCTTCAGCGGTGGCGATGTTGCCCGCCACGATATCGATTTGGGGATAGTTGGCTTTCAAATTGCGAACCATATCAATAACACCTTGTGAATGGCCGTGAGCCGTGTCAACGACGAGAGCATCCACACCTGCGTCGACCAGGGCAGCAGCACGTTCCAAGGTGTTGGAGGCAATACCCACAGCGGCAGCCACGCGCAGACGGCCACGCGAGTCCTTGCATGCGTTGGGGCGAGCCTTCACCTTGATGATATCTTTATAAGTGATGAGGCCGACGAGATGGTTGTCCTTGTCAACCACTGGAAGTTTCTCAATTTTATACTCCTGCAGAATGTCAGCGGCCTTTTCGAACGACACCTCAGTGGTGGTGATAAGATTTTCTTTTGTCATCACTTCGGCAATAGGACGATCAAGGCCACGCTCAAAGCGCAAGTCTCGGTTGGTAACGATGCCAACAAGCACATTGCAACTGTCGACGACGGGGATACCTCCGATGTGATATTCGCTCATCAGGTCAAGGGCATCTTTCACGGTGGCATCGACATGGATGGTCACCGGGTCGCTGATCATGCCGTTTTCGGCGCGTTTCACCTTACGCACTTCGGCGGCCTGCTTGCCGATGGTCATGTTCTTGTGCAACACGCCAATGCCGCCTTCCTGAGCGATGGCAATTGCCATACGGCTCTCCGTCACAGTGTCCATGCCAGCGGAGACGACAGGAATATTAAGGTCAATATTGCGTGAGAACTTGGTTTTCAAACTCGTCTCACGGGGGAGCACATTACTATAGGAAGGAACCAGCAGAACGTCGTCGTAGGTCAGGCCTTCACCAACAAATTTTTCATTATCAAGTGCCATGGCAGATTAGGTTTTAATTAATTTGCAAAAATAGGGATTTTTTCGATTGGGTGCTGCAAAGCAGGCCTAAAAAATAGAAAAAGCCACCGAAACCGATGGCTTTTGCGTTCAATAAGTGGAAGTGGAGGGATTCGAACCCTCGTCCAAACAAGGAACCCCCATGCTTTCTACATGCTTATTCCGCTATTGGTTTTCGTGCCGTGCAAGGGAGCGAACGCCCTAAACGCGACCTTATCTCCTAAGTTTCGCCCTGCCGTCGGAGCGCCGACAAGACTATCCCGAAATTGCTTAGCACCCCGGGCTCAGGCCGGAATCAGGAATCTCCACCTGCGGGATGTTTCGTCCACCCACCTTGTGAGCGGATTAAGCCAGTGACTTACTGTACTTCGGTCAGGCAGCGAAAGCGTAGTTATTCTCGCCAATTAATTTTTTGCAGTCAAGATTTACGAGCATCACTGCGAGGCTCGGCATGCTTACATGACAATTCATCTTGCTGTCAAAACCTGTCACCCCCAATGGTTGTCTTTGGTCTTGATGATGCTGTCATCCTCAAAGAACGGGCGGCAAAGTTACATCTATTTTCGTTACCCCGCAAGAGGATGGCGGAAAAAAAATCAATTCAAAGGATTGCCAAAACGGACGACATCGTCTTTTGTAATGTCGCTTCCGCATAAAATCACCAGACGTTCCACGATATTGCGCAACTCACGGATATTACCAGTCCATTGGAATTGTTTCATGGCTTCCAATGCTTCAGGTTGGAATGTTGGAACGGGTTTTCCCATGTCTTGTGCAATGATTTCCAAGAAATTACCAACCAGCAA
The DNA here is from genome assembly GCA_905234765.1 of uncultured Bacteroidales bacterium. The sequence continues at coordinate 10,142 of CAJOIF010000005.1, forward strand.
TGGAATATCGTCCTTACGCTCGCGCAAAGGCGGCACTTGGATGACGATGACGCTCAAGCGGTGGTAGAGGTCTTCACGGAAGTTACCTTTTTCTATCTCCATTTTCAGGTTCTTGTTGGTGGCGGCCAAGATGCGGACATTCACAGGGATTTCCTTCTCACCTCCTACCCTAACAATTTTGTTTTCCTGCAAGGCGCGGAGCACTTTGGCCTGGGCCGAAAGGCTCATGTCTCCGATTTCATCCAAGAAGAGGGTACCTCCGTCAGCCAATTCAAAATCACCTTTTTTCTGTTTGATGGCTGAAGTGAAAGAGCCTTTCTCATGGCCAAACAATTGGCTTTCAATCAACTCAGAAGGAATGGCAGCGCAGTTGACCTCGATAAAAGGACCACCATTCCTTGGGCTGAGTTCGTGAAGCTGTCGCGCCACAAGTTCCTTGCCCGTGCCGTTTTCGCCCGTAATGAGCACACGTGCGTTGGTAGGAGCCACCTTACCAATCATATCCTTCACCTCAAGCATCGGCGCCGATTCGCCAATCATTTGGTTCTGGAGTTTCACAGCCTTCTTGAGAACTTTGTTCTCCGTTGCCAAATTCTTCTTATCCAATGCATTACGCAAAGTAATAAGCAAGCGGTTCAAATCTGGCGGCTTGGGAATGAAGTCGAAAGCCCCTTTCTTGATGGCTTCGACTGCCGTTTCAATGGTACCATGCCCTGAAAGCATGATAACGGGCACATCCGACTCCTTGCGGATGGCTTCCAACGTCTCTATGCCATCCATCTCGGGCATTTTGATGTCGCAGAAGACAGCGTCAAAATCCTGTTCCTTAATATATTGCATGGCATCCATACCCGTTGCGGCATCTTCCACCTGATAGCTCTCGTTCTCAAGAATGTCGCGCAGCACACGGCGGATGGGAGCCTCGTCATCAATGATAAGTATTCTGGTCATTTGTCTGATTTTTGCGCAAAGATAGCGGTTTTTGGTGCAAATTCTTTATTTTTGCCTTCAAAATAGTGGAAAATGAAGAAATATTCCTTGGTTTTGTGTCTGCTCGTCATAACCCGAACCACACTTTTGGCACAGCAAGATACACTTTCCGCCCCTACTTCTTACCGCGTCAATGGAGTGAATTTCAAGATGATACGCATTGAAAAAGGCGGCTACTGGATGGGGGCTCAACACGTTGACATCGCTGAATTCAATTACGATCGTTTTTCACAGACCGACGAATTGCCCGTGCATTACGTCAGAATCAACGAGGACTTCTATATAGGACAGACTGAGGTGACGCAAAAACTTTGGAAAGCCGTGATGGGCTACAACCCTAGCACAAAAAAATGCTCCAAGCGTCCCGTGACCAATGTCAACTATTACGAGGTGCAAGAGTTTTTAAGACGTCTTGACAGCATTACAGAGATGCACTTCCGTTTACCCACCGAAGAGGAATGGGAATATGCGGCGCGAGGCGGACAACACTCTCGAGGCTATGTATACAGCGGCAACAACGAAGCCAAACGTGTGGCATGGTTCAATGGAAACACCCGCAAACTGAAGAAAGTCAAAAAGCGTTCGCCTAATGAGTTAGGCATTTATGACATGAGCGGCAACGTATGGGAATGGACGGATTCAAGATACCATTTTTATGACCGCGAGCGTAATGCCCATATCGGCAAGGATGCGCAAATGTATATCATCCGTGGTGGCGCATGGCAACTGCCCAAAACTTCAAGCCGTATCGCTTGGCGCGGCAAGCGCCTTCCCGAATCGAAGAATTCTTTTGGTGGATTCCGGCTTTGCTTGGATGCAAAATATATGAAAAAGGAAAAGAACGAAAGCGAAATCCTTATGAAAGAAAAGGAGGAAAACCAACAGTGAACAGCCTCATCTTGGTGTCAGCCGCAGCTTTTTACTCCTATAATTAATTACGGCCTTGTAACGTTTCAACAAATCTCCACCAATGATGCCGTCAATGCGGGGAAGGTTGAGTTTGTCATACATTTCATGGACATTGCCCAAATCCAACGCAACAGCCTGGTAATCATTAATTTCAAATCCACCAATTGCCAGTGAATTAATAATAAAAGCAGCACTTTCCAAATCAGAACTACCCACACCTGCGGACAGGCCTTCCTTTTTCTCAAAATTCAGGTTTTCAATAAACTCCAAAATTCGCGTTAGGTCGAAGACCGAGCGAGAGGCTCCCGTATCAATCAAGAAATTGGCTTCCTTACCATGAATCAAACCTTTGACCATGATATGGAAGCCTTCTCCTTCAATGTCAATCAGTTGTATTGGAACTTCAATATAGCGTCGCATATCAGAAGTTCGGCTTGATGGCGTATTTCTTGTAGAAATCCTTGATGATTCTCACGGCTTCGTCAGCAGTGTCAACAATATGGAAAATCTCAAAGTCCTCTTCCTTGATCATCTTGTTGGCAAGCAATGTGCCTCTAAACCAATCGATCAGGCCTTTCCAATACTCGCTTCCAACCAGCACCACAGGGAAATCAACCATTTTGTTGGTCTGAATAAGTGTAATAGCCTCCGACAATTCGTCCAAAGTGCCGAAGCCGCCAGGCATGGCGATATAGCCTTGCGCATAGCGCATAAAAATGGTCTTGCGGACGAAGAAATAGTCAAAATTGATGTTCTTGTCATGATCAATGTAGGGGTTGAAATGCTGCTCGAAGGGCAAGTTGATGTTCAGTCCTACACTGGTGGCACCACCTAAGTAGGCACCTCTATTGCCTGCTTCCATGATGCCAGGGCCACCGCCCGTGATAGTGCCAAAGCCGAAGTCGGCCAATTGCTTGGCAATCTCAACGGACATTTCGTAGTACTTATCTCCAGGTTTGGTACGCGCCGAGCCGAAGATGGCCACGCACGGGCCTATTTTCGACATCTTCTCCATACCTTCCACAAACTCGGCCATAATCTTGAACACGGACCATGAGTTATGGGTCTTTATGTCGTTCCACGATTTAGGGTGAAAGCTATCGCGAATGATTTTCTCTTCTTTTTCGGTAATAGGCATGTTTTTCAGTTGATAATTGTCAGTTGTTCAGTTAGAAGTTGAAAAAAATCTGTTTTTGTCCAACCATATGATAAATTTCTGTATTTTTGCACCCGATTCATGCGAATGTAGCTCAGTTGGCAGAGCATCAGCTTCCCAAGCTGAGGGTCGCGGGTTCGAACCCCGTTATTCGCTCAAAACGTAGAGACGCACTTTGACGCGTCTCTACGTTTTTTTATCAGATTATTCTATTGGAGTACCGCATTCAGGGCAGAACTTACCCGTCACCTCAGTGCCGCACTTCGGACATTTCCTCGGACCGACAGCGGCCATCGGGGTACCACATTCAGGGCAGAACTTGCCTGTGCTTTCGGTACCGCACTTCGGGCATTTCATAACTGCTTTCGGAGCTGGAGCGGGTGTGCCGCACTCGGGGCAGAACTTACCCGTGATAGGCGTGCCACAATTCGGGCAAGGAACACCTTGTGGCTGTGCAGGAGCACCACCTTGTGGTCCATAAGGATCATAGCTCTGTTGGCCCTGACCGTTACCGTTCCATGCGTTCTGCATCACGCTGCCCGTCATGCCACCCGTGCCGGCATTCATCATGCCGAGACCGATAAAGGCATTGCCAGCGCCTCCAGGGTTGTTGGCTGCATCGCCCATGACGTCGATAATCTTACCTTGCTGCATCATCGAGTTGGAGCTGTATTCATAACGGTCGATCTTGGCTTGGCTGGCATCGTCCAATGAGACGGACTCCACCGTGAAGCTAACCAATTTGACACCACGGGCGCGGATAGGTTCGTCAAACACACGCTCATCCATCACCTGCTTCATCTCATCGGTGTAGCTGGGCAGTTCGAGAACGGGTACACGGTGCTTGCTGTTGCCCATTTCGTTGAGCACATTCTGGAACGCGGCAATCACTTCGCTGCGCATCTGCTCCGTAATGTCTTGTTTTTTCACGACATTGGCTGTTCCAGCATGGTTACGCATGAAGACACCCACATCGTCAAGTTGGAAAGTGTATTTGCCATAGCAGCGCACGTTGACGCCCATCGGGCTCAACGAGCCTGTCATCTGGTTCGGGATGGCATGCGACCAATCCTGGAAGGGAATCGGGGTGGCTGTACCGAACTTGTTGTCCAAAATCTCCTTGATGTTGAAGAAGAACACGGCCTGTTCCTTGGCGGGAGTGCCACCATACGTGAAACGTTGCCACATCTCCTTGAAGACAGGGCCAAACTGTCCGCCGAAGAACGACGGCGAAGAGGACTGGTCAAAGGTGTAGACACCTTCTTCAGCCGTTGCGTCCAATACCGAACCGCTGTCGTAGATGACGGCCACTTGACCAGGTGCCACGAGAATACGGCTGCCTTTTGAGATCTGCCCTGATTTGGTAGTCTGCTTCACCATCAGGGTCTCCATATCCATATTGTCACATTTGATAAGATCTAACCACTGATCTTTCAAGACGCCCCCGACGGAGCCCGTTATTGCTTTGATAAGTCCCATAGTGTTGTGTGTTTAATTGTTGATTTGTTTAATTATTGAATTGTTTATTTGTTTTCATTGTAGAGTTCCTCTCTCCCGCCATACAATTACGGTCGCGAATGGATATCGGTCAGCACCCAGTCATGTTCGCCATTAGTGATGACGCTGCCACAATAGGCGCACTGACCCGATGAGGTGACCTCGGTGGGTGCGCCGCAATTCGGACAGTTGGTGATAGTGTTGCCCTTCTTTCCTGGGTCAGTCTTCACGCCAGCCTTGCGGTTGAAGACCATTTCGTAACGCATGTACCAATCACGGTTGGGGTCGCTTTCAAGTACTTTCTTGGTGGCATCGTCGATGACATAGTCGCGCATCACAGCGTTGAGCCATACGGTGAGCACCTCTTTGTCGCCATCCTGCCTGAACGAATGCAACGAGCAGTGCTTGATGGCAATTTTCTCCACCACATTGGTCTTGCCCAAGCGTATGTACTCATCCAATTGCTGCTTGTGCTGATTGAAGAGGGTCTCGCTCTCAAACGGCCGGATAGGTCTCCAATCCTTGGTCGTCCATGCTTCCTGAATCTTCATGAACACCTCACGGGCAAAACCGATAAACTTGTCAGATGAGAAGGCAGGGTCAATGGAGCGGATTTCCTCAGCCACCACGCTGGTATAATCCATCGTGATGTCGGAATCGGCCTGTTGGTTGACTGCCGAATTATTATAACTTGGATTAGATGCCTGTTTCTTTTGTTTTCTCTTCTTGATGAGGATGATGGCGACAATGATGACCAAAACCACAAAACCCGTCTTGGGATCTTGAATAAAGAGCCCAATGAGATAGCCGATAAGCGCGCCGATATCGCCGTCACCGCCATCGAAGCCGCCGCCAGAGCTGTAACGGTTTTGATTGCCCACATCGGCAATGGCCAGATTGCAACAAATCACGGCCAACAGCAATAAGATGAAAGGTAAAAACTGTTTTAACCTATTGGTATTTAGTTTTTTCATGCTATTTTATCCGTCTTTTCCGTTTTATTAATGCCTACAAAAATAATGAAAAAAACCAGAAAAAGCACATTTCTTGACGAAAAAAGCGAAAAAAGTGACCACGTCGAATTAAAATTTCCTATTTTTGCGGCGCGAAAAGCGAGGGAGCTTAGCTCAGTTGGTTCAGAGCATCGCCCTTACAAGGCGGGGGTCGTTGGTTCGAGTCCAACAGTTCCCACGAAGAAAAAGCCGCTGAAAATCAGCGGCTTTTTCTTTTGTTTTACGATACGAATCATTTCTTGTTCACCACTACTTTGCGGCTCACCATGCGACCGTCTCTGGTCAGACCTTGGAGAAGATAAACGCCGTTACTCAGCTCACTCAATTCATTATGCATGAGACATTGACCACTCAAGGTGTAGATTCTTGTGACACTAATCATTTCATCGTTCACATCCTCCTCAATTCCTGTGACATAGACAAACACAAAGTCTTCACCATCAGGCGTAAGAGCGAACTCCGACTCGCAGTTCTCATATACAGCAGTCAGTTGATACTTGTAATGGCCCAAACTGCATTCATCAAAATATTCGGTGGCGGTGCCATCCACTTCAATAACGACATCTTCCTTATTGATTTCGCCATAGCGGTACAGGTTATAATGCAGAGGTTGTGTTTCAGGAGCTGTCCAGCTGATTTGAACACCATATTGTTGCGTCTCCATGTCATAGACATATTCTCCTTCGAAGTTCTCGGGGGCAAGGCAGGTGATGACTGGCGGTTCGATGGGACCCATAGTACCGTCGGGGCCAATGTTTTGGCCGTAAAGGCCTCCGTTGGTACTGTTCACCCACGCCACGATGTTTTGTCCGAGATGGAAGCCAGTACTGTTGTCGCACATTGCCCTGTTGTATGTTCCTACACTTATATTCTTCGCCCAGATTTGGTCATTTTGCATGTCATAGCCAATGGCAAAAATGGAGCTTAACCCCGACATGTTTACATTGTAACTTACCATGAATCCGCTGCCGTCTTCAAAGGCATCCACAAAGAGGTCGGAATAGTTCACTCCCGAATCACCAGCAACACTTATGCCGTCGCCCCACGGCTTTTCACCCGTCGAGGTGATGCGGTTCATATAGACACTACTCTGCGATTGCGTTGCAGCATCGGTCTTTTCGTAAACGATAATGAGATCGTGGTTGATGGGGTCAACGGTAGCGTATGCGTCAAGATAGAAATTTGAGGGGTCTGTGGGGTGCACGGGGACACCATTCAGGTCGGCAATAGTAGAGTTGCCTAATTCGTCGAAGTGGAAGACGTAGGTGTTGAAGGCCCCTCCAATGCCGGCATGCCACATGTAGGCATAGCCGCCGCCTATGCCATCGGACACCACATAATGCGCATAGCTGCCGCCCATGGTGTAAGGTGCCATCAGTTGCGTTTCGGGAGCGATTTGTCCACCTTCAGGCGAAAAGCCAACGACGAAGAGTTCCTTCTCATAATAATAGGTATAAGCCCAAGACTCTTTCTCGTATACGACGAAAACGGTGTTGTATTGTCCAGGTACCATCAGGCCGAACATGCATTGCTTACCGTTGGCATCGCTGATGGTGATGGTTTGGTTCATGGTTCCATCGGCATTGATGTAGCAAAGGTAAGTGTTGTAATAATCCGTACCCAGAGCCCACACACCGCCGTCTTCCCCAGCAAGGAGCTCAGTGCGTGATCCGCCTTGTCCGCCAAAGAGGACAAGACCTTGTTCACCCCAAGGGAACGTACCATCGGCATTGATTCTGACTGCGATGCATTGTCCAGCTTCGTTGGAAAAACAGCTCACCACACCTCCGTCGTTGGTGGCAACCATCGCCACACCTTCCGACCAGGTAGAACACGTTTGCCCAGTGATGGTGATGCCTGCGTCGCCCCATTGCGGAATGCCATCAAAGTTGAGGCGCTGCAATGTTGACACCCAACCGTTGGAACGCATTTGATTGAATTGAAAGTAGGTATCGCCCGAAACGGGATCGGTAGAGGTGTAAACTTCACCAGCGTCTGCCGAGCAGTTTACGATGAAGTTGTTGTTGATCGGGTCGCCGACCCATTGTGCTTGCAACGTCACAAAAGCCAGCAAAGTGGCAAGAAGAGAATAGAATTTTTTCATTATTTCTTTGTATTGGTTATATATTATCATGAACGGAAAACGATTCACTCGTCATCAACGAGGAACACTGCCACCTGCCGAATGCCACTGGCACCAATGACCAAGGTCTGTTCGATGTCGGTGGTACGGCTTGGCCCCGTGATAAAGGTGAGTTGGGATGGCATCTTGTTGCCATGTCGTTTCCTGACAAAACGGAAGGCTTCTTTCAGACCACCTGTGATTTGGGCAGTGGTGGCATATACCAGCAAGATGTCAGGCAAGGCATAAGCCTCTCTCGATTGAGTCAACCTGTCAGAAACGAGGATACTGCCCGTTTTGGCCACAAGACACTCGCAGTCCACCAAACTCACGAGCTTTTGTTTTGGCTCGCGTTCTTTATAATCGGTATAGGCAATGCCGTGACGATCCAGTATGGCTTGCATGGTGGGGCTGGTACACCACAGCGGTTCCCAGCCGTTTTCAGGTGCCAACTGACGGATACACTCCGCGAATTCGTTCTCATCTTCAAGATAGATGAAAACGCCTCCCAAGTCCTTGAAATTCTGCGCAAAAGTGATGGCGGTCCCGTCTTCTTCGCTGATGGGCACCCAGGTCTCAGTGCGTTGGTCTATGTCCTTGAACATGGCCTCGGGCTTCTCGATAAGCGCATTACGCACCTTGGCCAGAATCTGTTCCTTGAAGGTGATGTCCTCGTTGTCGGTCTTTATTCCCCAAGCCATACCATTATGCGTTTTCAGGTTCGTGATCGGGTTGATGTTCGGCGGCTTTCAGAGCAGCGTCCTTCAGCTTTTCGTCCTCTGAGTTACCCCACGGACGCTTGCCAAATATCTTTTCCAAGTCCTCGCCGAAGATGACTTCTTCCTCAATGAGTTTGGTGGCAAGTTGTGTTAGTCCGTCGCGATGGTCGGTAAGGATGCTGACGGCCTCTTGATATGCCTTTTCTATGATTTTACTCACTTGTTGATCAATGGTCTCGGCGGTCTTTTCACTGTATGGCTTCGTCAGGCTGTAGTCCTGTTGACCCGTCGAATCATAGTAGCTCAAGTTGCCGATTTCATCGTCCAAGCCGTAGTACGTCACCATGGCGAAAGCCTGCTTGGTCACCTTTTCGAGGTCAGAGAGAGCTCCTGTTGAAATCTGGCCGAAGACAACCTGCTCGGCGGCACGACCGCCCAAGGTGGCAATCATCTCGTGGTACATCTGCTCCTTGGTCGTAATCTGGCGTTCTTCAGGCAAATACCATGCCGCGCCCAGCGAATTGCCACGCGGCACGATAGTCACCTTGACCAACGGATGGGCATATTGTAACAGCCAGCTCGTCGTGGCATGACCCGCCTCATGGAAGGCGATGACCTTCTTCTCTTCGGGCGTGATGATTTTATTCTTCTTCTCCAAGCCACCGATGATACGATCGACGGCATCGAGGAAGTCCTGCTTGTCAATTTCTTCCTTGCCTTTGCGGGCGGCCATCAGCGCGGCTTCGTTGCACACATTAGCGATGTCCGCACCCGAGAAGCCTGGGGTCTGTTTGGCGAGGAAGTCCTTGTCGACGTCGTTGCCGAGCTTCAAGCCGCGCATATGTACCTCAAAGATTTCCTTACGGCCCACTATATCAGGCAGTTCAACATAAATCTGACGATCAAAACGACCTGCACGAAGCAAAGCCTTGTCCAGAATGTCGGCGCGGTTGGTGGCGGCCAACACGATGACACCCGAGTTGGTGCCGAAGCCGTCCATTTCTGTAAGCAGTTGGTTCAAGGTACTTTCGCGCTCATCGTTGCCACCTGTAATGGCACTCTTGCCACGGGCACGACCGATGGCGTCAATCTCGTCGATGAAGATGATGCACGGAGCCTTCGACTTGGCGTTGTTGAACAGGTCACGGACACGCGAGGCTCCCACACCGACGAACATCTCCACAAAGTCGGAACCCGACAGACTGAAGAACGGTACATTGGCCTCACCTGCCACCGACTTGGCCAGCAGAGTCTTACCCGTTCCAGGAGGACCGACCAGCAGTACACCTTTGGGGATTTTACCACCCAATTTGGTATATTTCTCCGGATTCTTCAAGAAATCAACGACCTCCATGATTTCCACCTTGGCCTCTTCCAAGCCTGCCACATCCTTGAAGGTCACGTTGACATTGGTGTTCTTGTCATAGAGTTGCGCGCGCGACTTACCAATACTGAAAATCGAGCCAGCACCACCACCCATACTACGGCCCATACCGCGTATCAACACGATATAAAACACAGCAAGCAGTCCCAACGGGATAATCCATTCCAATATACTGCCCATCCAGTTGCTTCTTCTTACATTACTGATATACACTGGATTATCAATGTCCTGCTGGGCGGTCTCCACCATCTCTTCAAAACGGTCGAGCGAGCCGATCTTGTAGGTATAATTGGGCTTCACCGTGGTGCCACTAATAGTTTGTGCATCAGGGAAGTTTTTCTTCAGGCCTTTCTCGTTCAGGTAAATCTCGGCATCCTCCTTGTTGACCAGTTCGATTTTAGAGACCTCCTGATTCTTCAACAATTCGATAAAACGTCCTTGGTTGATTTCCTCTTGCTCGGCCGTGTCCCTGCCAAAAAATTGCAGACCGATCAAAACAGCGAACAAAATGGCATAAATCCAGTAAAAACTGACACGACGTTTTCCCTTTGGTTTACGGTTGGATTGGTCAGGTTGCATGGGGTTATTCGGCTCTTGGCCACCCATGTTCTTGTTGTTTTCGCTCATTACAAATAACTGATTTTGAAAATGTTAATCTTCGTTTTGCCTCACAATCCGCTCGGCATCGGCCCAAAGTTCCTCCAATTTGTAATAGCTACGTGCCGATTCGAGGAACACATGGACAACGACATCCACGAAGTCTATCAAAATCCATTCCGTATTGTCGCGACCCTCCACATGGTAGGGCTTGGCATGGGTCTTTTGGAAGACCAATTCCTCCACTTTATCAGCGAGGGCATCGACTTGCGTCTTCGACGCAGCGTGACAGATGACGAAATAGTCCGTCACGGCAGTAGTGATTTCGCGCAAGTCCAAAGTGACGATTTCCTTGCCTTTCACGGCTTCCATGGCCTCAATCGTCGCGGCCACAATCTCTTCAACGTTATCGTTTTGATGTCTGACTCTCATTTTTCTTTTGACTTCGAGACTTCGGGACGCGGGACACGAGACATCCGGTCGTCCCGTGTCTCGCAGTCTCGCGTCTCGTGTCAATTATTATGGTGCAAAAGTAATCATTTTTGAATAATCAAACCTCATTTCACAAAAAAACCTTACTTTTGGCCCGAAAATAACAGCCTTATGAACGACCTCAACGAAACACTCTCTCATATCACCACCTTCATCTTCGACTTCGACGGCGTAATGACCGACGGTACTGTTTTCAGCGACCACGACGGACACCCATGGCGTGCCACCAACGTCAAAGATGGCTATGCTATACAATTAGCCACCAAATTGGGTTACAATGTGGCGGTCATCTCGGGTGCCATCTGCCCCTCGATGGAAGTCAGAATGAACAGCCTCGGCGTGACCGATGTGTTCACCGGCATTCCTGACAAGGTGTTGAAGCTCAATGAGTACATGAAAGAGAATGGCTTGAAGCCAGAGGAGATTCTCTTCATGGGCGACGACATCCCCGACCTGCGCGTGATGCAATGCACTGGCCTACCCGCCTGCCCTGCCGACGCCTCGCCCGAGGTGAAGGCCATCAGCAAATTCATCAGCGAACGCCTTGGCGGCAAAGGCGCTGTCCGCGATGTCATCGAACGCACTTTGAAAGTACAGGGCAAATGGATGACAGCTGAGGCATATGCATGGTAACCATCCCGCAAGGGCTTTCGTGAAATATTTTCATTTACCACAAAAAAGGCGGCCAATTCCCTCTTGGCCGCCTCCCGAATATGATTCCGATGGGGTTAACGGTTATTGCACATTGCGGACCAAGCGCACAGACTGACCGCCGCAACGGGGGCTGCTTCTCTGCGGATTCAGCGAATAGCCGCCGAAGTGCTCGTTGTAGCCGAAGTACACGCTGTACGCGTTGCCGCTACACGAAGCCGACCAGTAGTTGCCGATGCTGCCCACATCGTTGACCCCCTTCCCATAGCGGTAGCCAGCGGCAGGCAGGAAGACGGCACCGTGCTGCTCCAAGGTACTCCACTGCGTGGAGCTTATCACATTGCTGTCGAAGCTCGCGTTGTTTTGGTTGGTGTTGTTCAGGCTGTAGTAGCTCGCGCTCCAGTCGTCGGGCAACAATATCACGCCTTTCACCCCGTTCACCTGTGCCTTCGCATAGCGGATGCCGCTCGGGGTCGATCGGCTGTCGAAAATGTATTGCCATTCGCCATTGTCTCCTCCTGTAAGCGTACGCCACGTGTTGGTGGTGTTGCCGCCGTTGCTTATCGGGTTATAGCCCCAGTCGGCCTGGCCTGTCTGTTCATACAGGTTGTAGGTAGATTGCCCGTAGGCGTAGTAGTCGTCGTTGAATTGGCTCGTGCTCCAAGGTTGGTAGCACCCCGCTCCATGGTTGTTGCCGCTCGTGCCCCAGCCGAAGAGGTCGCGGTCTACGTTCTGGTCGCTGCTGTTCTGGCCCGTGGTGGTGCCAAGAACATCCCACTGGTTGTCGGCAAACTTCCAGTAAGGCGTGGCTGCGCTGCCAATATATTGCAAATTGCCTTGCGAGAATCGCACTTTCTTCGTAGCCGAAACAGAGAACAAGCCAGGGGCTGTGCCTTCAAGCAAAGTGCCTGCCGTTACGGTCAAGGCCGCGCCGCTGTTGGAATAATACCTCCCCGCTTGGATGCCGCGCATGAAGTTCATTGCACCCCATTTGCTGTCGCTATCGAACTTCAGCGTCGTTTCGGTGCTCACCGAGGGTATCAAGGCCACGTATTTTCCAGCCGTGGCCGTCCCAAGGTTGATATTGCCCTTTGCATCGCCTGTAATCGTACCCTCTCTATAATTAATGGTGGCGGTGGAATACACCTCGTCGCCGTGCAGATAGACGGTTTCGGCGGTTTCACTGGCGTTCTTGAAGCCGTTCACGTCGAAATAGGCGATGGACATGGCCATGTTCAGTGTGGCGCTGAAACTCGTTTGTCCATTGTAGACAATTCCATTACTAATGGCGATGTGGTAGTTCGTCACATTAGCAAGCGTACCGTCTTGGTTGGAGAAATCCACGGAAGTTGCAGAAGCATGGTTGCCCTTGCCGAGATAGAAGAAATACAGCGTTTCGCCATCACTTGGAGTGATGGTGCCACTGAAAGTTACGGTTTCGCCGCTTTGTGTGCTGGTCAGCTGGCCGAGGTAACCGTGTGTGCTGCCGCCCACATTGATGTATTCGGGGTTTTCCGTGGTTCCAGTCCAGGTGAAAGCACCTGTTTCGGGATTGAACCCAGTTTTCGCGCCGTTGCCGTAGCCTGCCGTAAGAGTGATTCTTACGCCTTCGTCGGTCGCGGGAGTTTCCGCTTTCTTGCATTGGCTGAAACCAAAGGTCAAGGCAAATGCTGCAAGGATTACAGTCAGCTTTTTCATTGCTTGTCCTCCTTACTTTTCAATAAGGTGTAACCCACTCCAGCTACCACGAGGACTGCGATGCCGCCGCCTATTGGTGCTTCTGTCGGATTTTCTGTCGTGGCTCCACCGAGACCGACACCATTTTCGGTGCCTGCTCCGTCACGGTTGCCATATTCGGGCAGGTCGCCCCTACCGAACAATCCGCCGCCGTTTTGGGCGTTCAGTTGGGTCGCTGTCAGCATCGACAGTCCCAAGAAAAGCACGAAGGCTTTCAAAGTTTTCATGCGTGTTTTCATATTCCAAAAAATTTGTGCAAAATTACGACAAAGTCCAAACAGGCGAGGTGACAATTTCACAAATTCGAAGTGACAATTCCTAAAACCAGGTGACAATTCCCATATTTTTTGGTGACAATTTCCATAATCAGGTGACAATTTCCAAAAAACTGGTGACAATTACCAAAAAAGAGCCTACTGCACCACAATCTTCCTGCTCAGCTCCACCCCGTCTTCGTCCACACAACGGAGACGATAGGTGCCTTTTTTCCACGTCGATGGGCATTGGGGGTTAGAGTTTCAAACAGCCGATAGGCACCACAAAGACGCCATCGGTGCGGCGATAAGCATATTGCCCAATAGCAGTGAGCACCATCTTAAAACTCGGTTCAGGCATCCGAGTTGTATCGATTTTGCTAGATAATAAATCCAAGGTTTTCACGCCTTCGGCAATCAGACTCTCACCTCCCAACTTCACCTCCACCAAACCATAATGCCCATTACGTAAATGCACCACGGCATCACATTCCAATTTGTTGTTGTCTCTGTAATGATATACCTTGCCGTCCAAAGCTTCGGCATATGCCCGCAAATCACGGACGGCCAGAGTCTCAAACAGCAGGCCAAAAGTATTCAAGTCATTCATCAAATCTTTCGGCCCAATACCCAAAGCGGCCACAGCTATGCTTGGGTCTACGAAATAGCGCGTATCGGATGTGCGAATGGCTGCCTTGCTCCTCAAATCTGGATTCCATGCAGGCATATCCTCTTCCATGAAAATTTTCTTCAAAACATCAACATAACTTGCAATGGTATCTTCACTCATACTCGACTGCGCATTGGCCGTTAGGTCGGCATAAATCGTCGAGATGGATACTTGCCCTCCTTGATGACGCGCCAAACTATGGATAATACGTAACATGAAATCGGCATCGCGCTGCACATCATCAACACGCGAAATGTCGCTATGCAAAACACCATCAAGATAAGCCGTCGCAATACGAAGGGCGGCTTTTTGCTTCAATGACAAGGCTCCCGGCCATCCTCCACGACACGTAAGATAAGCCATGGCCTCCAAGTCATGCTTGCCTTGATAAGCCTCGGGCACAACTCCTTCAAAAAGGCTCCCCAAACTGACCTCACCACTACTGTCGCCCGACTCCCAAAGCGACATGGGACGCATCAGCAACCATGCAAAACGCCCCGTTCCCGAATGGAATATCTTGTCACGCTGTTTTTTCTGCGGAACGGCAGAACCCGTGAAAATGAACTGTCCTTGATGCTGCTCGCGATGATCCACCTCAAAACGGGCAGCATCCCACAATTGTGGCGCCAATTCCCACTCGTCAATCAAGCGAGGGGTTGCACCTTGTAACAAGGCCTTGATGTTTACCTCCGCCAAATGCAGGTTTTGAGCCTTGGTATCAGGGTCATCCATATAAAGGATGCTCTTGGCATGTTGTTCTGAAGTCGTTGTCTTTCCGCACCACTTCGGTCCTTCCACCAAAACAGCACCAACCGTCTCCAATAAATCCTCTAATAATTGGTCGCAAATTCGCGGTCTATATTCGCTCATTTTTCAGACTTTTATTTTCGATGCAAAAATACTAAAAATCTGATAAATACAAATATTTTTCTATTTTTCATTCACCAAGTTGAAGATTTTTCATTCACCAAGTTGAAGATTTTTCATTTACCAAGTTGAAGATTTTATTGCACCACAATCTTCCTAATCAGTTCCACCCCGTCTTCGTCCACACAACGAAGTTGATACGTGCCTTTTTCCACGTCGATGGGCATCTGATGGTTGAGGCGCGTTTGACCCAAAAACGTGTCATTCAAAGTCCAGAAGATGGTCTTCTGCGGATTTCGGTGCGCAATTTCAAAAATCACCTGCTGGCGGTCGCCGCGGATGCCAATGGGAATCGTCACCTTGGCATCGCTCTTGGGATAGACGAAAGCCATTACCTCATCGGGATGGGCGGTGCCGCAGCCTGGATAGAAGGCTGGCAGGGGACGGAACAGCGGTGAGTGCTTCTTGTAAAACCACTCCATCACAGGCGGCAAGACATAAAACACGTCATAACATTTTTGGTCGACTGGATAGCAGTCAGGTCGCACCTGATACTGGCGCGACTCATCCAAAAACACTTTTTTGTGATAGGGGCACACGCCCGTCTGGTTTTCCACATTGCAGACACGTATCTTCTTCGTATGCTGGCAATACTCCGACTTGGGATAACCCGACTCAGCGCAGACCTCAATTTCCATGCTTTCCGAAGTGTTGGCGGGATAGCGGTAGCTGTCGTTCAATTTGCCGACCACATCAAACAATATCGGTGCCGCCACGCCAACACCCGTCAGTCCAGGTCGGCCCTCGCCATCGGAGTTGCCCGCCCAAACACCCACCACATAACGGTCGGTGAGACCCACCGCCCAAGCATCCTTGAAACCAAAGCTGGTGCCTGTCTTCCACGCCACCTGCGCCGAAGACGAGAAGCCGCCCCACCCTATCTGGTTCACAGGTCTGGTCAAGCCGAGCATCACATGGAAAGTTTCAGCGATGGCTTCAGCAGAAAACGGCGACTCTTTATCATCGATTTTGGCGTTGTAGTTCTCGTTCACATGAACGGCCAACTTGCGCCCCATCTTGGCATAGGCATTGGTAATATCGTAAAGCGAAGCCTCGGCCCCACCCACGATAAGCGACAGGCCGTAATGCTCCGCATCGAAAACAATGCCTTTCAGTGGTAACTGCTTCAGCAAGCTATGGAATCTTGGTTGGCCATATTCGCGCAAAAGGTGGA
Organism: uncultured Bacteroidales bacterium; assembly: GCA_905234765.1. The sequence continues at coordinate 26,434 of CAJOIF010000005.1, forward strand.
CAAACGGCGCGTTCAGCGAGTTCTGCAAAGCCTTGTCGGCATTCACCGCGCCCCAATATTCGCCGCTGTAGTTCTTCGGCGTGAAGCCCGAAAGACTCATCGGAATGTCAGGCAAGACCATCTCGGGCAACAAGGTACCTTCGCCAAGCATGGCGGCAAAAAGGAAAGGCTTCAAAATGCTGCCTGTGGAGCGTTGCGCCTTCACCATGTCGACCATAGCGGCATCGGAGGCGTTTCTGTTGTTGCCGACGTAGGCGATGATTTCATCATTCAGGTAATCAACAATATACACGGCGGCATTGTCGATGTTGTTCATCACATTGGCCTCATGGTGGCGGTTCATGATGTCCATCACGGACTGCTGCAAATGGTAGTCAAGGGTTGATGCGATTTGTTCCCCGTGGTGTTGTTTGTCTTGGTCGCTGAGGTAATGATACGCCAGCATGGGCATCTCGAAAGGCTTATCTGGAATGTTCTCCATCATGGCCAGTTCGCAGTCCTCGTCGGAGAGTTCAGGGATATGGAAACGATTCGGAATGAAGGTTTTGGAATGTGGTAGGCGTTGCAGTAACTCATTGCGTTTCTGTTGCAATCGCTCACGGGAGCGGCCAGGGTGTATCAATGCTGGTGCGTTGGGTAGCACTGCAAGAGTAGCCGCTTCAGCCCACGAGAGGTCATCGGGCGTAGTGTGGAAATATCGCCATGCCGCCGCGTCGATGCCGACCACATTGCCCCCGAAAGGTGCGTTGGCGGCATACATATTGAGGATAGACCTCTTGGAATAGTGCAGTTCCAACCGCATGGCCAAAATGACCTCCCAAAGCTTCTCGGCATACGTCCGAGGCGGATTATCTCGCGACATTCGCACGACCTGCATCGAAATGGTACTCCCCCCTCGGACCACTTCCCCTGCCTTCACGTTCTCGATGAACGACTTCACGAACGCCACGGGATTAAAGCCTGGATGAAAAAAGAAATAGCGGTCTTCGTATTCCAACAGGCAGGCAATGTACTTTGGAGAATATTCGTTGGTGGCGGGGAAACGCCATTGGCCGTCGTCAGCGATTTTCGCACCGAGCAGTTCGCCGTTTCGCGCGGTCAATACTGTGGAATAAGGCTTGTCGAAACGCGGGGCGGGGATGCATAGGAAGGCTATGAAAAAGCCCGCAAGAACGATGAGGGCGATTTTCGCTTTTCTATGTCTTGCGAGCCATTTCATGGATTTGATGCTTTAAGGGCGGACACACAGGTCCGCCCCTACAATGTTCATTTCATCATCAATCCTTACTTCACCACGCACCCGCGAGCCGGCACGTTGTAGAAAATCTCGTTGTTGTACATATCCTCGCAGCGGACGGCGGGAATCATGTAGTTGCCCTCGTAAGTGGCGTTGGCCTTGAGAGTGAAGGTCTTCTTCGCGCCTGGCATCAAGTCGAAGTAGAAGTAGGCGCGGTCGTCGCGGAGGTCGATGTGCTTGGCACCTTCGTTGCCGGTCATCTCGCCGTTCACGCGCTCGTTGACCAGTTCCCAACCCGAAGGCAGGTAGTATGACAAAGCCAGCTCCGTGACTTGCCACTCGCTCGGGTTGTTCACCGTAATCTGCACACGCAGGTCGGTGCCAGCGTTCAACGAAGTCAGATTGGCAGAAGCACCATTCTTATCGTAATAGTTCACCGCCATCTTAATCAGATTGCCGTTTTCGTTCATGTCATATTCGGCGACCGATGTCTTGGTAAACAGGTTGGCAATCATTTTCTGATCAGTGTTGTTCTTGATTTCAACCGTGTTACTGCCCAGTTTCGGCGTGAAGCCAAAGCCTACCGAAGCCATATTGGTGTTCAGGGTACGGTCTTCGCCATTCAGCTTCACTGTGGCAGAGAGGTTGGTATTGTTGACTTTCATCTTCTCGGCGTACTTGCCCAAAACAAAGAGCGAGAAAGCTGTCGTCTGCGTATCCATCCAACGGTTGGTGCTCATCATGCGGCACACCTCATTAATATTGTTCTGCACCGTCTGTTGGTCAACATCGCAAAGCATCTGCACATAGGTGTAGAAAGCGAAGTCGCGGGTGCGGGAGCCGAAGGAAGTATAATAATCGGACATCATCTTACCTTCCTCGACTACCGGCAACAGGTTCTGCGCAATGCTCGTTTTACCCGTCTGGGCAAAGGCGGCAGCAGCCAAAGCCTTGGTCAGGTCGTAGTTCATCTCAATCTCCTTGAAGCGGTTCATGGCACCCATTTCAGCTTTGCCAGCCAATGCCAGCACGAAGAGACGGTAGGCCTGGATGGTCTCGCCTTGTTTATAGTCGGGATTGTTCTTCCATTGCTTGGCGCGATCGGCTTGATAACTCAACAAACCATCAAGGAAGTACTGCGGCACGTTGTAGCCCTGCTTGTTGGCCTCAACCAAGAAATGCAACGCGTAAATCTCGGTCCACGGGTCGGTGTAACGACCTCCCGGCCAGTTGGTCATCGAGTTGTCGGACTTTTGGTACGACTTCAGGTTGGTGATGGCCGTCTCAATATTGTTCCGCATCTCTTCCTTGTCCTTGTCGTCAAGTTGAGCGAAGTAATTCAGATAGAGTTGCGGGAAAGCCTTTGAGGTTGTCTGTTCGAGACAGCCGTGCGGATAGCCTGTCAGGTAATCGATTCGGCCAAAGAGGTCGATGGGCAGCAAGTTCGACACAGTGATGTTGCCTTGTTGCGTACCCGCCATACCATCCAAATTGAACGGCAAGCTGACCGTCTGTCCAGCCTCGATTTCTTTGGTAATCGTATTACGGCGTTCTGCGTAAGGCATACGTATCGGCATCACGGTCGACGACTCGGCGGTGTATCCATCGCCCGTCACTTTCACGTTCAGTTCGGCATTACCCAAAGTCTTGGGAATATTCACCTTGACTGCCACAATGCCCTCGCCGTTGGCGTCAATCTTCACCGAAGTGGGCAGTGCGCCAAGAGCCTCAAGGTTCTTGTTATCGAACTTCACATCCAAAGTCTTGTTCTTCATCGTGGGAGCTTGCACCTGCACCTTGAGGTTGAGTTCATCGCCAGGAGCCACCACACGCGGGGCCGACGGATAGAGGTTAATCGGGTCAACGACTTTCATCTGCTTCTCAGCCGATCCGAAAGCCTTACCATTGCCCTTGGCTATTACCATAAAGCGCAAAGCACCAGAGCATTGCGGTACCTCAAAGCTATGGCTATTAGTCTGACCTGCCTTCAGCTCGAAAGGTCCCAAGGTGACCGCATAGGCCTTGAAGCGTTTGTCGAGGGTGATTTCCTGGTTGAGGATACCGTCACCACCGATGGCGTAGACAGAACCCAACTCGCCACTGAACGCATCCACAATAGAAGCGTAGTTGTCCCACGTGCGAACGCTCAACGCCTGTTTACTGTTGAAGTAGCCGTAAGGATTCGGGGTCTTGAAGTTGGTCAGACCCAAGATGCCTTCATCGACAACAGCCAAAGTGTAAGTCATGGCTTGTCCGGCAGCTTCACTGATCTTCACCTCAAGGTTCTTCTTCGTGTTGGCTGTTTCAGGGATTTGGATATTGGGCTGCAGTTGCAGTTTCTTGTCTTCCACCTTCACGGGAATCACGCCATAGAGACGGATAGGCAGGTCATTGACAGCATCATGCGGTTGAATCAGAGACACATAGACATACACATTCGGAATCATCTCCTCGGTGGCAGTGATTTCCACCTTGCCTTCCTGACCGAGATCTTCTACCAACAAAGTTTGCATCACACGGTCGTTGGCCTCCACGGTCACCAAAGCCTTCGCCTGATCGTTGGCCGGGAAGGTGACGATGATCTTCTCACCCACTTGATAGCTGTCGGCAGTGGCTTTCATAGACAACTGTGCGGGAGCGCCCGAAGCGGACGAAGAATGGCCATAGCCCCAGTCGAAATTGATGACCTTAGCAAAGGTGTGACCACCCTGTCTGTCATTGACGACGAAGAGGTAACTGCCCCATTTTTCATTTGGGATATTGAAACTGACCGAGGTCGTGCCGTTGCAAGTCAAGGTACCGTTTTGCACGGGAGCCTTGTAAGTACCTGACGCATAGCGTTGCAGCGTCCACTCATCCTCGCTCGACCACCACCAGTAAGAATCCAGCTTATACAAGGCATATTCCAACGCAACCGACGACTTGTAGGCCATACCATTCTCGCCGACCATGGCGATGTTGAACTTCCAATCCTTGCCAGTATCATAATAACTACCGTATTTTGAAACCGTTTCAGGCAGTTCCACACCTACATAACGCTCATAGGGTGAGAGTTTTGAAGTGAACGAGGCGATGCTGAAGTCACCACCCTGCTCGAAGACCTTCACCGTGAAAGTGCCATTCATCATCCCAGCGGCATAGACATCTTTCAAAGGACTAAAGCCCACATTAGCCACGCCCTCCGAGTTGAGTTGACCGCTAAACAGGGAAAGCTCTTGAGGCTCAAAACTTTGCGTCTCATTGACGAAGGAATAGTTGGTAAAATTCTTAAACGAAGTCTCGCCGCCACGCAACACCACATCAACTTCGGTCTTCAGGCTATTGGCTTTCATTCCATTGAGCCACCTCGAAATCAGATTGACATGCTCATTGTGCGAGAGACTGACTGTTTCAGGAAGGTCGAACTTGATTTCCAAACGATTGGGTTTCACGGTCTCCACGCGGAGGTTCTTGGTGATAGTGCTGTTGCCCACCTTGAAACGAGCCGTCCAAAGACCTGTCTCGTCCGACACATTGGTCGGGACGGTGAAGCAATAGAGGTCGTTCACAGGCTTGGTGTTCACTTGTTTGGCATAAAGGCGGCCCGTAGCGTCAATCACTTCGAGAACCACTGGATAATCATTGGGAAGGCTTGATTCCATATCGTTCAGCATGAGGTTGAGTTGCAACTCGTCACCTGGACGCCACACGCCACGATTGGAGTAGGCAAAGGCGGAAACGCCTTGCTCCACAGGCTCACCAGAAACATTGAAACGGCTGTATGACAACGCATTGCCATCATTCAACTTAATCACCGATTTGCTGCCTCTCCTATCCGTTGCCACCACAAAGGCGGGCTTGTTGGCGCATTGCAACTGCACATGGCCTTTGCTGTCAACGCTGCCTTTGGAAATCTCTTGTTTTTGGAAGTTGTAAGCCGTCACCTGGGCACTCGAAGCGGGCGTCGCGTCCGAAATCTGATAGACATATGCATCCAACACATCGTTACGGCCCATCTTGGCGGTCACGGCAAGGTCACTCACGACAATGTTCTTCTTTTCCTCCACATAGTTGTAATAGTAGAAGCCATTGGGGTCGCCCCATTCGCCGTCGTAGCGGTATTCCTTGTAATCATCGGCGTTGCCGTCCCAATAGGAAGCTTCGCGAGCCTCGTTGTCCGTCACAGCCATCTTCATCTCGTCGGAGGCGAAAGTGTAGTCGGCGGGACCGAAGTTGAGGCTCAGTTGGTACATCGCACCAGGTTCCACCTTAATGTAATCGGAAAGAACGATGGGGAATGTCTTCCACTGGTTAGGATACGGATTGTCAACGGCCAAACGCACTTTCTTCTCCAAACGGCCCGCTTTGCGAACACCGTAAGTCTCGTTCAGTTCGTTGTCCTGCAAGAATGAGAGGATGTTGTCATCGAAGATTCGTACAATCCTCAAAGTCACCGAGTTAAGGCAGATGGCATCAAAATAGACAGTGGTCTCGTCCACATTGGGAATGATGACGCCTTCATCGGTCCAACGCACCTTGGGCAGCACTGCGGTAAGGTCTACCTTAAGCTCATAATCACCTTGCAGCAACATGCCGTTGGCGGCACGAATACCACTGTTCAGACCAATTTTCAGGTCGTCCAACTCGTAACTGTAGAGTTTGCTCTTGTCGATATAAAAATCAATCCTATTGTCCTTGATGTCAGCTTTGTAGGCCATTCTTTTAGGCACCGTGACAAATCCTGTAAGGTTTTGATCCTCTTTCAGCGGTTGGCTGAAGAACACGGAAACGTGGTCGGAGCTGCGGTCCACATCGTAACCAATGGGGTAGAAAGTGTCCTTGGCATAGATAATCAGGTCACGTTCCATCTTTGACTTGGCCTCGACCGCTTTCCCGTCCAAAGTAGCGCGAACACGATAGTCGTCATTCTTACGCTCAAAACCTTGTATCTCAAAATTATACACATTATTTCCAGCATATGTTATCTGCACAGGATGGTTGTTTCGGAAAGACTCATCGAACATCTTGATGGCCTCGTCCTGATCGACGGGAACCGCGAAAGCGATGCTGATGATATAGTTCATCGACTCGTTGGAAATGCAGATAGGATACTCGGCCACAAGACTCAGATTCTGGCGACGCACTCCGAAACCGAACTCAAGAACCTGGTCGGGAGCCACATCCACAAACTCCGACATCTTGAAAGAACAGACATAACTTTGCTCCTTGTCGATGTTATCGTATTGGAAGCCGACAGTGTTCTCGTCGATCCAAACAGCCTTGCCTTTCAGCGACGGCGTGAAATTGAAGGCTTTGGCGGGAATCGACTCGCCATATTTCACTTTCAGGCTTTCAGGATTGCTGAAACGCACCACAATGGGCTCGCCAGCGATGATGGCACCAGAAGTGTAGCTGTCCAAAAAGGACAACAACGCTTCATCCAAAGGGCGGATACGCTCCACAAGCACGTTCGACCCAACTGTCCCCTTCTTACCGCAAGAGGGGGCGAAGGCCAGCAGCAACATCGCGAAAATCAAGCAGATGCCACTGATTGTTTTCATTTTTAACTTTGTATTCATATCTGAAAATTTTTGAATTGTTTCGAAAGGACAAAAATAGGAAACAATTCAAAACAAAAAAGACATTTTTCGAAGAAAAACGCCTTTTTTGCTTTTTTTGTGAAAAGACAGCATCGATTCAATACTTCGCCTTGAAAGTCATCCCGAAATAGAATCGGTCTACAGGCTCCTTCACCTGTATGTCGTTGTCCATGCGGGCGAAAACCAGCAGGGAATAATGCCGTGAAAGGCGATAGTCTACGGCAAGCACTGTTCGGATGTTGTCGATACCATTCTTCTTCGGGTCGTTGGTAAGCCAAAACAGCTCTGTCGAAAGACTGTACTTGAAACGACTGTTGGGGTATTGATAAGTGACTTTCAATCGGTTACGCCAATACAATCTCGGATTGACACGATGCTCGCCTGTACTTTCGTCGAAAAAGGTACCCATCAACTTGCTGCGCCCCTGAAACTTGAAACGGCGATAATCCTCAGTGTATGTCACCAGCAAGCCCAATCGGCCTCGGTTTTCATAATAGTCCCTATCGTTGTGGCGACGGATGTAATCAGCAGTGACACCAATGTTCATGCGGTTGTGCAGGCAGGTATAGTCGACTCCCACCGAGTTGAGCCAACGATCGAACTGGGTGCAGTTGTGGTCGAAGCGCAACTCCTCCTCCACCGACAGACCGAAGGAACCTCCCAGTCCCGTCGAGAGCTCCGAAGAAGCGATGCCTCCTATGTCGGTGGTGCGCTCGCTTTGAGCGAAAGTCGCCACCGAAATCGTCATCAACGCTATGAACAACAACTTTTTCACTATTCGTCGAAGTTCTTCAACTTGGTTATCGTGTCAATCGTGTTCACCTCGCCGTCGATAGGCGTGTAATACACCTTCACGAAGGCCACATCACGCAGGTAGTCGATATGCCCTACCTCCACCTTGCTGATATCCAAACCTGTGCGCTCAATCAGGTCAGCCTTCAGATCTTCCTCCTTGCCATGTTTGGTGTTCTCGATGCGGTCGTAAAGGATGATCTTTGTCGCCGTGTGTTTCAGAATCTTGGTGCCGTCAAGGACCCATACCGCCAACACCGTCAGCAAGTTGACCATAATGAGTTCCAGATAACTCGTCGAAAGTGCCATGCCGTTGACGATGCTCAAGCCCATCACCACAAAAAGATACGTCATCTCACGGATTTTGATGGTCTCCGTTCGGTATCGAATCATGCCGAAGATGGCAAACAAGCCCAAAGCGTAGGCGATGTTCATCTTCATGTTCTCCATCAGCGAGATGATGAGGAAGATGACCACAGCGAACATGATGAAGGTAAAGTAATAATCCTTGCGGTTGGCCTTTTTGTAGTAGAAGCAATGGATGATGACCCAACAAACGAGGAAATTAAAGACGAAACGGATCAGCATCGTCCAAAGGCTCTGGGCGTCGAAGAGCGGTACACCGAGGAAATCCATTGAGGTGGCGCCACCGCCAAATTCACGGGCAATGTCAGGGTCGTAGTCCTGCAGGTTGATTTGTAGTAGGTTCATATTGTTGTTTTATTGTTTGTTTATCTCTTTTTGACTCGGGACGCGGGACTTCGGGACGCGAGTCATTGACCCAACGTCTCGTGTTTCGCAGTCTCGTGTCATTCTTTAACTTTTCTATTCTTCTCAGTTTTTTCTTAAACCGGTTCTGCTTCACCTCGGGGCGCGTCATGCAGGTGCCGATGCAGTATTTGCTGACCTTGAACGGTCTGATTCTCATGTCAAAAAGCACGTCTTTCAGCAACGAATGGGCGCGACCGTCCTGTTTCAGTTCCATCACAGCGAGAGGTGCCATCGAGGCGGTATTGCCGCTGCGCAGGTTCTCGAAACGAAGGTTGCAGTCGATGGTGAGGCGTTCGGTCTTGTCGTAGTTCACCAAGGTGAAACGGTCGAAGATGGTGATGAGATGCGGGCTCAACATTTCCACTGGATAAGGTTGTTTCTCAGCCAGAAACGCCGCCGCCTCAGGGTTGTCAAGGATATTGGGAATAGGCTCCACCTCAATGCGTTTCTTCTTTGTGCGCCCCTTGTTGTTCTTGTGTTTCACCTCACAGAAGGTCAGGTGGGAATCAACGTAGGTACGCACTCGCACCTTGTCGCGCACCAAATGGCGGTCGTGGTGGATAAGATACATCGTCAAGTCAGGCGTGTCGTAATAGACAGTGCTGTAAGGCGACAAGCGGTTTCCTTCCACCTCCTGGGCATAGTAGGCGTCGCGGATGCGCATAAGGATGCCACGCAGTTGTGTCTCCGTCACCAAGTATTTGGTGTCGATGCGGTTCATCAGCTTCACGCCGCTCATCTCATCTAACGTGATGGGCTTCATGCCCTGCACTATGCCTAGGATTTCATCCATCAGTCTTTGGGCACGTATTCAAAGGTCTTCACCGACTCGAGCTTGCCGTTCGGGTAGTAGTTGAGTTGACGTTTCTTGGAGCCGTCCTCGTTGTACTCAAACTTGCGAATGCGCACCACCTTGTCACGGTCGTTGTACTCGATTTCGCGCACCACCTTGGCCGTGATATCACTGTTGTCAGGATATTCGCTCACCACACGCCACTTCTGGCCGTAGCTGGCGTATTCAACCTCCTCGATTTTGCGTCCGAGGGCATCGTAGGTCGTCTTGCGGTCGAGGAAGGCGCGTTTGTCGCCGTTAGGGGTGTTCCATTCCTTCAAGACCATGCCCTTGCGGTTCTCGCGCTTGGTGATGGTAGCATCGGAGACGGCCTGAGCGAAACCGCCAACGCTGATGGCCATAAAAGCCAAAACTATCACTAATCTTCTCATATTCTGTAAATTATAAGTTTATTCTTATCACAAAAGGATCCAGTTCACAAATCTGTCCAGCTTCGGTCACGGTGACGGTCTGAAACAGCAGCGAAGGGTACTCATCGGCATCTTCGGTCACTGTGAAAAGCTCATAATCACCTGGCTGCAGCTTCTGGAACGCAAATTTTCCGTCGACACCCGTGCGGACATCGTCAAAATAGAGTTCGTCGCCCGCCTTGCGAATATAAACACGATGCTCATAGGCCGGCCCTTCGTCATAATAATGCCAAACGCCGTCTTCCTTGATATAATAGGCAGCCATTACCTGTCCCTTTACAATCGAAGTGCCATAGGCCTTACCGTCATGGATATAAATCGTTGGCACCTCGGCCACTTCACCGCGCTGCAGCTCCACCGTCTCTTTCACGGCCACCTTTTCGCCCGAAGGCAAGATGGAATAGGAAAACACCGTGTAATTGCCAGGCAAAAGATACTCAAAGCGATACATACCGTCTGGACCCGTTTCTACATCGTCGTCGTAGTAGGTCTCGTCACCATAAATGATGAAGACGTCCGTCTTGACTGCCTCCATCGTGTCGGGCGTCAGGGTGAAGTCGTTGTCGGGATGATGCACCAATTTCACGAAGCCCTGCACCGTACCCGTGCCGCCTTCGCCCGGACCTTTGTTACAGGAAGGCATGATCAAGGTCAAGGCGAGCAGTGCCATCAAAAATCTTGTCATTCTATTCATTTCGTTGAGATTAAAGGTTGCAAAGATAAAGATTATCAAGATAACCAACGGAAAAACTTTTACAATTATGGTGCCACTATTGCAAAAACAGGTTTACTAAAAGTGTTTTTATGGCTGTAGAAGGCATGTCATAATTCGAAGTCGCTTATGTTAGCGCAGGCCTTTTTCATCACTTCCACGCAGGTCTGCACATCCGTTTCGGGAATACCCGCCAACGCCTCATTCATCGTATCGATGGCGAGTTGCTTGGTGGAATCCTTCAGTGCCATGCCCTTTTCGGTCACAACGATTTTGTTCACCCTACGGTCCTCCTTGGACACAGAGCGCGTCACCAATCCTTTTCTCTCCAAGTTGTCGATGAACTGTGTCACCGAGTTCTTGTCCTTTTGGATGATAAAAGCAATGGACTGCTGGGTGAGCGTGCCTTCGTTCCACAACGTATCCATGACCAGGTATTGCTCCGCCGTCAGGTTGACGCCGTTCTTCTTGAACACTTCGGCGAGGTGTTTCTTGAGCCTGCAATTCAGGATATTGACATAAACGCCGGCTTGTTTTACAAGTATCATATTATCACATTTTTTGGATTATCTCAATCTTTGACAGTGCAATAATACGAATAATTTTTGAAAATACAAAAAAAAGCGACGCGAAAGCGTCGCTTTATCTTATCATTACATAAATTACTCAATCCTCATGTTCGGCACTTCTGTACCATCGTAGTAGCCCTTGTCGAGCTTCTGCCTCACCTCGGCGAAGGCGTTCAGCGTGTAGTTCACGTCGTCCATGGTGTGGGCAGCCGTCGGGATGATGCGGAAGATGATCATGCCCTTGGGGATGACGGGATAGGTGATGACCGAGCAGAAAATCTTGTAGTTCTCGCGCAGGTCCATGGCGATGTTGGTGGCCTGCACCACGTCGCCTTGCACGTGCACCGGCGTCACGCAAGCCTCGGCGGGACCGATGTCGAAACCAAGGTCGCGAAAGCCTTTCTGCAAGGCGCGGGTCACCGTCCAAAGCTGTTTACGAAGGGCGTCACCTTCAGCGCTGCGGATGATTTCCAAACGTTTCTCGCAGCCTTCCACGATGGCCAACGGCAGGCTCTTGGCATACATCTGCGAACGCATGTTATAGCGCAGATACTCGATGACATACTTCGGACCAGCCACGAAACCGCCAATAATGGCCATGGCCTTGGCGTATGCTCCGATGTAGATGTCGATGTCATCCATCACGCCGAAATGCTCGGAGGTGCCACGACCCGTGGGACCCATCACGCCGAAGCCGTGAGCATCGTCAATGAGAATACGGAAACTGTATTTCTTCTTCAAGGCTACGATGCCAGCGAGGTCGCCCAAAGCGCCCGTCATGCCGTAAACGCCCTCAGTGATGACGAGGATACCGCCACCTGTCTTGGCCACCACCTCGGTAGCGACTTTCAGTTTCTTCTCCAAGTCGGCCATGTCGTTGTGGCGGTATTTGTATTTGTTGCCGATGTGCAGGCGGATACCGTCCAAGAGGCAAGCGTGGGCTTCGTTGTCGTAAACGATGACATCGTGCGGGTTGGTCAGCGTGTCGATGGTCGACACGATGCCCTGATAGCCAAAATTGAACAGATAAGCGGCTTCCTTCTTCTCGAAGTCGGCCAACTCATGCTCGAAATGCTCATGCATACGGGTGTGACCCGTCATCATACGGGCACCCATGGGAGCGGCGAGTCCGTATTTGGCGGCGGCTTCGGCATCCACACGACGAATCTCGGGGTGGTTGGCCAAGCCCAAATAGTTGTTCAAGCTCCAGCAGAGCACTTCCCTGCCGTCAAAAACCATGCGCGGTCCCAGCTCACCTTCCAAACGAGGGAATGCGAAATAACCGTCGGCGCGTTCGCGGTACTGCCCAATCGGGCCTCCGGAATCCTTTGATATTCTTTCGAAAATGTCCATCTGTATTAATTTGTAGTTGTTTAATTATTCAGTTGTTCAGTTAAGGTCCCTGAGCCCTGAGCTCGTCGAAGGGTCGAAGGGCCGACCATACATCAGGGATTTGCAAGGCACAAAATTAGTAAATATATTGATTATCCCAACATGAAGGAATTATTTTTATCTTTGCGGGCGTTTTCGGTTAATGGCCTTCTATGTCATTCCGAGGATTTTGAAGGCATAGATACAATCACCTTTCAGGTTCGGTATGACATGCCTTCAAAATCTGAAGTGAATCTATAGAAGGCCAACCACAAACATGATAAACAATGCTAAACCTAAAAAACAAAACAGCACTCATCACTGGCGCAGGCACAGGCATCGGGCAGAGCATCGCGCTACACATGGCACAGGAAGGCTGCCACCTCGTCCTCACAGGCCTCGGCATCGACGACCTCAACAAGACCAAAGAAATGTGCGAGCAATACGGCGTGAAGGCTTGGGCCACCGAGACCCAACTCGACGACTACGCCTCCATTGACAGGCTCTACGACTACGTGATGGAACAAGGCCTGAGCATCGACCTCTTTGTGCTCAACGCGGGCATCTCGCAACGCGAGAAAGCCCTCGACACCGACATCAGCGTGGACGAAAAAATCCTGAAAGTCGACTTCCTCAGCGGGGTATATCTCGTCAAGAAGTTCAAGGAGATGATTCTTTCCAAAGAGCATGTGCAGTTCAGCGTGACCACTTCCCTATCGGGCCTGTTCGGCTTTCCTCTGCGCTCGGCCTATTGCGCCGCAAAACACGCTCTGTTCGGGTTCTACGAGTCGCTGGAGCTGGAATACGACAACATTGGTGTGACCTTCCTCATCCCTGGACGCATCAACACACAAATCAGCAAAAGCGCCCTGCACGGCGATGGCACCGCCCACGCCAAGATGGACGCCGGACAAGCCAACGGCCTCGACGTGGACAAGTGCGGTGCCATCGCCGTCCGTGCCATCAAGCGACAGAAACACCGCAAACTCATCGGGCGCAAGGAACTGCTGATGGCGTATATTCATAAATACTGGTTAGGACTATATTACAAACTTTCAAGAAAAATATCGGCTACATAACAGAGATTCCCCTGCGGGGAATGGAGTAACGACATGTTTTTTTGCGGCGGCTTGAGGAATTGACAAGCCAGAAGGTGTCTGAAGCCGCCGCTTTAATAATAGCGACCAAACTCCATTCCCGAAGGGAATCTCCCTTCAAACACACAAACAACCATGAACAAGAAAATCATCTGCGGCATACAGCAAGTGGGCATCGGAGTCAACGACTTCGTGGAGGCCTGGAAATGGTACTACGACCACTTCGGCTATGAAATCAAAATCGTCGACGACGAAGGCGTGGCGGAGCGCATGCTCCCCTACACGGGTGGCAAGCCCCAACCACGTCGTTCGGGTATCGCCGTCAACATCCGAGGTGGCGGCGGCTTCGAAATCTGGCAACCCAAAGGCCGTAAACTCAACTACCTGAAAGAGCCTGTCAAACTGGGCGACCTGGGCATCCTCGTCGCCAAAATCAAGACGGCAGACATCGAGACGGCCTACAACACCTATATTAATAAAGGTGTCAATGTCATCAGCGAAATCACAACCTCGCCAACGGGACAAAAGGAGTTCTTCATGAAAGACCCCTACGGCAACCTGTTCCAACTTGAGCAGGACAATTACGTCTTCATCGACGACAAACGGCTGCTGACCGGCGGTGCCAACGGTGTCATCATCGGCGTCAGCGACATCAACCGTTCCCTTCCCTTCTATACCCGACTTTTGGACTACGACAAGGTAGTGTTCGACCAGACTGGAGTCTTTGAAGACTTGAAATGTCTCCCTGGAGGCGAAAAGCCTGTCCGCCGTGTCGTCCTCGAACGTTCCAAGCCCATCGAAGGGCCTTTGAGCCGTATCATGGGCACCTCTCACCTCGAACTCATCCAAAGCGTTGATGCCCCAGGCAAAAAACTTTACGAAGGACGCTTTTGGGGTGACCCAGGCTTCATCCACCTCTGTTTCGATGTGCGCAACATGGATGCTGTCCAAGTGCAAGCCGAAGCCATGGGGCATCCTTTCGTATGCGACAGCGGCGTTGACTTCGACATGGGCGATGCCAACGGACATTTCACCTACGTCGAAGACCCCGACGGCACCCTTATCGAGTTCGTCGAGACCTTCAAAATCCCCATTGCGAAGAAACTGGGGCTTTACCTCAACCTCGCCAACAAGGACGACCACAAACCCTTGGGAATCCTGAAACTCCTAAAGTTTGCGAAAGTCAAAAAAGAGAGCATCAAATGAAAAATGCCGGCCCGAGGGTCGGCATTTTTCATTTGCATATGTGAGTCTTACTTGATACCCAACTTGGCCTTCACGTCCTTAGTGCAGTCAACTGCATCCGTGCCCACATAGACCATGGTGCCCGTAGCCATATCAAGGATATATGTGTAACCTTTATCCTTGCCCACAGCGTTGATGGCATTCTGAATCTTGTCGAGGATCGGCTTCAGAAGCTCGGCACGTTTGTTCTCAAACTCGCCTTCGGCATTCGCTTGGAATTGTTGGATACGATTCTGAATATCAATGATTTCCTTCTCCTTCGATTGCTTCACCAGATTAGACATGGTGGCTTGATTGGCCTCGTAATCCTGCATCTTTGTCTGGTATTCCTTGGCCATAGTCTCAAGCTGGCTCTGCAGTTCACCATAGTACTTCTCCAAAGCCTTTTCGGCAGTGACTTTTTCAGGCATAGCATCAAGAACGTCAGCCGTGTTGACGTGCGCGATCTTCACTTGGGCTTGGGCCATTCCGCTCATCACAAAGAGGGCAACACCCAGAAACAAAACTTTAAATACTCTTTTCATTTTATTGATTTTTAATAATTTAACTATCAAAACCCTTTACATTGAATTGGCAAAGATACGAATTATTTGATTTCAGCTATCAAACCCATCATTTTTTCCCTGATTTTGACTTGCCGCCACCTGTCGAGCCTTTGCCACTATTACCGCTGTTACCCGTCTTGTTGCCACCATTATTATTGGTATTGCTGCTGCCCACCTTGGTGCCGCCACTGCTGACACCAGCATTATTGGCACGACGACGGTCTTCGCGGCGCACGGTCTGCATGACATTGCCAAGCTGGTCCAGAACTTCATCGCTGATGTCGTTCTTGTCGCTTGCATAAAGAATGGAAGTGCCAGAGGCCAGGTCAAAGATGAAACCGTAGTTTTTGGTTTGAGCCACTTCCTGCATGGCCGTGTAGATTTTCTCCTGGATAGGCTGAATCAATTCGGTGCGCTTCTGAAACAGCTGACCTTCCGAGCCGAAATACTGCATCTGAAGGTTCTTGGCTTCCTGTTCCTTGTTGACGATGGCTTGCTCGCGGGCACGTTTCTGGTCTTCAGAAAGCAGCAGCATCTCGGTCTGGTATTTGTTATACATCTCCGCAACCTTGTCGTAGATGGCCTTCACTTCCCTTTGCCACTTCTCCGACATGGCGTCAAGTTCCTCCTGTGCATCAGCATATTCTGGGATATTGGACATAATGTATTCCGAATCAACATAGGCAAGTTTTTGCGAACCGCCGATAAGCTGGGCTTGGGCTGCCGTCATGCCGCACAACAAAGCAGCAGTCATGGCTAAAGTTTTCAATGTTTTCATATTTTTCTGATTTGTTTATTCTTCGTTTATCAATAATCGTTCCATTTTTTTGACGCGGGACGCGGGACTGTGAGACGCGGGACTAATTCTACATTTTACATTCTAAATTCTGCATTCATCATTCCGCATTAATCGATAGAGCCACCGATGGAGAAGTGGAACTGGCTGTGGTTGTTGCCTTCGGTTCCATACACATCATCAAAGCCATAACCCCAGTCGAGGCCAAGCAAACCAAACATAGGCAGGTAGATACGCACACCGAGACCGGCCGAACGTTTCACACCAAACGGGTCAAAGTTCTTGAAACCAAGCCAACAGTTACCCGCCTCAAGGAAGGTGAGTGCGTAGATGGTAGCTTGCGGGTTAAGCGACAAAGGATAGCGCATCTCCAAGGTATACTTGGTGAAAATGTCGCCGCCCGTAGAACCATTGTAGAAACCTGGCGTGAGTGAGTTGTTGGCATAACCACGCATACCAATCAGCTCGCGGCTATCGAGCGAGTAGTTGTTGAGTCCATCGCCACCGAGGAAATAACGGTGGAACGGCGTGGCTCCGATTTCGCTGTTGTAATGGCCAAGGTAACCGAAACGTACGCGGGTCATCATCACGAGTTTCTCATAGAGTTCGCTGTACCACACCGCCTTGAACGTCCAGCGATGCATCTCCACCCATTTGTATTTCTCATTGTCGGAGAGCGTGCTATAATCCTTATCGGAGAATAGCGAGTATGGCGGCGTCAGTTCTACGCCGATCTGGAACTCGGATCCACTGCGCGGATAAAGGGGCTGGCTCACCGAGTTACGGCTCAGCACGATATTGTAGCTGAGGATGTTGAACTTGCCATTGCCATCGCCTACACTCAAGTAAGACGAGGAATAATTGGACAAGTTATATCGCATGATATTGATTCCCTGATAGATGGAGAAATAGTCATCCGGCCAAGTCAAGCGACGGCCCAAACCAGTCGTGATACCCGTGCGGCGGAACCAACCGTAGTTCTCGTCGTCCTTGTCGCGCCAGTTGGAATAGAACGACTGGTAGAATGACAGCGTCAAAGCGTTGGGCTTGCGGCCTCCCAGCCAGGGTTCCGTAAACGAGATGCCGTAAGAGAAGAAGGACGCGCCATAGGTGGTCAGATTCAAGGAGAGCTTTTGTCCATCACCCGATGGGATGGGACGCCATGCACTTTTGTTGAACACGTTGCGCATCGAAAAATTGGAGAACTGCAAACCCGCCTGAAGCATCAGATAACCGGCCGCATAACCGCCCGAAAAACTGATCTGGTCGGCAGCGGCTTCCTCAACGGTATACTCAATGTCAACAGTGTTGTCGGCATAGTTGGGCTTGATGTCCGGGTTGATAGTCTCTTGGTTGAAGAAGCCGAGGGTGGCCAACTCACGCACAGAACGCACTACATCGCTGCGGCTGAACAACTGACCAGGACGGGTATAGAGCTCACGCAACACCACATGGTCGTAAGTCTTGGTATTGCCCTTCAAAGTCACGTTCCTGATACGGGCCTGCTTGCCTTCACTGATGCGCAGTTCCAAATCAATGGAGTCATTTTCAACACAAACCTCCACGGGATCCACGCGGAAAAAGAGGTAACCATCATCCATATACAGCGAACTGATATCCAACGAGGTCTCGCTATAAGTCAAGTTCTTATCGAGGAGCTCCTTGTTGTAGACATCACCTTTCTTTATGCCCAAGACTTGGCTAAGTGTCTCGGCTGAATATTTGGTATTACCCGTCCACGAGATGTTGCGGAAATAATATTTGTCGCCTTCATCAACCACAATGTCAATCCCCATATTGCGGTCGTCAATCCTATACACCGAGTCACGGACGATGACAGCATCACGGTAGCCTTTTGAATTGTACTTGGCAATGATCTTTTGTTTGTCTTCTTCATACTCCTTCTCCTTATATCGGGAGGCCTTGAAGATACGCGGACGATAATTGTCGTAGAAATACTCCTCCACGCCAGTAATGGCTCTCAAAGGCTTCAGGGTCACCACATCAGCCACCGTGTTCACCACCAACGGTCCCAAAGGATCGAGCGGGTTCATATAGCCACGCTGTTTGGTCTCCTTCATTGATGCAAGTATCTGTCCATCAGAGAGATTCTCGTTTCCAATGACATTGATTTTCCCAATTTTCACCTTCCGTCCCTTATCAATGTTGATGATCAGGTTGACATAACTCTCACGGGCAGTATCGGCTTCTTGCTCAATGTTGATGCCAACGTTGAGATAGCCTTTTCCGAAATAATAATCCTCGATGATTCGTGTAGTTTTGTTGACGAGATGATCGGTGGCCACATCGCCTCGCGACAGATTAATCTTGTTGCGGATCTCGTCGGCTTCACTCTTCTTGATGCCTTTGAGTGAGAACTTGGACACACGCGGCTTTTCCTTGATGACAATTTGAAGAAACACCTTGCCCGCAACAAAATCGGTGGCGTTGATGGACACGTCCTCGAACATACCCTGTTCCCAAATCTTGCGTATGGCGGAAGCGATGTCATCACCTGGGATTTTCACCTTTGCGCCCACACGCAGACCTGTAATCATACTCAACATGGTAGCATCAACATATTTGGCGCCTTCCACGACAATGCCTCCGATTTCATACTCCTTCGGGTGGCCGTAGTCGATTTCCGACAGGTCGTCGCCAATCTGTATCTGGGCATAGACGCCGTTCCCCGTCAAGATGGAAAGAAACAAAACTAATATAAAAAGGTGTCTTCTCATAGGCTCATCAAGATTTTTTGACTTGCTCGCTGGTCTTGCCGAAACGGCGTTCGCGATGCTGATAGTTCAAAATCGCCTCATAAAGGTCGGCTTTACGGAAGTCCGGCCAGTATTTCGGCGTAAAATAGAGTTCGGAATAGGCCAACTGCCACAGCAAGAAGTTGCTGATGCGTTCCTCGCCGCTGGTACGGATAAGCAGCTCCGGGTCGGGCATGCCAGCCGTGGAAAGGTAGGACGAAATCAGCGCATCGTTAACAGCTTCGGGTTGCAGTTTGCCTTGGGCGACATCCTGCGCCATCCTGCGTGAGGCTTGGGTCAAATCCCAACGGCCCGAATAACTCAAGGCAAGGGTCAACGTCATCCTTGTGTTGTGGCTCGTATCATCGATGGCCCGCATCAATTGCTCGTAATTGGCTTTGGGTAGGCTCTGCAAGTCGCCGATGGCATTCAGCTTGATGCTGTTTTTGTTCATCGTGCTGACCTCATTCCTGATGGTGGTGGCCAACAAGGACATCAATCCGCTGACTTCTGCCATAGGACGGTTCCAATTCTCGGTGGAGAAAGCATAGAGCGTCAGATAAGGAACACCGATCTCCGCTGAAGCCTCACTGACCTCGCGCACCGACTGTATGGCGCTTTGATGGCCGAACAAGCGTTGTTTGCCACGTTCCTTGGCCCAGCGGCCATTGCCGTCCATGATGATGGCGATGTGCTGCGGAAGCCGCTCACGGTCGATTTGCTGCATCAGTTGGTCTTTCAGTTCCATAGTCAGAATTTGCTTAGGTTACAGCCCCTTCCATCGGGCAGATTGAATTTCCATGTCAACGACACACGCGCCATGCCAAACCAATCGTTGAACGAGGCATTGCCACGCTGTTGTCCGGCGAGATAATTTCCGGTCGGGTCGGACAAATCGTAGATATTACCATTACCATCCGAATAAATGGCATGTTGTTCAGGATAAACAGTGGCAACGTCGTCAAGATAATCCGTGAATGTCTTCTGCATCCTCCACTCCAATGTGGCCGCCATATGCTTTGACAACGAGAGTTTTACGCCAATACCAAAGGGGATGGAGAAACCCACCGGCATCGACTTAGCCGAGAGCTTTTCGTACCATTTGGCATCCGGATTATCAGGCTCAGTGGCGTAATCTCGCAAGTTGACATTGTTGCCTCCTACAATGGCGTATGGCGTGTATTGAAACGCGGAAATGCCGCCAAAAATGTAAAACGACACGTTCCTTTTGGGGTTGCCGGTATAATACTCGATGAAATTGAATTCCGTCACAAGGCTGAAATCGTTGATCTTTGTCATAAAGTTCAAACCGCGTTCAGGACGCCAGTTCGTGACCTCGTCATCGGCCTTGACCGTAGCATGGCTATAATCGAAGCGGAACGACCAACGGCTGTCATAATTATAGCGTACCACGGCACCATATTGCAGACGGGACTGGGCGAAAGGAATCATCGGATTGAGGTCGCCCATATAATAACTTGCGCCCACATGCGGCCCCACTTCAATCGTTTTGGGGTCGTCAAATTGCGCCTTGGCTTGAAAGACAACAGCCAAGCAACTGATTATCAATAATAAACGCAATTCTCTCAACATAATAAATCGTGCAAAGGTAAGAAATTTTCCAATGAAAACGACAGAAATCAATTTCTATTGTCTTTTCCCCACATCAATTTATTACGAATCGTGCCAAAAAAGTCCTCGCCGCGCATCCTGACCAAGTTAAGACAGAAACTCGCCTTGCGCACTTCCAACTGAACGGAAGTATCTAAGGTACAGCTTCTTGAGTCCATGCTAAAGACAAATTTCTTCTCACGGCCCTCCACCTGGATTCGGATGGTACTGTCGTCGGGGATGACGACGGGACGTACCGTCAAATTATGCGTTGCGATGGGCGTGATGACAAAGTTTTTCGCGTTCGGCGCAATGATGGGACCGCCCGCACTCAGCGAGTAGGCCGTGGAACCCGTCGGAGTGGCCAACAGGATACCATCACCCCAGTAAGTATTGAGATAGACATCGTCAACAAACACCTTGATAGCCAACAGACTATGTTCTGGATTGCGGATGACATTCAACTCATTGAGGGCATAACGCACATCGCCGAAGACATTTTTAGGTGCGACCAGTTCCAAAAGGGAACGCTGCTCCACGGTATAATCGCCCGTGAGCACACTATTGACCGCCATGGCAATCTCATTCTTGGAGATGCTGGAGAGGAACCCCAAACGTCCCATGTTAATGCCCACCACAGGAATACCTGAATCGAGGACAAAGGGCACCGTGTCGAGGATGGTACCGTCGCCGCCGATGGAGAACAACAAATCGGCCTTCAGGTCGGCATGGGAATTGAAGACACTGTATTCCACGCCTTCGGGAACAAAGGCGGCGACAATGTCGGCAAAGGGCTTGTAAACAGTCATTTTCGCCTGATTCTCAGCCAGTTTCTCAAACAGTTGTCGCATATATTCCCCATTTTCCGGGGCGATGGTTTTTCCAAATAAGGCGATGGTTTTCATATTCCTTCTGCTTTTACTGAATCATGACTTTCGTCGGTCATCATTCGAATATAATTCACATAACGCCAGTCGGCAATGTCGCCGTTCTCGACGGCGGCCTTCACCGCGCAACCTGGTTCGTGGGTGTGGGTGCAGTTCGCAAAACGGCATTCGCTCATCAAGTCACGCATCTCGGGGAAACGTTGTGCAAGGGTCTCTTTCTCAAGATCATACAGCACAAACTCCTTGATACCAGGCGTATCGACTATCCATGCGCCGAAGCCCAGATGATGCATCTCGGCAAAGGTAGTGGTGTGCTTGCCTTTCTCGTGGTAGTCGGAGATGGCACCGATGCGGACGTTCAACGAGGGGTCAAGGGCATTCACCAAGGCCGACTTGCCCACGCCGGAATGTCCCGAAAAGAGACATATCTTCCCTTGCATCAGTGTTTTAAGCTCATCAATTTGGAAGCCCGTTTTGGCCGACACACCAAATGACGTGTAGCCGAGACTCTGATAGTATTCCATCAGCACGCACATCTCGCCTATCTGCTCATCGGTATAGAGGTCGCACTTGTTGAAAATCAAGGCAGCAGGGATGTGATAGGCTTCGGCAGTCACCAAAAAACGATCGATGAAGCCCGTGGAAGTACGCGGTTGGGCGATGGTCGCCACCACAATGGCCAAGTCCACGTTGGCGGCGATGATATGTGAGGCCTTGCTCAAGTTGACCGACTGACGGACAATCACATTGTCGCGGGGCTCAATCTTCTTGATGACACCTGTCTCCTTGCCTGGTTCTTGCTCAAACTGCACATTGTCGCCTACGGCCACGGGGTTGGTGGAGCGGATGCCGTCCAAACGGATCTTGCCGCGCAAACGGCACTCCCATTGCCGGCCCGTCTCATCAAGGACGATGTACCAACTACCCGTCGATTTGATGACCTTACCTAACATTTCTGATATCTTTTGCCCGGCATAGCCATCAGCACGCCGTCGAATTCTAATGTTAACAAGATGGCCGCGATTTTCGTCGTCGGCAGCTCCGTCTTCACGATGATATCGTCCAAATTGACAAGAGTACTTGACCCGAAGCAATCCATAATCAGTTTTTCCTCGGCGGTAAACTCGCGGAACAATGCTGTCTGTTTTTCTGTTTTCGTTTCCGAGTCCCAACGCATGATGTAGCGCAGGTTGAGCACGCTCTCCATGAGGTGGGCACGGTTGGTGCGGATAAGGTAGTTACAGCCTTGGCTGTAGATGTCCATGACGCGACCAGGATAGGCAAACACATCGCGGCTGTATGAATTGGCCAAGTCTGCAGTAATCAGCGAGCCGCCTTTCATCGCCGACTCGATGACCACCACGGCATCCGCCATGCCCGCGATGATGCGATTTCGGCGCGGGAAGTTTTCGCGGTCAGGCTGGGTGCCACTGATGCACTCCGTCAGAATGCCGCCACCTTGCTCTAT
Source organism: uncultured Bacteroidales bacterium (assembly GCA_905234765.1). The sequence goes on from CAJOIF010000005.1 coordinate 49,133, forward strand.
CATTTCCGTGGCCAGCTTCTTGTTCGGTGCGGGATAGATCTGTTGCATTCCACAGCCCATCACCCCGATGGTCGGGATGTTGTTTTTCAACGATGCCTTATGTGCACATGTATCTACGCCGTATGCCAATCCGCTGACAATCAGAACATTGTCATCCGTCAAATCTTGCACCAATTGGTTGCAGTTTTCTTTTCCGTATTCCGTGATGTTGCGCGTCCCGACAACAGCCACCACGCGGTTGGCGTTGAGGTTAGCCTTGCCTTTGTAATACAGCATCATCGGGCCGTCGTCGCATTGCAGAAGGCGTCGTGGATAGTCGGAATCGAGGAAAAACAATGGACGAATGTCGTTCTTCTCCATGAAAGAAATCTCCTCCTCTGCCCTTTTTAGGTATTCCTTGGGTTTGCAGATGGCATCAATGGAAGCCTCGCGCATCCCGGAAATCTTCTCCAACGACTTGCGTGTCTCCTTGAAGATGGCCTCGACACTACCGCAATATTGAACGAATTTCTTGCCGCTGATGTCGCCAATGCCCGGGAGCAAAGTTACTGCTATTTGATATTTCAGTTCTTCGTTCATTTTCCAATTTGTTCCGTTGGAAATCCCTGTCCAACCAGATTTAATCTTGTTAGATTAAAGTTTAAGAAACATGGGTTGTTCTTTTTTGTTTTCATCTGAAATAACTGCATCCTTCAAGTCCCGACCTTTTTCATCGAAAGTCTTTTCAATCTTTAGAAGCAAAGATGCGAATTCTTCTATTTCATCGTCATGATTAATTTTAGCCACTATAATGCCATTATCGGTCAATAATTCTAAACGATGGTCGTCTAGCATATATTTGAAGTATAATTTTTCACAAACCTCATATATAATAAATGACTTTTCATCCTCCATCTTTGGCTTAAACTGGGTAGTAATAAGATAATGAAAAGCTTTGAGCAATTCAGCTACAACACCATCGTTTAATAAACATTTGTAAGCCACAATCCCATCATCTAATAAATATGTGTCACCAGAACGAGAAATCATAAGTTTATACTCCTTCTCATTCGTTATACAATTAGTTATTACCAAAACTGTATAAGTATAATCTCCATCCCCACCATAAAAACTATCTATCTCTTTGAAATCATACCTATTAACACTATTAGAACAATCTGGCATCTCTTGGGCATCTATTGTTGTGATAGAAAATATCATTCCAAGAATAAAAAGAAGCTTTTTCATATCATTTCTTTTTTGCGTTTACTCAGTTTTTCGTTCATTTTCGAGTTTGTTCCATCAAAATGTAATCCGTCCGAACCTTTATATCAACCTTTAATCCAACTTCAACACGGCAAGGAATGCCGACTGCGGCACCTCGACATTGCCGACTTGCCTCATACGTTTCTTACCCGCCTTTTGTTTTTCAAGCAATTTGCGCTTACGCGACACATCGCCGCCGTAGCACTTTGCCGTCACATCCTTGCGCACCTGTCGTACTGTCTCGCGGGCGATGATTTTCGCGCCAATAGCCGCCTGAATGGCAATGTCGAACTGATGTCTCGGTATCAATTCCTTCAGTTTCTCGCACATGCGCCGACCAAAGTCGTAGGCATGGGCGCGGTGTATCAAAGTCGAGAGGGCATCCACCGACTCGCCGTTGAGCATGATGTCCAATTTCACCAAGTCAGCGTCTTGATAACCAGCGATATGGTAGTCGAAAGAGGCGTAACCCTTCGAGATGGATTTCAGTTTGTCGTAGAAGTCGAAGACGATTTCGCTCAACGGCATCTGGAAAGTCAGTTCCACGCGGTCGGTGGAGAGATAGACCTGGTTCTTCAATGTGCCGCGCCTGTCGATGCAGAGGGTCATGATAGGTCCTGTGAAGTCGTTCTTCGAGATGATTTGCGCAATGATATAGGGCTCCTCAATATGGTCAATTTTCGTCACCTCAGGCAAGCCGCTGGGGTTGTGTACTTCAATCATCTCGCCGTCGGTCTTAAAGCATTTGAACGACACATTCGGCACTGTGGTGATGACATCCATGTCGAATTCGCGGTCGAGACGTTCCTGCACAATCTCCATGTGGAGCAAGCCCAAGAAACCGCACCGGAAGCCGAAGCCCAATGCTGCGGAAGATTCAGGCTCCCAGACGAGGGAAGCGTCGTTGAGTTGCAGTTTTTCCAACGAAGCCCGTAACTCTTCGTAATCGTCCGCGTCGACGGGATAGATACCCGCAAACAGCATGGGTTTCACGTTCTCGAAACCCGCCACCGGCTCAGCGCAAGGCCTTTCGACGTGTGTGATGGTGTCGCCCACTTTGACCTCCTTCGAAGTCTTGATGCCGGAAATGATATAGCCTACATCGCCCGCAGAGAGTTCATCCTTCGGCACTTGCTTCAGTTGCAGCACACCAATCTCATCGGCGTGGTATTCCTTGCCCGTGGCGTAGAACTTCACCAAATCGTTGGTGCGCAAGGTGCCGTTCATGATGCGAAAATAGGCGATGATGCCGCGGAACGAGTTGAACACCGAGTCGAAGATGAGGGCTTGAAGCGGTGCGTCCGGGTCGCCCTTGGGGCAAGGGATGCGTTCCACGATAGCATCGAGCAGGGCATCCACACCTTGGCCTGTGCGGGCACTGACCTTCAGGATTTCGCTCGGGTCGCAGCCCAAGAGGTCCACCATCTGGTCTTCCACGATGTCAATCATGGCGCTCTCCATGTCGATTTTGTTCATCACGGGGATGATCTCAAGATCGTGTTCAAGGGCGGAATAAAGGTTAGCAATCGTCTGGGCCTGAATACCTTGCGTGGCATCCACCACAAGTAGCGCGCCTTCGCAGGCAGCGATGCTACGCGACACCTCGTAGGAGAAGTCGACGTGGCCAGGGGTGTCGATGAGGTTCAAGGTATAGGTCTCGCCCTTGTAGGGGTATTTCATTTGGATGGCGTGACTCTTGATGGTGATGCCGCGCTCGCGCTCAAGGTCCATGTCGTCAAGCACCTGATCGACGAGTTCCTTGTCGTTAAGCGTGTGAGTCAGTTCCAAAAGGCGGTCGGCCAAGGTCGATTTGCCATGGTCGATATGCGCAATGATGCAGAAATTTCGGATGTTTTTCATTTGGGCGCAAAAGTACAAAAAATTCCCTTTGCAGCCTCATATTATGGGAAAGAAGTATTGCCAAAGATAATTTGGCACAGATTTTCAATTGAATCTCAAATTCGTACTATATCTCAAATAGTTTAATCAGTATTTATCGTGATACGGTGTTGATGCAATGCCTTTCTTTCGAAGTGAAGAGACCATTTTGTCAAGTGGTGTTTTCCACATCTTTTTAAACCAATCCGTTTCACCGAACCATTTCACCAAAGTTGGACTAATGGCATAGTAGGTTTTGATAAAAGCACGACCGTACCATGTTGCATCCAAAGTATTGTCACGAAAACGGCGAAGCGTCCAAACTTCAGGACAGTTGTAGGAACCGTAAACTGCTGTGGCGACATAACAGCCGTTTGAAGTATTGAATTCAGGTAAAGAATACGATGGATTGAATTTCTTGATTTTTTCTCCATAAGAAATCATAGCTTGTTGATTGGATTGTTTATCCACCAAATATTTAAGGTATCCATTATGTATTTTGATTCCATCTTCCCACGCATTTGCAGCCACAATTCCATATTTATCTGCAAATTTTGCTTCCAATACATTTCCTAAAACATACATAATATCAGCTGCCGCAGCAGCATTATTTACATACTCTTGAACATAATTACCTCTAATTGAAACATCAATGCCATTATAGTGGTTCTCAGCGGCACTACTTAACATGTTGGCAATAATCATACATCTAGTATAAATTTCTGAAATGATTTTTGTCTGTTCGTTGGAATCTGTCACCTTGTTTTTAACCAATTCAATAACAGTTTCAAGACAATTAGACACAGAATTACCAGCACTACAAATCTCCGCTATTTTACATGACATTGATCTAAAATAAACCACATAAAAGTTTGCTTCCCAACTACTTGGGTCCTTTACTAAAATCATGTCATAATATTTTAGAGCATTCTCACTATTATCAGTGTCCTTGGCTCTACGCGCAATCTCATAGAGATTCTTAAGTTCATCAGATGTATCAACCTTAACGGTTCCTTGAACATCAACCGTCCCTTCAATCATCATCTTTCGTGCTTCTTCGACTGTGTATTTTGTTCCACAGTTTTGGCAGACATACAATCCATCTTGCTTCACAACATCGTTGCTACCACACATTTCACATTTTAATGCTTTCATATTCTTATTCTTTGAGGTTTTTACTTTCATTAACACAACAAAAACAGCGTGGAATCAATTCCTTGCTTGAACCTCAGGGTTTCCACGCCCTACCTATCTAACAAGTATTCCACGCCGTAGCGACTACGGCATTTGCAACTTGTCCTTGATAGGTTTGCCCCGCAAAACGGGGACTAGTGGAAAATTTGAGGTTCAAGGACAGCAACAAGTGCTATCTGCTAATATGTAAGTATTTGTTTATCTTGTTCTTTTGTTCGATTGTTTTAGTTCAACTAATGATTTTATCTTTTTGAAATATATTTCAATTAACCAGTTCAACCCTTTCCTTCATTACATTCTTATAAAATGGGGTAATCTGACGGCGTTGCCATTCCCCATAAGTGTATACTACAGGATTGATTTCCACGCCAAGCGACCAGCCCAATAAAACGAAAGGAAAAGCCCAACGGTCAAAATCCTCATTGCTCACCTTCTCTCCTTCAAGCAAAATCAGCAAATCCCAATCCGAGTCGGGACGCGCATCGTCTCTTGCCTGTGAGCCGAAAAGAAACAATTTAGCATTCTCGGGAAGTATCTGCTTACCAAGCTGCCTAATCAATTCTGCTATTTCAATCTGTCGGGCCGACATTTCACATCCTTTTCAGTCCGCAGATATACACATTTTCCCAAAAACCACCCCAAACCGCAAAAAAATGCCCTTCAAACGCAATTAGAGAAAAAGAATATCTATAACTTTGCAGTCAGAAAAAGACAATTGCCTATGGAGCCCATTTTACCCGACACCTATTCCAAGGAAGAGAAAGAAGAAATCGAGCGACGACACCGACATCTTATCGATGTCTGGCAGACCCGCAAGGAAACCCAAGACTTAGAAGCCGTCGAAAAGGCTTTCTACTTCGCCGCGGAGGCGCACAAGGACCAACGCCGTCGCTCGGGCGAGCCTTATATCTACCATCCCATTGAAGTGGCCACCATTGCCGCACACGACATTGGACTGGGCCGCACCTCCATCATCTGTGCCCTGCTGCACGATGTGGTGGAAGATACGAAATACACCTTGGACGACATCCGCGAGATGTTCGGCGAGAAGGTGTCGCGCGTGGTGGATGGCCTGACCAAATTCGACAATATGGATGGTGTCGAGAGTATGCAGGCCGAGAACTTCAAGAAAGTCATCTCGTCGCTGTCATACGACATCCGTGTGGTGCTCATCAAGCTCAGCGACCGCCTCCACAATATGCGCACCTTGGACTCAATGCCCAAGCACAAACAGCTGAAGATTGCCTCGGAGACCACCTATATTTACGCACCTCTCGCCTACCGTCTTGGTCTCCACGCCATCCAGATTGAGTTGGAAGACCTATCGCTGAAATACACCAACCCCACCATTTATTACAACATCCGCAAGCGCATGGATGATGTGCGCAGCAAGCGCATGGGCGAGTTACGTGACTTTATCGCCCCCATCGAGGCCGAATTAGAGAAACACGGCATCAAGGCAAGAGCCGAAATCAAGGAACGCTCGGTTAACTCGGTATGGAAACGCATGATGGACAAGGAACTGGCTTTCGAAGACCTGTATGGTTCCTTCATCGTCCGCCTCATCACTGAGTGTCCGAAAGAGCAGGAACGCCTAGAATGTTGGAAAATCTATGCTGTGCTGACCAACTGCTACCGTCCCTACACCCAAAAGCTGAAAGACTGGATCTCGTTCCCGAAAGCCAACGGCTACGAGAGCCTGCACGCCGTGGTGATGGGTCAGACGGGCAACTGGGTGGAGGTGCAAATCCGCAGCCAGCGCATGGAAGAGATTGCCGAGAAGGGCTTCGGTGCCTATTGGAAATACAAGACCGACGACGACAAGACCGAGAGCGGCTTCGACGAATGGCTAAAGAAAGCACAAGACCTCATCGGCAGCGAGTCGGGCAACGCCATCGAGTTTGTCGACAACTTCAAGCTCGACCTCTTCTCCGACGAAATCTATGTCTTCACCCCGCAGGGCAAGATGATCACACTGCCCAAAGGCTCCACCGTGCTTGACTTTGCCTATAATATCCATAGTGAAATCGGCGACCACAGCATTGCGGCCAATGTCAACAACCAGTTGGCTCAACTTGACCGCAAGCTCACCAAGGGCGACCAAGTGGAAATCATCACCTCCGATTCGCAGCACCCACAGGAGAAATGGTTCGAGTTCCTTGCTACAGCCACGGCCAAGTCAAGGCTCAGAAGCGGCATCAAGGAATACCGCCGTAATTTCCGCGAAAAAGGTGAAGAAAAATTCGAGGCCATCATGAAGAAACTCGACATGGAACCCTCGAAAGCCAACCGCAATCAAGTGATGACGAAAGAAGGCCTCACCAGTTCCATCGATTTCTACTACCAAGTGGCGATGGGCAAAATCGACGAGCGTCTCATCCGCAGCGTGTTGAAGCCGCAATCCAACGGCAGTTTCGTGCGTTTCCTCTCTTTCGGTCTGTTAGGCAACAGCAACAAGGAAAAAGACGAGACTCCGTCCATCACCACCTCTGGCGAGTTCGACTTCAACGTTTCGACTTGCTGCAACCCAATCCCTGGCGATGATGTCATTGCCTTCAGCTTCCCAGGTGAGCCACTGCAGATCCACCGCAGCAACTGTCCCAAGGCCATCCAGCTCTCGTCGCGTTTCGGCAACAACATCGTGAAGGCCAAATGGCAGCCCAAGAGCGAAATTGCCTTCCTCGCCGAGCTGAAAATCACCGCTCTAGACACGAAAGGCCTGCTCAACCGCATGACCAACCTGCTCTCTAATGAGATGCAGCTCAACCTGCACTCGCTCCACATGGAGGCCAAGCAGGACGTGGTGGAAGCAGCCATCTCGATCTACGTGCATAACACCAAAGAACTCGACGACCTCATCGCCAAACTCAACCAACTCAAAGAGATACAAAAAGTGGTGAGAAAAAACAGCAATTAAGTCAAAATAATGCAGGTTATTTAGAATTAGTCTGAAAAATATTCCTATTTTTGCAACAACATCATGAGCAGAAAATGAAAGACTCTTTCGACAACACCTATCTGGCAGTCAAGAAGATATTCATTGACTACCTGCAACGACGGAAGTTGCGCAAGACTCCCGAGCGTTTTGCCATCCTCAAGGAGATTTACTCCACCAACGGGCATTTCGACATCGACTCGCTCTACAACCAGATGAAAGACAACAAATACCGCGTCAGTCGGGCCACCTTATATAATACTATTGACCTGCTTTTGGACTGCGGACTGGTCATCAAGCACCAATTTGGGCACAACTGCGCACAGTACGAACGCTCCTACAAGTTCCGTCAGCACGATCATTTCATTGACATTGAGACGGAAACCGTCATGGAGTTTTGCGACCCGCGCCTGCTTGAAATCCAAAAGTCGATTGAAGAGCAGTTAGGTGTTGAGATTACGCATCATTCACTCATCTTTTACGGACACAAAAAGAAATAAAAATGAACAAGCTAGACATACTACTCGGTTTACAATGGGGCGACGAAGGCAAAGGCAAGGTCGTCGATGCACTCACTCCAAACTATGACATCGTTTGCCGTTTCCAAGGTGGTCCCAACGCCGGACACACCATCGAGTTTGAAGGCAAGAAGTTCGTGCTGCACAACATCCCTTCGGGCGTACTTACTCCTGGCTGCATCAACCTCATCGGCAATGGTGTCATCATCGAGCCGCATATATTAAAAGGTGAGATCGAAGGCTTGCGCGAAGCCGGCTTCAACCTGCGCGACACCTTGTTGATTGCCAACCGCGCCCATTTGATTCTTCCCACCCACCGTGCCATGGATGCCGCCAACGAGAAGGCTTTGGGCAAGATGAAAGTCGGCACCACGCTGAAAGGCATCGGACCGACCTACACCGACAAGACCGCCCGCAAGGGCCTCCGCATCGGCGACATCGCCTCGCCCGACTTCCGCGAGAAATACGAAACCCTGAAAAAGGCTCATTTACTGCAAATCGCTTCCCTCGGCTTCGACATGAAAGGCTTCCAACTCGACGGCATCGACTTCGCCGAATACGAGAAACTGTGGTTTGAGGGCATCGAATACCTCAAGCAATACCAATTTGTTGACGGAGAATATTTCATCAACGAGGCACTCGACAACGGCAAAAAAGTATTGGCCGAAGGTGCACAAGGCTCTATGCTCGATGTGGATTTCGGCAGCTATCCTTTCGTCACCTCGTCGAATGTGATTGCAGCCGGTGTCTGCTCTGGATTGGGTGTCGCTCCAAACCGTATTGGAAAGGTCTATGGCATCTTCAAAGCCTATTGCACCCGTGTTGGCACGGGTCCCTTCCCCACCGAGTTGTTCGACGAGACAGGCGAAACGCTCCGCCAAAATGGTCATGAGTTTGGTGCCACTACAGGCCGTCCGCGCCGTTGCGGTTGGCTCGACCTGCCTGCGCTGAAATATGCCGTCATGCTCAGCGGCGTCACCGACCTGATGATGATGAAGTCAGACGTGATGGACAATTTCAAGACCTTGAAAGTTGCCACAGCTTATCGCTACAACGGACAAGAAACCAAACACCTGCCTTTTGCTGCTTGCACCGAGACCATGGAGCCCATCTACACTGAGATTCCTGGCTGGCAGCAGAAAATCGAAGGCAAGATTCCGCAGAAACTGGAGGATTATATCAAATTCATCGAAAACTATGTCGGCGTGCCCGTCAAGTTCGTCTCCTATGGTCCTGACAGAACACAAAATGTTTGGAGGGTTTAAGATTTTTGCTATTTTTGCAGTCGTAAACCCTTAAATCCTATAAGAATATGCAATTACTTATTATCGGGACGACTGAAATCATCCTCATCGTAGTCGTCGTGCTACTTCTTTTCGGCGGACGAAAGATTCCGGAACTTATGCGCGGCCTCGGCAAAGGCGTGAAAAATTTTAAGGAAGGCATGAACGGCATAGAAGAACCCGAATTCAAGGAAGACAAAGAAAAAGAATCCAAGAATTCAAAAACAACATAATATGTTACGAAAAATCAGAATCTGTCTACAAGTGGTCATGATGACCCTGATAACGCTGCTGCTACTCGGCATTGGCTTTCGTGTGCACCTCTGGGCGGGCTGGGTGGCCAAAATCCAGTTTCTACCTGCCTTCCTTGCCTTAAACGGTGCCGTGGTAGCCTTTTTCGTCGTGCTGACCCTCATCTTCGGAAGAATCTATTGCAGCGTGATTTGTCCATTGGGCATTATGCAGGATTTCTTCTCGTGGCTTGGCGGAAAGATGAAGAAAAACCGCTTCAGCTACGCCAAGGAGAAGAAATGGTTACGTTACGGTTTCTTCGGTGTGTTTGTCATTGCGCTCATCATCGGATTTGCGCCACTCACCACACTATTTGAGCCATACAGTGCCTATGGGCGCATTGTCAACAGTCTGTTCAAGCCGCTCTACGACCTGTTAAACAACTGGCTCGCTAGCATCGATGCCACCAACGACCGTTACAACTTCACCGAGGTGCAGATATGGATGCGTAGCGTGACGACCTTTGTGGTGGCTGTCCTCACCTTATTAATATTGGCGGTTCTCGCGTGGCGTAAGGGTCGCCTCTATTGCAACACCATCTGCCCCGTCGGCACCACACTTAGTCTTTGTTCCCGCAACTCACTGCTCCGCGTCCGTTTCGACAAGGACAAGTGCAAGAGCTGTGGCATGTGCGAGAAGAACTGCAAGGCCCAAGCCATTGACTTCAAGAACGGTACGGTGGACTATTCACGTTGCGTGGTCTGCGGCGACTGCCTTGACAAGTGCAAATTCGATGCGCTGCATTACACCGCCAAGAAATCCCAACCTAAATCCGAACCCGTCAACACAGGGCGTCGTGCCTTCCTCACCGCCACTGCCATGGCTGGAACGACTGCAGCATTGGCCCAAACCAAGATGAAAGTAGACGGTGGCTTGGCCGTCATTGAAGATAAAGTGGCACCGAAACGCCAAACGCCTATCACTCCTCCCGGTTCTGTCTCGGCGCACCACATGCAAAAGCATTGCACAGCCTGCCAGCTCTGTGTGTCGAGTTGCCCGAACAACGTATTGCGTCCCTCCACCGACCTGATGCATTTTATGCAGCCTGTGATGTCATTTGAACGTGGCTACTGCCGTCCCGAATGCACACGGTGCAGCGAAGTTTGTCCAACAGGAGCCATCAAGCCCATCACGAGAGAGGAAAAGACCATGCAACATGTCGGTCACGCCGTGTGGGTGAAGGAAAATTGCGTGGTATTGACAGACGGTGTCAGTTGTGGCAACTGCGAAAGGCATTGCCCAACGGGTGCCATCCAGATGATTGACTATGAAGGACCGAATGGCATGGTAAAAGTGCCTACCGTAGACGAAAACAAATGCATCGGCTGTGGCGCCTGCGAGCACCTCTGCCCCGCCCGACCGTTCAGCGCGATTTATGTGGAGGGAAATGAAATGCATCAAATAAGTTAAAACAAGATTCCCCTGCGGGGAATGGAGAGACAGCATAAGTTTTTATGCGGCGGCTATTGCAGTCAAAGGTTAGCAAACACCTCAAGCTGCCGCAATTAGACAAGACAAAGGTTCTCCATTCCCGCGAGCGGGAAACCAATATAACACCCAAAACAATCAACAATCATGGATAGACGAGAATTTCTAAAACATATAGGCGGTGCAGCTGTAGCCACTTCGGTGGTGCTTTCCGCATGCAAATCCAGAGAAGAAAAGACCCCGGCTTTAGGCAACATCATTGACGGACAAGGTGAAATGACCTACCGTACCAATCCCAACACGGGCGACAAAGTCTCCCTTTTGGGCTACGGCATGATGCGCCTCCCCGTCGAGGAAGGTGGCACCCTGCGCGACCACCCCAACTCCCCCATAGACCAAGAGTTGGTCAACCAAGAAATCGATTACGCCCTTGAGCATGGAATGAACTACTTTGATACCTCACCGGTGTATTGCAAGGGTATGTCGGAACGCGCCACAGGCATCGCTTTGGCACGGCATCCGCGCAACTCGTATTACATCGCCACGAAGTTGTCCAACTTCAGTCCTTCAACCTGGGGCACAGAACCTTCGAAGGCCATGTTCGAGAACTCACTGAAAGAGCTGCAAACCGATTACGTCGACTACCTACTACTGCATAGTATCGGTGGCGAATCGAAGGAACTAGGTAGCATGGAGATGTTCAACGCCCGTTTCATCGACAACGGCATCCTTGACTGGCTCGTGGAACAAAAGGCGGCGGGACGCATCCGCAACCTCGGCTTCTCGTTCCACGGCGACCCCAAGGTGTTCGACACCATGTTGCAATGGCATGACGAAGTGCGTTACCATTGGGACTTTGTGCAAATCCAGATGAACTACGTGGATTGGAATTATGCCCATGTGATTGAACCAGAGAACGTCAACGCCTCGTACCTTTACGAAGAGCTGCACAAGCGCAACATCCCTGGTGTCATCATGGAGCCGCTGCTCGGTGGTCGCTTGGCCAGCCTCCCCGACTTCATCGTGAAACAGATGAAAGAGCGTGAGCCAGAGACTCCAGTGGCCCGCTGGGCTTTCCGCTATGCAGGTACACCCGAAGGCATCCTCACTGTTTTGAGCGGCATGACCTACATGGAGCATCTGAAGCAGAATGTAGCGACTTACTCGCCATTACGACCCATCACGCCCGAGGAAGACGAGTTCCTGATGAAAATCGCGGAGGAATTTGTAGAGTTGAAAACTGTGCCTTGCACAAGCTGCAACTACTGTATGCCCTGCCCTTACGGTCTCAATATCCCCGTCATCTTCTTCTATTACAACGACTGCATCACCGCAGGAAAAATGCCTGCCGGAAACCATGATGCGCGCGAATACCAAGAAGCACGAAAGCGTTTCCTCATCGGCTACGACAGAAATGTGCCGTCGCTACGCCAAGCCAGTCACTGCATCGGTTGTAACCAATGCGTGGAACACTGTCCACAAAAGATTGACATTCCTACCGAATTGCACCGCATTGATGACTATGTGGAGCAGCTGAAACAGATGTAAAGCGAAAACGGGCGGGACTCTCTTCAACGGGTCCCGCTCTTTTTTGTAAACGCCACCGAGTCGCCCCAAGCGTTGTACAAGACCTTATGCCCGATGGCGGCCAAGCGCACATCAAGGCAAGTCTGGCATTGGTCAGGTTTGTCCTTGACACAAGCTTTGTCGGGATAGATGAGGTAGTTCTCGCGAAATTCGTTGGGGGTCAAATTCGGCATGATGACGTTCGCCCCAACCGCAATGGCTTTCTCGCGCCCCATTGGGTCAACCGTCTGGTTGGCAGTGGCAGCCACCATATTGATTTCGGGCATCATCAGACGAAGGATGGCAATCATCTTGAGGGTCAATTCCATGCGCTCCTCGGCTGATGGGATTTGGTCTCTGTATTGCCATAAAGGTGTGTCTGGATGCGGGATAAAAGGCCCCATGCCGACCATGGCTACGTCTTTTTGCTTGAAGAACAGCAAATCGCTTGCAAGATCGTCCAAGGTTTGGAAAGGCAACCCGACCATCACGCCAGTACCGGTCTGATAACCAAGTTTCAAAAGCGTATCAATGCAGTTCAACCGAGTTTTGAAGTCGTGCTTTTCATCTCGTGGGTGAATCTTATAATATAAGTCTTCATTTGATGCCTCGATGCGCAACAAATAACGGTGTGCGCCAGCCTCAAACCAACGGTGGTAGGTCTCCTCTGTCTGCTCACCCAATGACAGCGTGATACCCAAACTTCCATTGTCTATCTTCTTGATTTCCTTGACCAGATGGGTGATCTTATCGGTAAACTCTTTATCTGAACGTTCGCCGCTTTGCAGGGCCACGGAGCCATAGCCAAGTTCGTGCGCCAGCTTGGCACATTCGATGACTTCCTCGTCAGTAAGTTGGTAGCGCGTGAAGTTCGGGTTCTTACTGCGCACACCACAATATAGGCATGACTTGGTGCAGATATTACTGTATTCAATCAATCCGCGCAGGTGCACATAGTTGTCCAGATGCTTTAATTTGGTTTGCAAAGCCTTGTCGAACAGCAGTTTCTTATCTTCGCCTTCGGCGGCAAGTAGCATTTTTATATCCTCTTTTTCGAGGTAGGGTTTATTAAGGATTTCGGTGATGGGCATTTTTTGAAATTTTCGGTAAGATTAGAAAATCATTTCTCTTTTGGGTATTGCTCTTTGGCCACAGCGATGGCTTTCTTCAACTTGTCCGACAACAGTTTTTTGTCAGGCAATTGCGTATAGTATTGTGCAACCTTAATTGGACTATCATCATCAAGCATAAGGTATTCAATATGTTCTGTATTTCCTTCAGAGCAGAGAATAAGTCCAATTGGTGATTCTTCCCACTCTTTTCGCTCATTTTGGTTCAGATAGCGAAGATAAAGGAGCATTTGTCCTTCATGTTCTGGCTTAAATTTGCCAAGTTTTAAGTCAATGGCTACAAGTCGGCGCAAACCACGATGGAAAAACAGCAAGTCCAAGTAGTAATCAACAGCATCGACGGAGATTCTCTTTTGGCGAGCCACAAAAGTAAAGTCTGACCCGAGCTCACGGATGAAGTCTTCTATTTGTGTGATGATAGCACTCTCCAAATCTTTTTCCGAAAAGATATCAGGTAGTCCCAACATATCCAAGAAGTAACTGCTTCGAAACACCATGTCGGGTTGCAATTGATTGCTTGCTTTTGTCTCGTCAAGTTCCTGCTTGATGATTTCTTCAGGCTTGCGACTGATTGCAGAGCGTTGATACAACTGTTGGTCTATCTTTTCATCCAAAGTTCTTGAATCCCAATGCTCCATGCTGCAAATCTGTGCATAGAACTGACGTTCAAGAGGATCCTTGATATACATGAGGCTTTTCAAGTGCGACCATGACAATTGTCTCTGCGTTGCGGAGACAATATCGTCTTCCGTAAAAGTCTCCGCAGCGCGGAGACAATGTCTTAGCGTTTTTTCGCTCCAACCGTGACCATATTTCTCTGTTAGCCTGATAGAAAGGCTTTTCACGACACGTTTGCCATAGGCGGCGCGTTGGTTATAAAGCACGTCTTCTTTGATTCGTTTTCCGATATGCCAATTGGTTATGCATACCTCGGTGTTAAGATAAGCGGCAATCCTGTTGCGAGCGCCGTCAATAATCTGGCAAACATCCTGGTACAAAACATCCTCATTTTGAGGTATTGGGCATTGTGATTGTTGTTGGATTACTTTGTTGGTCATTGTTGGAATGAAATTTTCCGCAAAAGTAATGATTTCCAAAAAATGTCTATATTTGCAGGCGAAAAACTTTGACAGTATGGAAACGATTACATTAAGATTCAGCACAGACAATCCGTTTGCGGCTTCGCTGGCGGCACTTCTTCGTGAATCAAAAGGAGTGAGTGTAACGGAACGCCACATCGTGAAGCCCTCTCGTTCACGTCAAGGAACGCTTGCAAAAGCTATCGAGGAAGAGAAGGAGGGTAAAGTGACGACCTATGCTAATGTTGAGGAATTGTTTGAGGATTTGGGAATCTGATGTACACGATTAAGACCACCGGCCAATTCAAGAAAGACGTGAAGCGTTGCCAAAAGCGAGGCTATGATATGAGTTTGTTGCGAAATGCTTTAAGCATCCTTGCCGAAACGGGGACATTGCCCGATTCGTATCATCCCCACAAACTGACAGGAGATTACAAAGGACATTGGGAGTGCCACCTCCAACCTGATTGGCTTCTCGTTTGGAAAAAGTACGGAAAGACACTGACACTTACAATGACCGACACGGGCACCCATGCTGACCTTTACGGAAAATAACACTATAGTCATAACGTTGAACTAAAACACAATTAAACAAAACAACAAGATAAACAGAAACTTACATATTAGCAGATAGCACTTGTTGCTGTCCTTGAATCCCAAAAGTTCCATCAAGACCCCGTTTTGGCGGGGCAATACCTCAAGGATAAGTTACAAATGCCGTACTATTACGGCGTGGAATACTTGTTAGAGGTGTAGGGCGTGGAACCCCTGGGATTCAAGCAAGGAATTGATTCCACGCTTTTTCTATACCCCAAACCCAAGGACATGACTGCGCACGAAGCACCACATATCGGACACCTTATCAAAGAAGAACTCGCTCGGCAGGGGCGAAGTACGCGGTGGTTGTCGGAGCAGATAGGCTGCACTCGGCAGAACATGCATTACCTGCTCAATAGAAGTTTCATCTACACCGATTTGTTGTTGAAAATCAGCGATGCACTCGACCATGACTTCTTTAAATGCTATTCCGATTGTTGGAAAGCGAGGAAGGTGTCAAAAGATGTTTGACAAATTGTCAAAGGATTTGAAACGGTTTGTCAAACAATCCATTACGGCATAATAGATTGATTCTCAGTTTGTATTATTATTTTTGCTACGTCTGATTTTTAATTAAAACCGATGAGCCTGATGGGATATAACTGGGCAAAGAAAAAATGAAAAAAGCTACATTTTTATTCCTTTTATTAATGGGATTAGGAACCGCATCAATTGCACAAAACAACTGCCCTACTGGTTACAAGGAAGTTCCCGCTAATAACAATAATCACACAGGAAAAGTTGTAACCAAAAGCAATTGTACGACAACAACCACGACAAAAAACAGTGGCCAAAACAATGTCAATGTCGGAGGAAACGCCACTATTAAAGTTGCTGGTGGAAATGCAGGGTATACTCGCAATGGAGCTACAACGACAACAACCACGCAGACACAACAATGTACGGAAGAGAAAACATACTATTACAACTGTGAAAGCGAAAAGAAAGATAAAGACAAAAAACAATAATAAACATTAAACCGACGAGCCTGACGGGATAAAACTAGGCAAAACAATTATGAAAAAGTTATTATTAACTATGGTATTGGCTATTTTTTCAGTCACTATGTTTGCTCAACAAGAGGTAACATGTCCAAAATGTAAAGGAGATGGAAGAGTTCGCGTAACAGAAGAACGACGTTGCAACGATTGTGACGGTACGGGGAGTAAAATAGTCTATTATATAGAGACTTGTCCCCAATGTAAAGGAACTACAAAAATGAAAACTCCAGACAGAAATGGAAATTTGGTTGAAGTTCCTTGCAATTTCCCATATTGCAATAATGGAAAAGTAAGGACTCCGAGAACGGAAAAATGCGGTGCTTGTGGTGGCACTGGCGTGGACAAATGGTCGACAGAGACAACGTGTCCAAGATGCTATGGCAGTGGCAAAATAAGACAGTAACAAAAAACAAATTAAACACGATGAAAAGACTATTAACAATTCTATTAGTGGCCGTTTCCGTATCATCTTATGCCGTTGATATAGAGTTGCTAAAGCAATCTCTTGTCGGAACTTGGCATCCTAGTGAGGAAAACTGTGACAATCCTAATGACGAAGAACAGTTGTACTTTTTTCTCGACGGAAACCAATTGATGGTAAGGTATGTTTCAGATTATTCATGGGTTTGGGGCGACAAAGATAATAAGACATTCAATGAATTTAGAACTAGTAATGTCAAGGTTAACTATGATGGAACATTGGAGTTTAGTTTGGATAGAGCTGAAACAGGGTACGACAGGAACGGCCGCGAAGAAAGAAAAGGCTGGGGAGAATATTCATATAACTTGTTTTTTGTGGACGGTCGTTTGGTTGGCACAGAAACGTGGGGGCGACGCTATTTATTGACACAACCACAAAACAGCCGAGGTCTAGTTAGATTCAGAACAATAGAACAAGCCCGGAGACGTGGAAATGTAAGTGCGTTTCCTTTTGGGGATGAGCCGTATACAACACATATAAACTATTATGCTAATGACTATACTAACGTCAAGAAGTTTTACGGAAGCGGATGGTGTGATGAAATCTCAATTTGTAACCCAGATGATTATGAATACGGTGCTTTAATTGGCCGCTGGCAGGGCAGTGCTAACTTTCCTGGAGCGGGATGGTGTGGCCGTTCTGGTGTTAGCAGTATGGATATTGTTATTTTCGTACGAGATAATCAATACTATGTGGTATATTGGGATTCATGGAGTAATGGAAATAGAGTTGTAGAGCGCATTTATCCTAAACGGAATGGAGGGGAATTGTCTTTTTCTTATAATGCCAAACAGGAATTTTGGGGAGAGTGCGAAGGATATGATTGGCCTTGGAAATATGAGTTTGTGTTTCATCTTAAAAGAATATTCGATGAAAGGAACAGGGAGTGGCTTTTTGGCACACGCGAAAGAATAAGCGTTTCTGGTCCGCTTGATGCATGCGGCATTCCCGAGCCAGAAGAACTACAATTTAGGTACTTTAAACCAAAATACGATTAAAATGAAAACTATCAAAAAACTTGCTATTGTAATAATGCTTACTTTTGCTTCGTTGCAAGTAATAGCACAACATTATGGGCAACCCGCCTATCATGACTCATACGCCGATTATTTCTTCTCACTCGGCTACCAACACTTGAACCATCCTACAGGGCCTTATAATGCAGGCTCGTTCCAGATGGAAGTGTTGTATAGTTTTGCTGGTGGAAAAGCGGGGGTTACTTACGGAAAGGATTATGTTTCCTATAGTCCATTCGGTTTGATGTGGTTTTTGCCTGGGCTGATCACCGATGGCATAAAGAACTTGTCTGGAGAAGAAGGTTTGCTGTTTCTTCTTCCTGCCTTGGCCACAGCACAATTCCACATACCCTTGTCAGACCATTTGGAAATTAGTGCAGGATGGGATGCTCTAAAAATCACTAAACTCAAGAATTTTAGAGACACATATTATATCTCGGGCAGCGTGAATGCAGGATTGATTCTATTTATCGGTGATGTATTTTTCATCAACGCATACTATGAATATAACCATGCTCATAATCCTATACTCAAACTAATGAATCAGATGGGTCCCATTGATTTGCAACCGACGGAACTCAACGGACATTCTTTTGGCTTTCGCTTGGGGGTTATGATATAGAAGAACGATTTTGTACAGATTTACGATTGAATCGAAAATTTGTACTATCTTTGCGGAATCAATTGAATTTGTGATGATAGAAAGAACGATTACCGCAAAACTGCAACGGATGACAACGCTTTATCCGATTGTGTTGCTGACTGGTCCGAGACAGTCAGGAAAATCCACTTTGTTACATGAGAAATTTCATGAATATCAATATGTTTCGTTGGAAGATTTGGACAACCGAAGTTTCGCTTTGGACGACCCGCGTGGCTTTTTGGACACCTATCCCGACAAGACCGTCATCGATGAGGCGCAATATGCTCCCAATCTGTTCTCCTATTTGCAGACCCATGTGGATAGGGTCAATAAGGAGGGAATGTATATCCTTTCAGGCTCGCAGAATTTCCAGTTGATGCAGCAGATTTCCCAGTCTTTGGCCGGTCGCGTGGCCATTTTGGAATTGTTGCCGTTTTCCCGCGAGGAACTGAAATCCGCTGGTTTACTTCCTCAAACAATTGAAGATGAAATGTTTATGGGCGCATACCCGCGTCTGTTCGATAAAGGCATACCACCCACGGAATTTTATCCTTATTATATCAAGACATACGTGGAACGCGATGTCAGGCAGTTGAAAAATGTCGGAGATTTGGGCCTGTTCGTGAAATTCATCAAGTTATGCGCCGGGCGCATCGGGCAATTGCTGAATTATTCTTCGTTAGCCAATGATTGTGGTATTGCCGTCTCAACGGCGCAGGCATGGCTTTCGTTGCTCGAAACGAGTTATATCGTGCATTTGTTGCGGCCCGATTTCAACAATTTCTCGAAGCGGTTGATCAAGTCGCCGAAACTTTATTTCCATGATACGGGTTTGGCTTGTTCGTTGCTAGAGATAAAGGAAGCGAAACAACTTGATTCACATTATCTTAAAGGAGGTCTCTTTGAAAATTATGTCATCAATTTGTTCTTGAAAAAGGCATACAATAAAGGTGAAATTCCTCAATTGTCGTTTTGGCGCGACAACAAAGGAAATGAAGTTGATTTATTGGAAAGTGTTGAAGGACAGCAGTTTGCATACGAAATCAAGTCGGGGAAAACCTATTCGGCAGATTACGCCCATTCCTTGAAATATTGGGCTGGTTTGTCGTCAGCTGATGCCGAGCATTGCAATATCGTTTATGGTGGTGACAAGCCGATGAAGATGTCAGAATTTAATTTATTGACAATAAATGATTTGTAATAAATTAGTACAGATTTATGATTGAATCGAAAATTTGTACTATAACAAGGTTTTATTTGTATCTCAAAGATTTTCCCTATCTTTGCCGCCGAATTTTGAAAACGAGTTTTTATTTTTATTATGACAAAACCATTGAAAATCGTGGTGCTTGCCAAGCAGGTGCCCGATACTAGAAATGTAGGCATAAAAACGAAACGATAATGCGGCTGCCGTGGTACGACAGCCCTACAATTCCCTCTTCTCTCTCTGTGAATTTAACTGCAACAACTGCAACAAACTGCAACAAAGCCCCTAGAACCGATCCTTTTTTTTCCATGATTCACTTGCCAAATACAGATATTTTGCTTATCTTTGCAACCGCAAACACAAAACCCGAATGAGATAGAAGAGCATTTGTAACTATCTGTTTCTCTGAGCGATACACTATGCAGATAGACTTGCTAACAGATTTTCTTTCATAACATGCTCATTCACAATCCATTAAAGTACAAAAATCAATAGCAACTCTATACCAACGCTATACAAAGTCTATAGCAAGCCTATAGATGGTAGTAGGTAACTTTATGGTAACATTGAGATAACTTTAAGGTAGCTCAGTGATTCCTCCCTGTGAGCAGCGTGTGGGCAGGTAGAGAACAAGGGGATTTACGATTGAATCGAAAACCTGTACCATAGCAAGGTTTTATTGGTATGTCAAAGATTTTCCCTATCTTTGCCGCGAATTTTGAAAACGAGTTTTTATTTTTATTATGACAAAAGCATTGAAAATCGTGGTGCTTGCCAAGCAGGTACCCGACACAAGAAATGTGGGCAAAGACGCTATGACTCCAGAAGGTACCGTCAACCGCGCCGCCCTGCCCGCTATCTTCAACCCTGAAGACCTCAATGCCCTCGAACAGGCGTTGCGTCTCAAGGAACAAAATCCCGGCAGTACTGTTGGCGTTCTCACTATGGGCCCGCCGCGTGCTGGCGAAATCATCCGCCAAGGTCTCTTCCATGGAGCCGATACAGGCTGGTTGCTCACCGACAGACTCTTTGCCGGTGCCGACACCCTCGCCACCTCTTATGCATTGGCCACCGCCATCAAGAAGATTGGTGATGTGGACATCGTCATCGGAGGCCGTCAGGCCATCGACGGCGACACCGCCCAAGTGGGTCCGCAAGTGGCACAGAAACTGGGCCTCAATCAAGTGACCTACGCCGAGGAAATCCTCAAGATTGAAAACAACATCGCCACCATCCGCCGCCATATCGACGGTGGTGTGGAGACCGTCGAAGTGCCGCTGCCTTGTGTGATTACCGTGAATGGCAGCGCAGCACCTTGCCGTCCATGCAACGCCAAGTTGGTGATGAAATACAAGTATGCCTCTTGCCCACTGGAACGTCAAGCCGAAGATCCTCGCGCCGACCTCTACGAGAGCCGTCCCTATCTCAACCTCAACCAGTGGAGCGTGGCCGACGTAGATGGTGACCCCAACCAGTGTGGCCTTTCAGGCAGCCCCACCAAGGTGAAAACCGTGCAGAACATCGTCTTCCAGGCCAAGGAGAGCAAGACCCTAACGGCCAGCGATGCCGATGTGGAAGGATTGATTAAAGAATTGTTGGAGGAGAAGATAATCGGATGAAAAAGGACCGCGGGACTACGAGACGGGGAAACCCGAAGTCCCGAAGTCCCGAAGTCAAAAAATGAAAGAACTATGAATAACGTATTCGTATATATCGAGGCCGAAGGAACACAAGTGGCCGAAGTCTCCCAGGAGTTGCTCACCAAAGGGCGTAAACTGGCCGACCAACTGGGCGTGGAACTGCACGCCGTCGTGGCTGGCACAGGCATCAAAGGTAAGGTGGAAGACCAAATCCTGCCTTACGGTGTGGATAAGCTGTTCGCTTTCGACGGCGAGGGCTTGTTCCCCTACACCTCTGCACCTCACACCGATATCCTCGTCAACCTCTTCAAGGAGGAACAACCGCAGATTTGCCTGATGGGCGCCACTGTCATCGGTCGTGACCTCGGCCCGCGCGTCAGCTCCTCATTAACTAGTGGCCTCACCGCCGACTGCACCCAACTTGAGATTGGTGACTTCGACGACATCAAAACGAAGAAGCACTACGACAACCTGCTCTATCAGATTCGTCCCGCTTTTGGTGGTAACATCGTGGCGACCATTGTCAATCCCGACCACCGTCCGCAGATGGCCACTGTCCGCTCGGGCGTGATGCAGAAGGCCGTTTACGACGGCAAGGCCAAGAACGAAGTCGTCTATCCCGAGGTGAGCAAGTATGTCTCGCCCGAGGCTTACGTCGTGAAGGTCCTCGACCACCATGTGGAGGCCGCCAAGCACAACCTGAAAGGCTCGCCCATCGTCGTGGCTGGTGGCTACGGTATGGGTTCCAAGGAAGGCTTCGACATGCTGTTTGAACTCGCCAAGGTTCTTCACGGCGAAGTCGGTGCCTCGCGTGCCGCCGTCGATGCAGGTTTCTGCGACACCGACCGCCAAATCGGTCAGACAGGTGTCACTGTGCACCCGAAGGTGTATATCGCCTGCGGCATCAGCGGACAGATCCAGCACATCGCGGGTATGCAGGACTCCAAGATCATCATCTCGGTGAACAGCGACCCCGACGCACCTATTAATAAGATTGCGGATTACGTGATTGTTGGAACGGTTGAAGAAGTCGTCCCGAAATTGATAAAGTATTACAAACAAAATAGTAAGTGATTAAAATGAAAACTAACACAATTGCTTTTATCATTTCTGGAATCTTGAATATCGTACTCTTGGTATGTCTGTTAAAGGAAAAAAGGAAGAAGAAGTAACTATAAGTAAAACAAATAAATAAGCTTTGGCAGTCAGCCATCAGCAGTCAGCTATCAGCCTCGGTACTACCAAGCTGAAAGCTGATTGCTGAAAGCTGAAAGCTGAAAGCCAAAAAAGCAAAATAAGAATACAATGGCAAACTATTATAACGACAACCCGAACCTGCAATTCTACCTCGACCACCCGCTGATGAAGCGCATCGTCGAGCTGAAGGAACGCAATTTCGCTGACAAGGATACCTACGATTATGCCCCTGTCGATTACGAGGATGCGATGGAGAACTACCGCCGCGTGTTGGACATCACGGGCGACATCACCGCCAATATCATCGAGCCCAACTCCGAGAGCGTCGACCTCGAAGGTCCGCATTTGGAGAACGGCCGCATGATTTATGCCTCCAAGACCGTTGATGCCTGCACCGAAGGCGGCCTCTGGGGTGTCTCCATGCCGCGCCGCTACGGTGGCTTGAACCTGCCCATCACTGTCTTCTCCATGTTGAGCGAGATGGTCGCTTCTGCTGATGCCGGTTTCCAGAACATCTGGTCGCTGCAGTCGTGTATCGACACCTTATATGAATTCGGCAACGAGGAGCAACGCATGAAATACATCCCGCGCGTCTGTGCCGGCGAGACCATGTCGATGGACCTCACCGAGCCTGATGCCGGTTCTGACCTGCAGAGCGTCATGCTGAAGGCTACCTATTCCGAAAAGGATGGCTGCTGGCTGCTTAACGGCGTGAAACGTTTCATCACCAACGGCGATTCTGACATCCATCTAGTGTTGGCCCGCTCTGAAGAAGGCACCAAGGACGGACGCGGCCTGTCGATGTTCATCTACGACAAGCGTCAGGGTGGTGTCAATGTGCGTCACATCGAGCACAAGCTGGGCATCCACGGCTCGCCGACCTGCGAATTGACCTACAAGAACGCTAAGGCCGAGCTTTGCGGCGAGACGCGTCTGGGTCTTATCAAATATGTGATGGCTCTGATGAACAGCGCCCGTTTAGGTATCGCCGCCCAGTCGGTGGGTCTCGGACAGGAGGCTTACAACGAGGCTTTGAAATATGCTAACGAACGTCAGCAGTTCCACAAGAGAATCATCGAATTCCCCGCTGTCTATGATATGCTTTCACGCATGAAGGCCAAGATTGACGCTGGGCGTTCTCTGCTCTACCAGACTGCTCGTTACGTGGACATCTACAAGTGCTTGGAGGACATCCAGCGTGAGCGTCCGCTGACGCCTGAGGAGCGTGCCGAGTGCAAGAAGTACTCGCGCCTCGCCGATGCCTTCACTCCTTTGGCCAAGGGTATGAACTCCGAGTATGCCAACCAGAACGCCTACGATGCCATCAGCATCCACGGCGGTTCGGGCTTCATCATGGAGTACAAGTGCCAGCGCCTTTACCGCGATGCCCGTATATTCTCCATCTACGAAGGCACGACGCAGTTGCAGGTGGTGGCCGCCATCCGTTACATCACCAACGGCACCTACCTCACCATCATGAAGGAGATGCTGGAGAACGAGGTGAGCGAGGACCTGAAGCCCTTGCAGAACACCGTGCGCACCCTCGTTGAACTTTACGAACAAAGCATCAACTACGTGAAGGGTGCCAACAACCAAGAGGTTCAGGACTTCCTGGCCCGCCGTCTCTACGATATGACTGGCGACATCATGATGTCGCTGCTTATCCTCGACGATGCCACCCACGCCCCGCATCTCTTCTCTCGTTCGGCCAACGTCTATGTCCACGCCGCCGAGGAAGACGTCATCGGCAAGAGCGTTTATGTGAAGAACTTCATTGAGGAAGACTTGGTGAATTTCAGGGCTAAGGCTGCTGAGGTCGCTGAATGAGTTTATCCACAACATGAAAAGTCCTTCGAAACCCTCCAAGTTGACTTTAGTTTGCGCGATGCACTATGCCAAGCTGGTGCTTCGTTCGGCAATTCTTGCCACATTGCTAGTTCTATACATTTTGTATAGGACACGAGGAGGTGAAGACATTGAAAGCGTTCTTGATAGCCGTCCGATAATCCTTTTGGTCGTTTGGTCGGTGTTCGTCGTGGAAATGGTGCTGAGATTCTTCCCGTCGCATTTGGAGAGTCCAGGTTGCCAAAAACAATTTGGGCAAAACTATGTCAAAACAGGCAGGACCGAAATCAAAATCGAGGACAACAACGCGGTCGTTTTGGTCGCTTTGTTGTGGATTTCGTTCAATCTCATTTTCGGTGCCCTTCACATGGCAGGAATTCTTGACGATGGCATCATGATTCTGTTATGCGCAGTCTATTCGGTGTGTGACATCATCTGCATCTTGTTTTTCTGCCCATTCCAGACTTGGTTCCTGAAAAACAAATGTTGTTCCACTTGTCGCATCTACAACTGGGACTATGCCATGATGTTCACTCCCCTATTTTTCGTACAGAAATCCTATACATGGAGCCTGCTGGCACTGTCGATAGCCTTGTTGGTTCGATGGGAAATCGCCTTTTTCAGACATCCCGAGCGCTTTTCGGAGAACACCAACGGCTATCTTGGATGCCAAAACTGTTCTGAGAAACTTTGTGTACACAAGAAACAATTGGCCAGGATTTGGGAGGATTTCGCCGATTCCGCAAAGAAACGGAACAAGAAGTTGAAGTTTTAACAGGTGTTTCACATAAGTTAACGCAGCTCTTTAAGGGCTGCGTTTTTTTTGCCAAGTTCTCGAATGGATGGTGTAAAGTGTTAAAGTACATTCTTTAGCAATTTCCAGTCGGTGCTTTGAATGTCGTCGGAATAATGGTCGTAACAAATGCAGAGTTCTTGGCTTTGCTTATCTTTACGAACGAAACCGCCTTTTAGATTATGCTTCTTCAAATAGGTTTTCAATACCTCGAACTTCTTGGGGGAAAATGGATCAATATCCTCACTTTTTCCTGTCCTGTCAAAACCTCCTTTGGTTTCAACAATCCATGTTTCGCCATTTTGTAAGCCGATGATGTAGTCAGGATAGAATGACTTCATTTTTCCAGAATTGTCAGTATACACCAAGGAGAAATATTCACTACCCTTGTCGCCATTCTTGTAAAGCCACTTCACCGATAGGCAGTTCTCGCAATACTTTTCAAACGCTCGTTCGGAATCGGAACGTGGCTCCGCAGAAAGCAAGTAACCATCATACACATTTTTGGTCATAACGGACTGGTCTTTCGCTTTCCCATCATAAGTAAAGAAAATTTCTTGCGGGAATTTGAATTCAAACGGCGTCACCTGATTTCCAGAAGTCAATGCAGGTTGTTGCAAATCGACCGCCATAGCCTGTAAAATGTCATGTCTAAGTAGGTCTGTGTTGTTGATGACAAAAGCATACAAATGTCTGATTTCCAAATCTAAAATGCGTTTTTTGTACTTGTCTTTTTTACCAAATAATCTACGAACAATAACATTCATTTGGTCGTATGTCAATCCGATTTTCAAGCCGATGTTAGCTATTTCGTGGTGGAACTCTCGACCATGTTTATGGGTATTTAATGGCTCGATGATTCGGATGTCATTCAGCCTGCTGAATTCCTCTTCGCTTAAAGTATGAACATCGCCCGATACAGTATGTTTGACAATATCCTTGGAAAAATCATAGTCATTGGTTTCCAATCGCGTTTGATTAGACTTGAAGTCTTTATCCAATTTGTATGTCTTTGCATAATAGGCAGCAATGGCCTCCAATGCCTGTCGACTATCGCGTGCTGTCGTTGTCAAATCGGACTTATATTCGCCTTGTAATGTAAATTTCTTATGCTCATTTTTCAAATAAAGTTTTGCGGCATTTAACGCACCTTTACCCATTGAGGTCTGAACACCTTCTGTGAACTTCTCGTCAAGAGTGTAAAGATAACAACGGTCAAGCAAATCATTGTTATAATGCTTGGCTTCTGGCATCCTTCTGATACGCCCTATAGTCTGTATCTCAAAGGTTTCGTTCATGTTGTCGCGCAACTTTACCAAAATATGCGCCCTTGGGCAATCCCAACCCGTAGCTATAGCTTGCTTAATGATGACAGCGATAGGGTGTGCGTTAGATTCTTCAATGCCTTCAAGGTTCTCTTTCTTGTCACTCAACCAAATAGCCAAAGCATCGTTTTCATAAGTGATTTGCTTGCTTTCAAACCAAGTTTCAACCTGTTCCAACAATACATCGTTTTTGTTTGGCAATTGCACGATAATCAGTGGATTGACATTAACTTGCCGTTGAAGAAAAGCGGCTGCGAGTTCACGTTGTTTTAATAGGGCTCTTTCCAATAGGAAGCCGATTTGATCATCGACATTCTCATTCTGCGCAAAACCTTCATTGATGACTAATAGTTTCTTAATTAGCCCTGAAGCGATGACATCCGCCTCTTCCACTTCAATAAGTTTGGCATCAGTATAGCCCTTTGGAGTTGCTGAGGCTCGGATGATTTTATCGGTCTTGAAGAATTCCAAAATCTCATTGGCTTTCACGCTGTCATTCTGATGGCTTTCGTCAACGATGACTTTGAAATGCAAACCGTTGTTTTGTGCTGTCTCAATGTGCTCCAGAAAGTTTTTGCGTTCTCCTTCTTTCAATGCGTTGTTGCCTTTCTTGGTGAGTTTTTCCCAGTTAATGAAGCAACAATCGTTTTCAACAAAACCACTTGTCATCACATCGGCAAGAAGTTTTGTTTGTGCATTGTGGATGTATTTGTCCATCTTGGCTTTGCTCTGCTCTTCAAGGTCGCCTTTGCCTGGTGTAAGCCAAATGAACACAATATTAGGAACGCTTTTGCAATATTCATCCATAAAGTGTGTAAGCATGATGGTCTTGCCACTACCTGTAGGACTTTTCAAGATAATGTCTCGTTTGCTTTCTTCCATTGCTTCTTTTAGTTCTGCAATGGCTTTCAATTGAAATTCAACTAATTGCATAATAGAGTTCTCCTATCGATTCAGTTCGTTGTAATAATAATCAGGAATCACATTCACCTGTATTCCTTTGGTTTTAAGATATTCTTCTTGTTCACTGGTCAAAAGCACATCATGGCCGCGATACAAAACTTTTGTCTGGTTTTCTGCATGGGCTACAAATTGTTCCATTTCCTCGTCGGTAAGCACGATAGCAATTTCATCGTTCCCGTTGAAGTTAATTCCATTCTCTAATTCAACCAATTCGCGGATATGAAGCAATAGTTCGTCGGCATATTCATAGTATAGTTTTTCGCTAATGGGAATAAAGTTTATTTTGAAGTATTTGAGTGAAGCATGATATTGCTCATCATAGTCACTGCCATCCTTGCGTTTGCCTGTAATGACGGTGCGTAGCCTTTCGTAAGTTACATCGCGGCAGATATTGTTTTCATTGTTGGTACAAAGAATGAACTTGCGATGCCCGCCATCTTCGGCATTAAGTTTCATTACAGCATGACCTGTAGTGCCCGAACCTGCGAAAAAGTCGAGAATGGAAGAAGTTTGCTTTGAAGCAATCTCTATAATCCTATTAATCAATTGGGTGGGTTTTGGCGTATCAAAAGGAATATGCACATCTTGAAAAATCTTTTTTAATTCTTGTTTAGCACTTTGATTATGTCCGACTTCATTATGGAGCCAAATTGTTAGTGGAACAATTCCTTGCTGAACTTCTGATAAAAATGTTTTGTAACGAGGCATATTGTTTCCATTTTTTCCAAACCAAATTCTATTGTCAGCAATCAATTCAGCCATTCGTTCTTTTGAAGTCATCCAACATCTTCCGTTGGTTGGCATTACCACTTTCCCTGAAGGTGTAATGATAGGATAATCATATTCTTCTGAATATGTTTTGACTGCTAAATCTGTAGAAGCCCAATCACCACGAGGATCGTTGTCAGGATTTTTATAACGGGAATTGGCTTCAACACTACGTTTCATCAGTTTTGGTTTCCATATTTTTTTGTTTTTTGCATAACAAAGTATAAAATCATGATTATCAGAAAGCCATTTCGCATCATTTTGAGGACTGAATTTCTTTTGCCATATAATATTTGCAACAAAATTATCAATGCCAAATACATCATCACACAGCATTTTTAGAACGGCTTGCTCATTATCGTCAATGGAAATGAAAATCGCCCCATTTCGGCTCATCAATTCTTTGGCGATGCGTAGTCGTTTTTCCATAAGCGAGAGCCATTTGCTATGACGAAAAGTGTCGTTGTTGTCCACAAAGCAGTCGTCATACATAAAATCCTTGTTGCCTGTATTATATGGAGGATCAATATAGATTACATCAATCCTGTCTTTATGGGTTTTCTCCAAAAGTTGCAATGCAGCAAGGTTGTCGCCCTCAATTAAAAAATTCATTTCTCCACCATTGTCAATGAAAAGGTTGGGTTGCTCGGTAAGGACAGGCGTATGTGTTTCAAGAATTTCATCAATATGTTCGTGGTGTTGTTCAAAAACGAGGCCGTATTTTTTGCCTTTCACATCTTTTGTCAACTCATCCAAGTATTGCAAAAGGTTGCCAGTGTTCTTATCCTGAGGTGCAGCTGCAATGTAAGTACGAATCTGTCGAATCTTGTCCAACAAGTCTTCGCGGTGCTGCTTGGAAATGTTTGTACTCATGATTCCGTGCATTTGGCAGCGTGTGCTTGTCTTTTCAGCAACGGGCAACGACAGAACAGAAAAAGCGCGGATGTTTTCTTATCCACGCTCTTAGGCTCTGGTATGCCCGTGTCAATCGATAAGTCCACGCCCGCGCCAACGCACGAGCGATTGCTGACTTTTTCGAGATAGACACCATTACTAAATTTACCAGATTTAAGAGCAGTGCCGAATAAATAGCAAACGCTATGGTTTATAATATGTTAGTTACAATGATTCTTTTTCTTGTATTGTTATTCTTTAGATTTGTCTTTTGATGTGTTACGCTTGCAAAAATACGGTTTTTCCTTTTTGTTTCGTTTTGAACTTGTAAGAAATCCTTACCCATTGTATCATTACAGTTTCACATTTTTCGCAAAAGTGTATTAGTGTCAACTTCCATACGGCTGAACACAAACCATTTCTTCCAGTGGGTTTTATCTATGTGTAGTTCATTCATTGTCAGTGCTCTATTCATTTTGTAACATCCAGTCTATCACATTCAGTTTTCGTATGCCTTCGTAAACAGGGTTGAAGTCCACATCGGTTGTCAAAAGGTATTTAGGCGTTGAGTCCTTGATGGCTTTTAACGAGGCAAGCTCTCTTTTCAAAGTGCCGGCATCCTCGGTTGTCCAGGCAACTTGATAGTACGATGTATAATCTTTGTGGTCAACCACTACAAAGTCCACCTCAAGGTTGTCGCGCTTGCCAATGAACACCTCTTTGTTTCGCCTGACCAATTCAAGGTAAACCATGTTTTCCAACCAATGAGAGCGGTCCTTCAACATCGCTTTTTTCAGCCGTACCTTGGCAAAGATTGGGTCCACAATATAATATTTGTTCAGCGTTTGCAACAATCCTTTCCCCTTTATCTCAAAACGCGGCACTTTGTATATCAAGTAAGCCTCGCAAAGGGCATCCAAGTATTTGGCAACGGTTTGCTTGTCCACAACAGTGCCGTTTGACCGCAATGTGTCGGATATGGACCGTGGCGACACATACGATCCAACCGAGTCAAGGATAAAGTCGAGGATTTTGTTGAAGTCGTGCTTGTTGGTGATGTTCAGCCGTTGGAAAATGTCTTTCTCAACGATGGTTTTCAATATGCTATCAGCAAAGAGATCGGCCTGCTTTTCGCTAACCATCAACTGCTTGTGGTATTCAGGTATGCCTCCGAAATGCAGGAAATTCGCCAAAGTTTCCATTTTTGACAAGTTTGGCGATTTTGATAATATAAAATTGTAGTATTCAGAGAATTGCAATGGAAGAAGGTTGATTTCCACATAGCGTCCTGTGAGCAGTGTGGCTAATTCACCCGAAAGCAGATACGCATTGGAACCGGTGATGTAAACATCAACATTGGGCTTGATATAGAGGCTGTCGACAAGACGTTGAAAATCCTTGATGTTCTGGATTTCGTCCAAAAAGATGTAATTGGGTTTGTCGGCGACCAGACGTTCCTTGATATAAGTGTGTATCTGGTAGATATCTCCTATGGCCAGCGTATCCAGGTCCTCAAAATTGAGGATTTGGATCTGTTCCTTCTGAACGCCATCGCGAATCAATTCATCGGCAAACATCATCAGCAATGTCGATTTGCCGCAACGCCTTACTCCTGAAATGACTTTGATGATGTTTTGGTCTTTCAAGTCACGGAGCTGCTGCATATATTGCTTGCGTTCGATAAGTTCCTGTCGTTGCTTGTCCATATTTCAGAGGGTTTTATCTATGTGTAGTTCTTTCGTCTCATTCAGTCAAAATTGTTCGTTTTTGTCTTCCAGTCAAATAACCGTCAAATAAAGATTTTGTTGATAACCAATGTTTTAAGTTAAAAATTTGACGAGAATAAAATTTCCAGTCAAATAAGATTCTTGATTTCAGTGTATAACTTTTCTCTGTTTCTTTCCCATGCATTCAGCAATTCTTCCAAAGTCTGTTTCGGCGTTTCATCCTTTACTTCCAGTCGCAATACATATTGCGATATGTTGAGCGTGGCACCATTCTCCAAAATCTGCTCGTTGCTCACCACTTTGGCGAAACCGGGAATATCTTTGTGCTCTTTGTATGCCTTGAAAATCTCTTTGGACAAATGTTGCTCTAATTGTGAAAGGGTTAGCATATTTTATATGATATGCTGCAAAAATAGTGAAAAAAATCTCCTTGTATATATAGTATGTGAAAAAAGGCCTTTCACAAACCTAATCTTAAACAAAAACAGTGCGCCTCAATCCTGAAGCGCACCGTTTTCCATTTACTGCATCATTGATTCTTTTACTCTGCCTCCAAGTGCGTGTATTTCTTCGACACCCAAAGCGCATTACCATGGAAACTGATTTGGTAAAAGTCGCCTTCTTCGCCGAGGTAATAGAAACGCTCGCCTACTTTGGGATGACGATTGGTACCGTCAGGCCACTTGAAAGTGTCGGCACTGGTGGAAGGCTCTAATCTCAGGCGAAGCTCCGAGCCGTCGATGACGACATAAAACTCGGAATCTCCATTATACTCTTCTTCTCCAAGCCATTCTTCTTCACCAGGCAGCCAATAGATCTCAGGGTCAAAGACATATTCAGGATGATAGGCCTTGAAAACAGTGCTCAACGCATCATAGAACTGGTCGATGGTGCCATCGCCCCAACGTCTGGCCCAGAAATGCAGGAAACGGTAATCGACATTTCCGTAAACGTAGGTCCCGTCTTCGAGGTTCAGCCGACCTAATGCAAATCCCGAGCCGCCATTCTCGTAATCATTGCCTTTGCTTTCAAGCGAGCTTCTAAACACCACTTCGCGTTCCTCTTGCGTAAGATCATTGTAGAGCGCATCGTGAATCACCATCATAATGTGCATCTGACGATATAAATACTCGTCAACAAGCGGTTTGCTTCTTTCAACGAAAAACTCATCGGAGACCACCGTTTTGGCAAGACCGGCAAGGTATTCGATGGCTTTGGGATTATAATGTCCGAATTCATCTTCATTGTCAAGGTCCCATTGCCCATCGTGGTGCGGCCCTGACAGATAAAGTGGATAAGGAAGCATGTTCTGAAGGTCTCTCAACGAAATGAGCGAGGCCAGATGGCTTCCCATGACGCGAATGCCACATTCAGGCCAGTAATCAAATTCATCGACCAAAGTGTGGTAGGTCTTGTCAAGATTCAATGCAGCGTTCTTGAAACGTTGTTCATTGCTTTCTCCTCCTCCGCTGACAAAAGCAGTCAGCACTAAAGCAAAAGCGATGACCACAACGGCCACCGCCATTTTCCGAATGGAAAAGTTAGGATGTTTTGACATGATAATTTGATTATGGGATTACACCGTCAAAATATCCTTTGACTTCAACTCCGTCAAGTCATCTATCTTCTTGATGTATTTGTCGGTAAGTTTCTGGATTTCTTCTTGCAAGAGCTTCGACTCGTCCTCGGAGATGGTGTCTTTTTCCAACTTCTTGGCCTCGTCGTTGGCGTTGCGGCGGATGCCACGGATGCCTACTTTGGCTTCCTCTGCGGCGTTCTTGGTGCGTTTCACCAAGTCGCGGCGGCGTTCCTCGGTCAGGGCGGGGACGGTAATACGAAGAATTTCACCGTTGTTGATGGGGTTAAATCCCAGGTTGGCGTTCAAGATGGCCTTGGCGATGTTGTTGAGGGCACTCTTGTCGAAGGGTTGCACCACAATCATGCGTGCGTCGGTGCAGCCGATGTTGGCGGTCTGCTCGATAGGCACCGTCGTACCGTAATATTCAACCATAACGCCATTCAGCATGGCTGGACTGGCTTTTCCTGCCCTGATGCCTTGGAATTCGTGCTCCAAGTGCTTGATGGTATTGTCCATACTTTCAGTGGCTTCGTCTAATACAAATTGAGATTCGTCTGTCATAGTGTTCTGAAATCTTTAGATTCAACGTAGTTAATTGTTGTGGCAAAAATAATGGATTTCTCTTTACCTCACATAAATCGTGCCTGATTTTTTGTGGTTTTTAGTGATAGGTACACAAGGTATTGTAAATGCTGGTGATAAGCTCCGGCTTTCTGTTTATTTAATTCAATGGATCATAAAGTCCAGTCAGAACAGGGTCTTTGCGGGTGAGGTAACAACTCATCTTGTCCTGGGTTATCAAGCAATGGCCTTTGTTCCAAATGTAAGACTTGACAATAGTACCTTTTAGACTCGCTATCTCATTGAAATTGATTGCATTGACAACAACATTATTCCCAGGCAGAAACACCACTTCTTCAGTCGGGGAGCTGTACCAAAGCAGCAGGGAATCTTTCTCAACATCTTTGATTTCGATGACAAGCACACAGTTTGTCACCGTATCGTTGCTGTGAAAATTTGCGACAAAGCCGATGTTTTCCGTGTCATCGGGCAAGGAGTCACCACAAACGAGGCTGATACTACCCCATTCCATACCGTCATAGAATGGATAAGGGTTTTCATCAAGCGTCTTTAAGCCACATTCGCTGTCCTCAGTCGGAAGCTTACTCAATGTGAGGTAACGTGAGGTAAACCAATCCTTTTGTTTAACAATATTGGGATAATACCCCACCGCCGTGGCTTCCCAAATGGGGTGCATGTAATCGGTCCAGCCAAAACCCAACATCGGGGCTTCGTCGTGCTCATGCAGCCATTGGTAGAACTCGCTTATCGAACTGTAGCGATTAAAGACAATGCGGTTCTCGACATCAGTCTGGGCTTGATAGAACTCGGCGGCCTCGCCAATTTCCGTACGGGTCGCAAACTGAATCTTTTCACCAAATTGCTCATGGTCAGCTTTCATTTCAACGGCAATCTGGTCAAAACCTTGATGATACATCAAGTCATAATGCTTTCGGGTCATGATAAGCGAGGTACAACCAACGAAGAGAATAGCGGCTACTACCAAGACTGTCTGCCAAGGTGAGAGCGTCCTGCTCTTGAACATCGAAAACGCAACAATAATGACAAAAGGATAACTGAAAATCAGTGTGCTTTGCTGCAAAATCGGCTCACGCGTCAAAGAATAAATGAAAGCAATGGCAAAGATGATGACGAACCATGCCAAACCCGCCCAACGTAAGGGGTTGTTCTGTTTATCGCGCTTGCCAAGGATAATCGGCAACAAGATGACAATACCTACGGCAAACATGAATAGCATGTCGTAGTTCATCGTGTATTGGATGAAATCGAGGAGGAAAGTCGACTTGGGCGCAGCCAACCAGCCACCAATGCTGCCACTGACAAAGAGCTGCTGGTAGAAAATGGGCAACGTCGGTGCAAACAATATCACCGCCCCAATTCCACTCAACCAATAGGCCTTACGCCTTTCTTTCGGCAGGAAAAACAAACCTGTCAAAAAGATCAATCCAGCTTGAGCAATGGAGAAATATTGCATAAGCGAACAAGCCCATGCCGAAAGCGCAAAACCAATGTAATGCCTTGTCGTCATCTTCGTCCCGAAAACGACCTTATACCAAAAATAGGCCATCAACAGGACAAAGAACAGCCCCGCTGAGTAGGGTCGCGCCAGCTGACTGTAGAACACCGTGAACTGGCTGACGGCAAAGAACGCCGCCGAAAACAGGCCGACCTTGCGGTTGAACCACTGCCGACCGATTAAATAAATAAGGAACACAGAACCTATTCCCATCAGCGCAAAGGGTAACTTAACCCACAACTCGCTCCAACCGAAAATCCGCACCCACAGCCAAAGGAAGGCTTCCGCCCCAATGGGATGGCTGTCGGGCATGATACCCTGTTGGATGAAGTCGTGGAAGTTGTCGAAACGGGTACGCAGCAAGGCGCTGAACTCGTCGTGCATAAACGGCACCTGACCGATTTTCCACAGGCGTAGCACCGCCGCAACGAGCATAATCACGCCAAGAAGGATGCAATCCAGCCTCTTGTCTGACGCATTGTGAACCTTGCGCAGATGGTTTTTTCGGGTTCTCATTTCGTAACCAACGTTCCGATGTTCTCACCGCGCAAGACCTTCATCAGGTTGCCACGCGTGTTCATGTCGAACACATACATCGGCATGTCGTTTTCCTTGCACATGGTGAAAGCGGTCATATCCATCACCTTGAGGTTGCGTTGGTAGGCCTCATCATACGTGATATGTTCAAACTTGGCGGCGGTGGGATCTTTTTCGGGGTCGGCGGTGTAGATACCATCCACGCGGGTGCCTTTCAGGATGATGTCGGCCTTGATTTCGACAGCACGGAGGGCCGAGCCTGTGTCGGTGGTGAAGAAGGGGTTGCCTGTACCCGCACCCATCACCACGATGTGGCCTTCCTCAAGCAGACGGATGGCCTTGGCACTGTTCATCGTGTCGGCGATGCGGTCGATGTAGAGTCCTGCCAACAGCGTGGCCTTCTGTCCCTTGCTTTGCAGTGTCGATTGCATGGCCATCGAGTTGATGACAGTGGCGAGCATACCCATGTAATCGCCCTGGATGCGGTCCATGCCTTTGGAGGCACCTTGCAAGCCTCGGTAGATGTTGCCGCCACCGATGACGATGCCAATTTGAACACCGGCTTGTGCGGCTTCAATGATTTCATCTGCATATTCGTTCAGTCGTTGCGGATCAATGCCAAATTGCTGGCTGCCCATCAGGGCTTCGCCACTGAGTTTCAGGAGTACTCTGTTGTATTTCATAGTTGAGGATTTAAGATTTCGAGCCACAAAGATACAAAAACAAAAAAAACCGCTCCAAAAAGGAGCGG
Source organism: uncultured Bacteroidales bacterium (assembly GCA_905234765.1). The sequence goes on from CAJOIF010000005.1 coordinate 84,742, forward strand.
TTTTTCGTCTAAAACCTTACGGTTATTACTTGGCTACGACAACGCGTTGGACGCTGTTGTTGCCGTTGTTATCGTAGATGCTGAAGAAATACACGCCAGCCTCGAGGTCGAGGTTGATGGTATTGCTGACACCCAGCTTCTCAATACGAACGAGCTGACCAGCCACATTGTAGATGGCCACAGTGCTCAGGTTCTCGCCATCAAGCGTGACGCTCGTCGTGGCGGGGTTGGGATAGATGGCAGCAAGCTGCTCGCCATTCTCGGCCACAGCATCGTAATCGGCGAAGAGTGTGACGGGGATCTCAACATGAGGCAGTTCTGCATCATTGGTGTTGATGATGAGGTTGGCATTGTACGTGCCTTGCGGCAAACCGATGGTGTTCAAGCTGACAGTGATGGTCTCGCTGTTACCACCGAGGATGGCGCCTTCAGTCTTGTTGATGGTAGCCCATGTAGCGGGAACGAGTTCGCCTTCGCAGTTGACCGTGATCAGCCAAGCACCGCCGAAGTTACCAGCGCTGTAGCAGTGGCTGAAGCTGTTGCCATTGGTGCTGAGCCAGTTACCATCTTGCTCTTCACCATATTCACCGCCATCCATAGTCATGGGATATTCTTCAGCAGCTTGTTCAATCTGAATGGTAGCCCACATGGCTTGACCCGTCATGTAAACAGGCTCATCAAAAGTAGCGGTAATCCATTGTTCGGTAGCCGCAGTGTTGATGGTCTTTTCGGCAAGGAGTTCCCCAGGTTGGTTGTGGAGACCCTGACCGTAGATACGGAAGGTGTAGTTGTGGTCAGTGGAAGTATAAGTGGTGACATAGAACTTAGCCGAAGTGATTCTCATACCCATGGCAGCACCAGCATAAGCGGTGGCGGGCAGACGAATACCAAACTCACGGGTGTAAGCATCGCTTGAACCAATACCACTGGCAGAAGTAACATCGTTGTTGTGATAGTAGAGGTCTGCGGTCTGTGAACCAGCACCACCTTGACCGAAGTCAAGCCAGCCAGCCCAGTCACCGATGGAGTTACCATCGTTGTTGATGGTGACGTCCACGGTGGTCATGTCGTCTTCACCAAGTCTCTCACTGATGCTTTCAGGATCGATGCTGAGCACAGGAGCGGATTCGCCACCGATCTTCTTGAAGCTGAAATTGTCGAGGTAGTAAATCGAAGAACCGTCTTCCATAGGAGCGAAGAAGTCCATAGCGGCGAGGGTACGGCCAACGGTGTTGTTACCGAAACTGTCCAAGCTCCACTGCCAAGTGCAAACGAGTTCTTCCTCAGCACCAGGAGCAGTGTAGTAGAAATTGGCGACGTCGGTGTCGGTGTCAACATTCAGGCGGAAGTGCATCCAATCATCAAACACAAGGTTGGTCAGCGTGGCGGTGCCATTGCTACCAGCGTGGATGGTGCCTTGTCCAGGAGCCACGGTCGAGTTTTGACCGTCGTTGGTCAAGTGGAGGTAGCACTGCATGGCCCATTTGCTGTTGGAGCCAGCGAATTGGTGAAGGATGTTGAAATAGCCATTGCTGCCATTGGGAACGAGGATGTCGAACTCAAGGTCGTAGTTACCGTTTTCTTCATCACCAAGGAGCAGGACGTTATCGGCGACGCCAGCGATTTCGCCGCAGATGCTGCCACCTTGTTCGGCAACGAGGCCGTCCTCGTTGGTGCCAGGATGGTTGTTCCAAGTGGTCCAATGGTCGTAACCATGGGCAATGGCATCTTCGGCAATGTGGTTGCCCACAGTGTACTCTTCGAAAGGATCGAACAGCAGCACCTCGTCGTTGCTTTGCAGCGTGACAGTGAGGTTGTCGAGATAGAATTCGGAAGTAGCGGCATTCTCAGGCGGGAAGAAGTCCATAGCACCGAGGACACGGTCAGCTTGGTTTTCACCGAAGCTGTCCAAGCTCCATTGCCAAGTGGCATAAAGCTCTTCGGGTTGGCCGACTACATTGAAATAGAGTTCAGCAACATCGTTGTCGGCATCGACATGAACACGGAAGTGCATCCATTGGTCGTAGACGCAAGGCAGGTCGCAAGTGCCGTTGCTACCAGCGTGCACGGTGCCGTGGCCGGGAGCCTGGGTCGAGTTCTGACCGTCATTGGTTTCATGCATGTAAACCTGCATGGCCCAAACACAAGTGTTCGGGTTACCAGTGAAATGGTGCAGCACGTTGAAGTAACCGTTCTTACCTTCAGGAACCAAAGCATCGAATTCGAGGTCGTAAACGCCCGTCGAGTGATCACCAAGCATCACGACTTGGTCGTTACCATAGGTGAAATGGCAGCCCATGGAGCCATCGGCTATACCGAAGACACCGTCTTCAGCACCACCAGGAGCGTAGCTCCAAGTGGTCCAAGGATCACCAAGGGTTTGAGCGATTTTGGCGCCTTCCGGGCAATCATCAAAATCGAAATGCAACTGAGCGAAAGCATTGCCACAAACAAAGGCAATCATCGCAATGAGTAAAGATACTTTCTTCATTTTTTTGTGATTTTAGTTAGTATTTAAGTTGTTTGTGTTAAGTTCACAAAGGGCAAAAAATGCGCTGCAAATATAACCAAAAAATGTTTGACACAAGTGAGAAAAATGTTTTTTTTGAAAAAAAATCACCTCTTTTTCGCTTCCTTCCAGTATATAATCATCTCCTCAATGGTGAGATGCTGCACACCTTTGCCTTGCTCACGAGCGCATTGCTCCACATGGGCGAAACGTTCGCGAAACTTCTTGTCTGTCTTTTCAAGGGCATCATCAGGATTGACGCCGATATAGATACCATACGCCGCCAAAGCGAAAAGCAAGTCGCCGTATTCTTCTTCGATACGTTCGGTATTGTCAGGCTTTTGCAGTTCAGCGAAAAGTTCTGCCTTCTCCTCCTCCACTTTCTGCCAAGCTTGTTCCGCATCGGACCATCGGAAACCCACACCAGCAGTCTTTTGGTGCATCCGATAGGCCTTCAATAAGGAGGGCAGGCCCTCCGGCACACCACCCAACACGCTACGGTTGTGCTCGCGCTCCAGCTTGATCTTCTCCCAGTTTTGTTCCACCTGTTCAGCATTCTCAACATGCTCATTTCCAAAGATATGCGGATGACGGACAATCATCTTTTCGCAGATGCCGTTGAGCACATCGGTAATGTCGAAAGCCCCTTGTTCCTGTCCTATCTTGGCATAGAAAACAAGGTGCAGCATAAGGTCGCCGAGTTCCTTTTTCACCTCGTTGAAGTCGTCGTTAAGGATGGCTTGGCTGAGCTCATATGTCTCCTCAATGGTGAGATGGCGCAAACTATGGATGGTTTGGGTACTGTCCCAAGGGCAACCCGCTCTAACGGCATCCATAATGTCAAGGAGACGCTTGAAGGCTTGTAGTCTTTTATCCATGGTAATTCTTTTTTGGATGCAAAAATAGGGAATTTTGTAATTTTGCAGTCCAAATGGAAAGACAAAAACGCCATATCCATATCGTCCTTTTCACCTTATTATTAATAGGGGTGTCAGCGAAAGCGCAGTCGAGCTACAACAACTACGAGATTGAAGCGCGAGCACATTTCGGCTATTTGTATTTCCAGAACGACCTATACCACTCTGCCTTAGGACGTTACAGTATGCATGCGCCCGCCTACGAGATATCTCTACACCATAACACCTATGGTCAGCATCGTTGGGAAGTGTTGCACAACTACCCCTCCATCGGGCTCACCTTTTACTATTCAGGTTTCCGCAACGATTCCATTTCCAGCGAGTTAGGCAAGGTATTTGCCCTATACCCTTACATTAATTTCCCCATCATCCCCAACGAGAAAAGCAAACTCACCTTCAAATTGGGCGTAGGACTCTCCTACCTCACCAACAAATTTCACCCTACAGAAAACTACCACAATTTTGCCATCGGTTCACACCTCAACGCTGCTGTCAACCTATCGTTCGAATATCGTCAGCGCATCTTTGACCGACTGCATTGGGTAACCTCAGCCGGACTGACTCACTTCTCGAATGGCGCTACACGTACCCCAAATATGGGCATCAACATATTCAGTGTAGCTTCAGGATTCTCTTGGTATCTGAAACCACAAAAAGAGCTCATTGACAAAAAGTTACGTCCAAAGAATTATCTCTTCGAGTTTGACGGCAAGCGGCATTTCGTCACCGACTACCAATACACCTTGGGCTTCAAGGATATGAGCCAACAATACGGTACACACCAGTATTTCTTCGTGCACGACTTGGCTGCCAATTTCATGTTCCAGCTCACCGAACGCGACCGTTTGGGCCTTGGTATGGAACTGGTTTACGACAACTCCGACAAAATTACCAAGCCTAATTGGGACATCTATATCAAACCTGGATTACTGCTTGCTTACGAGATGATGCTTGATCACGTCAGTTTCATGTTCAACATCGGGCTGCGCAACAATGTCCCCCTCAACTCAAAGAACTTTGGGATGTTGTTTTACCAAAAAGTGGCCGCCCGTTACTATTTCAACGACAACCTGTTTGCCACACTTGCCTTCACAACCTACGACATTAAGGCCGACTTCATCAGCGTCGGCATCGGATACCATCTTCAGCACAAATACTATCTGCCTCGTTATGAGAAGAAACCTTACCGCAGTCCTGTTTTTCCTCGTTAGCCTCCTGATGCTCTCCTGCACCAAGATGGATCAACTTTTCAACAACGGGGACCCCGTCACCGAACAACGCAGCATCGGCCAGTATTTCGATGCCATCTCTATATACAACAACGTGAATGTCCACCTGGTGAGAGACAGCCACCCTCGCATGGAATTAACCTGCCCGGAAAACCTCATCGAAAACATCATCACAGAAGTCAACGGCAGCACTTTGGTCATTAAAAACGAGAACACCCACAACTGGATCCGCAGTTATGACTATAGCATTGATCTGACCATCTACTACGATAGTCTGTCCAGAATCCAATACGCTTCCATCGGAACGTTGACTTGTGCCGACTCCATTTACGGCAAAACAAGCAAACAATTAGACTCCATCACACAAGCCAATGACACAATCTATTCTCACCCTACCTCATTCATTTTGAGTATTATAGAAGGCTCTGGCGACATCGACCTCACCTTCAAATGCAATATTGTCAAAAGCATATTCAGCAACGGCACCTCGAAAGTCACCCTGCGGGGCGAAGCAGGATATGCAGAGCATTATATCAGAAGTTACGGCACCATCCGTGCCGAGACGCTCAACACCAACATCGTCAAAGTGGATTCGAAATCGACCAACGACATCTACGTTTGGGCGCGTGGTTCGCTGTTTGCGAATCTTTCCAGCATTGGAAACCTGTATTACAAAGGCAATCCATGGATTGCACAATCCTGCACTGGCGACGGACGAGTCATAAAGCTGGAATAATTGAAAAATCCATCGAAAAGAATTGATTTTGGTATAGTTTTTGTAGATTTTTTTTGGCAAAATCAGACATCTGAAACAAATAAAAAACATAATACAATGAAAACGCTTAGAATCATACCGATTGTCGCACTGATCGCCCTTGTCAGCTGCTCTTCGCACAAAAATGCAGCCAAAGACGATGCCTATTACTCACCTTACGGCAACAAGGACGGACAAATGGTCACCAGCGGCGGCTCTTACATCAGCCCGAAAGTCACGGGTAGTTCGGAATACGACTATCAAGCATACTATTCCGACAGCAAGAACTACGTCAGCGATGTTGATCCCGTTTACCAGACCACCGAAACGGTGACCGACACCAACGGCGTTGTGTACACCACCACTGAGACCTATTATGACACCGACTATGCCACCCGCATCAAGCGCTTCGGAACAGGTGCCTCCACCTCGGCAGGCTACTACGATGACTATTATACAGGAGGCTATTCTAGTGGCAACACATACGTCTACGTCAACAGCTACGATCCTTTCTATTGGAACTACTACCCAGGCCTCTATGTCGGCTGGGGCTACAGTCCCTACTGGCGCAACTACTATTGGGGATGGGATCCATACTGGGGCTATCCATACTATAACTACTGGGCTTGGGACCCCTACTGGACCTATGGTTACTACCACCATCCCGCTCCTCATCCCGCTCCCGGCTACGCTCCTGATGCTCCCGGACACAGCGGACATCATGGAAACAGCAACAGCCTTGGCAATTATGTAGCCAGCGTCAGACACGGTAACACTGGCACCACTGGCTCGATGAGCGGCAGGATGCCCACAGGCAACAACCAACAGCCGACTGGAGCTACCGTCAGACGCAACACGACCAACCCGACCGCTGGCACGCGTCCCACTACAACGGGCAATGTTTCGAGCGGACGTGTTGGAGCAGGAAATAGTTCAGTACGTACCGACAACACGGGTTCCGTCCGTCCACAAGTCAGCGGCAGCCGCCCGACAGCAGGCGCCAGTGGCCGCACAGGAACTGCCACCACGACTACACGTCCCTCGGCAAGCAATAGCGTCACAGGCCGTACGAATAACCAAGACGGTGTACGCCAGACCTACACTTCGCCCAACAGCACACGTCCGTCACGCTCCAGCTCCGAGTACGTGCGCCCACAAAACAACACATCCCGTCCCGCCTCCTCAGGCAATGGCAGAGTGGGCTCGTCAAACGGAAACTATAACAGGAACAATAGTTCAAACGGAAGCTACAACCGCAGCAACTCTACGCCGAGTCCTAGCCGCAACTCAAGTGGCAGCTACAACAACGGAAGCCGCAACTCTAGCCCAAGTTCCAGCAACAGCCGCAGCTCAGGAAGCAGTTACAGCGGCGGTAGCCGTGGCAGCAGTTCAAGTAGCAGCCACAGCTCTGGAGGAAGTCACAGCTCAAGCGGCGGCGGAAGAAGCTCAGGCGGCGGAAGAAGATAAAAACCACAACCCAAACAACAATAGTAACCAAATAAAGACTACTTTTGCAGGTGCAATGCGAAGTAGTCTTTTTTATACACACAAGCCATGAAAAAAACCATCAGCACCTTCATTTTGGTCCTGCTCACCATCGGTCTGTTCGCGCAAGGTAGCGAGGAAGCAGGCTTCTATTCTCAAACCTACTATCAAGGCACTGCCAAAGCCTTGGGCATGGGCAACGCCTTAGGTGCCGTGGGCGGCGACATGACTGCCGTCTGCATCAACCCGGCAGGATTGGGCATCTACCGCAGTGACGAGTTTACCATGTCACTCAATTTGTCGGACAACCGCAACATTTCATCCTATTATGGCACTGAAAAAAAAGCTGACAAGATACGTCTTTCCATACCTAACCTCGGATACGTGCATTGCAACCAAAGAAGCAATTTCAGACCTCTGCGCTACACCCAATGGAGCATTGGCCTCACCCGCACCAACGACTACAACATGCACACCTATGCTTCGGGCTATAACCCCACAAGCTCCAAAATAGACGAATACTTAAACCAAATCGGCGGGTGTCCTCCCAACGAACTTTACAACTACGACTACTTCCGTTTCACCGTCCTGCCTGCATGGGACACCTACCTCATTGACACTATCAATGGAATTTACACCAGTCCCGTACCCCAAGGTGGCATCATTCAGAACTGTGAACAAGAATACAAAGGCCGTACTGAAGAATGGACTTTAGGCTATAGTGCCAACTTCAATGACCGTTTGTTTGTCGGCTTTAGCTTAGCCATTCCCTTCCTTAAACGCGTCGGCAGCCGAGTTTATCAAGAAGTGCTCCCCGACACTTCCAATATCCAAACCGATTTCAAGTCGTTTCGCATCTCCGAAGACCTTAGTTCGACCGGGATGGGCGTAAATGCAAAAATCGGCCTCATTTGGCATGCAAACCGATGGCTACGCCTCGGAGCGGCTTTCCATACGCCCTCCGTCTACCATTTCACGGAATCATGGCAGCCCAAAACAGAATCCCATTTCACCAACGCCTACTACCCTAACCCATACATAACCATATCCAATTACGAATACTACTATTACAGTCCCGCCAAATGGGTAGGGAGCACCGCCTTCGTTTTTAGCGACCGCGGCATGGTCAGTCTCGATGCGGAATATGTCGATTATGGTACAGCGTTTTTCGAAGCCACAGACGACTACGACTACAGCCAGGTAAATGAAGACATTAAGCAAACCTATAGTCGCACCTTCAATCTCCGCATCGGTACGGAATGGTACGTCAACGGTTCGTATCTCCGTTTGGGCGCAGGCTATTACGGCAGCCCATTCGGCTTTGGCCAACCCGACGGCAGCATCAAAAAAGCGTCTGCTGGCATCAGTGTGCCCGTCAATGAATCCATCACCTTCGACTTGGCCTATGAACTCAGCCACGGCAAACGGCTCTACACCCTTTACGACGCTGGGGCATTGGGCATCGAGCCCGTCACGCAGAAACAATTCCGTAGCGTCGCGCTAGCCACGTTGAAGTACCGATTCTAAACATGAAAAAAGGCTGTCCAAAGACAGCCTTCATACGAAATCGACTTTGCTGTTCTTACAGCATTAGGCATTGTATTGTTCAATGATACCCTTGTCGACAAGGATACGTCCACAATACTCGCAGACGATGATTTTCTTGTGCGTACAAATATCGAGTTGATGTTGTGGAGGGATACGGTTGAAGCAACCGCCGCAGGCCTCGTCGAAGATGCCGACCACGGCCAAACCGTTACGGGCATTCTTACGAATGCGCTTGTAGGCGACCAAAAGACGGTCTTCCACCAGTTTCTCACATTCAGCAGAACGTTGCAGCAATTGCTCTTCTTCCTTTTCAGTGCCTTCCACCAGGGAACTCAGCTCATCTTGCTTTTCTTTTAGGGAGGCTTTCAGCTCCTCAAGATGCTGCTGTGAGTCATTTACCCTAACCTCAATGTCGTTGATTTTGGTAGTCGCCTCACGGATACGCTTCTCAGAAAGCTGGATGTCAAGGTTTTGATACTCGATTTCTTTGGTCAGTGAATCGTATTCGCGGTTGTTGCGCACATTGTTTTGCTGATCCTCGTATTTCTTGATGAGCGCTTCTGTTTCCTTGATTTTAATCTTGTACTCCGACACCTCGCGTTGGAAATTCTTGCTGTCGGTTTTGAGATTGGTAATACGTGTCTCAATGCCGGCGATTTCATCTTCCAAGTCCTGGATCTCAAGCGGCAAGTTGCCACGATAGGCCCTGATTTCGTCAATCTTTGAGTCGACCTGCTGCAAAGTGTAGAGAGCAACCAACTTTTGCTCAACGCTTACCTCAATCGGATCCTCGGCGACGGGTTCGGCAACGGCTTCTTTCTTTTCCTCTTTCACCTCGACCTTTTCCTCAACAGCCAAAGGAGTTTCTTCTTCCTTCTTCGTGGATTTCTTGGCTGCCTTTTTGGGTTTCTCCTCAGCAGGAGCCTCGGCGGCGGGCTCTTCCGTCACTTTCTTTGTGGATTTCTTTGCAGTCTTTTTGACCTCTTTCACCTCGGCATTGGCTTCGGCCTCGGCTACTTCCGTATTTACTTTCTTTGCCATATTATTGATTTCTAATTTTTTACGAAATAACAAACCGCATTCGTCCTCGTTTCAGCGATTTCGGCTGCAAAGTTAGGAAATTTTTTCTGAATCAGCCCACATATTAATTCTTTCGCGAATTGTTCAGTCTCAAAATGTCCGCCATCAACCAATAAGATGTTGCCTTCGGGAACGAAAAAATCATGATACTTGATGTCGGCGGTGAGATAAGCATCCACATTCTGGCGCAAGGCATCCTGCATGAATGGGCTTCCCGAGCCACCACAAAGCGCCACTTTCTGAATCTTTCGGCCCATTAAGGCAGAATGGCGCAAGCACGGGGAAGCAATGGTTTTTGCCACAAAATCCAGGAAATCGGTTTCCTCCATCGGACTATCAAATTCGCCCACCATTCCCGCGCCACAATGCTCCGGCTCGAAGACTGAAGGCTGCAACAAATGCAAATTCTTCAAGCCAAGACGTTCAGCCAACACGCGACTCACACCTAAATAGCTGTTGTCCAAATTGGTATGCATTGAAATCATAGCGATGTCATGCTTGACAGCCTTCATCACGGCGCGTTCGATGTAGGATTGTGGCATCAAGTGCTTCAGTCCATGGAAAATCAAGGGATGATGGCTAACAATCACGTCACAGTTTTTGGCAATGGCCTCGTCAACAATCGCTTCAGTGATATCCAGACAAATCAAGGCTTTATGTGCTTCAGCGTTGAGGTCGCCCACCTGCAAACCGGCATTGTCGTAACTCTCCTGCCAATGCAAAGGGGCAATTTCAGTAATGCAGTTTAGGATGTCTTTTACAAACATATTTTTCTTTTTGACGCGAGACTCGGGACTCCGTGACACGGGACTGTCTCGCGTCACGTGTCTCGCAGTCTCGTGTCCATTATTTTAGAATTTTGCCGTAAAATTACAGAATTTTATCTATTTTTGAGCCCTACAATGAGAATTTTACTACTTCCCATATCGCTATTGTATCATATTGTGCTGAAAATCAGACACAAATTATACGATTGGCACATTTTTAGAATCACGCAATTTGAAAAACCCACCATATGCGTAGGCAACCTCAACCTCGGCGGGACAGGAAAAACGCCAACCGTGGAATACCTTATTAATATATTGCAATCGAACTACAGAGTGGCGACCCTCAGCAGAGGATACGGACGCAAGACAAAAGGATTCCAATACGCTGACAATCAAAGCACTTATGAGACTGTTGGAGATGAGCCTTTGATATACTTCCACAAATACCCTAAAATACAAGTTGCCGTGGACGAAGACCGTGTGGATGGCGTTCGGAAATTGCTCATGAGCAAAAACGCGCCTGAGGTCATCCTTTTGGACGATGCTTTCCAGCACCGAAAAATCAAGGCAGGATTGAACATTTTACTGACTGAATACCGACATTTATATACCGATGATTTCCTCTTCCCTGCCGGCACCTTGCGCGACATCAAATCAGCCGCCAAGCGTGCTGACATTATTGTAGTCAGCAAGTCGCCAAAGGATTTGAATGAAGACGAAAAACAACAAATCATCAATAAATTAAATCCTTCCAAAAAGCAAAAAGTGTTTTTCTCCGCATTGGATTATGCGCCCTTGCAACCTTTGAACGAAGCTGCGAAACAAATTATCCCTGAAGATGCCGATTCTGTATTGGCTTTTTGTGGTATTGCCAACCCAAAACCTTTTGTAGAAGAATTGAAAAAGCGTTATGAAACCGTTGATTTTCTGCCTTTTGGTGACCACCACGCATATACTGGAGACGATGTAAAAACCATCCTCAAACATTTTTCAGACCTTGAAAGCAAAAAGAAAATCATCGTCACTACCGAAAAAGATACTGCACGATTGACAAATTCTCCCTATCTTTGTCAGTTTGAAATCGCGCCGCTATACGATTTGCCCGTCAGCGTGCGTTTCCTCGAAGAAGAAAAGTTTAACGAAGAAATATTGGACTATGTACGACAGAATTCTCACTACAGCTGAGTTTATCAACAAGAAAACCAATAACTTCCGTCCCGAAGTCGGCGTTGTTTTAGGCTCTGGCTTGGGTGGACTGGCCAACGGCATCACTGTGGAATGTGCCATCCCTTACTCCGACATTCCCAACTTCCCCGTCTCGACGGTGAAAGGCCACAAGGGAGAGCTGCTGTTTGGCACCATCGCAGGCCGCAAGGTCGTGGCCATGCAAGGTCGCTTCCACTACTACGAAGGCTATCCCATGACCGAGGTCACCTTCCCCATCCGAGTGATGATGCAGCTGGGCATCCAGTTCCTCATCCTCAGCAACGCGGCGGGAGGCCTCAACCCCAACTTCCACGTAGGCGACATCATGATCATCAACGACCAAATCCATGCCATGCCCAACCCACTCATCGGGCCGCATGACGAGCGTTTCGGCGACCGTTTCCCCGACATGAGCGAACCCTACGACAAACGCCTCATCAAGCTGGCCGACGAGATCGCGATGGAAAAAGGCATCTGGGTACAGCACGGCGTATATTGCTCCACCACTGGCCCGACCTACGAGACGCCCGCCGAATGCCGCTATTTCCGTATCATCGGGGCTGACACCATCGGCATGTCGACCACGCCCGAGGTCATCGTGGCACGACAAGGCAAACTGCCCGTTTTTGGCCTTTCCATCGTCTCCGACATGGGCAACATCTTCGGCGTGGACCACACTATCACCATCACCCATGAGGAAGTCATCAAGGCCGTGAATGCAGTGGAGCCCAAGCTCATCGCACTCATCACTGAACTCATCCGTCGCAGCGCCGAAATCAAGTTCTGATGGCCGTTTATTTCGTCACGGATTTTCACTTGGGCATTCCTTCGCTTGAGGACAGCCACGAACGTGAACGCAAACTGTTGCGTTTCCTTGACAGGATTCATCCCGACTGTGAGGAATTGTACCTGATGGGTGACTTGTTCGACTTCTGGTTTGAATACAAGACAGTGATTCCCAAGGGTTTCGTGAGACTGCAAGGCAAGTTGGCCGAGTTCACCGATGCGGGCATTCCCGTCCACATGTTCATCGGCAACCACGACCTTTGGTCGTTTGGCTACCTACACGATGAGTTGGGGATTGAACTGCACCGCGAACCCGTTATCAAGGCCATCAAGGGAAAGAAATTCTTCCTCGTCCACGGCGACGGCAAAGGTCCGGGAGACAAGGGCTACAAATTCCTGAAAAGAGTGTTCGAATGCAAGTTCAACCAATGGCTGTTCAAATGGTTGCATCCCGATTTGGGCATCGGATTGGCCTTGAAATGGTCGCACAAGCACCGCCTAAAGAAACTCAAGAATGAAGTGGAAGGCGGTTATTATGATGACATTCCAAAAACCCGCCTTTACCAATACGCCCAAGAGCAAGCCGTCCTTGACCCAAGCATCGATTTCTTCATCTTCGGCCATCAACACAAGCCCATGCAATACCAAACTGGTGACCATGCTTTAACGACCGTAGTGGGGAATTGGATTTATGATTTCACCTACGCGGTGTTTGATGGAGAAAGCGTTCAATTGAAGCAGTTTGAGGGAGAATGAAAGAATAGATTATCACTTTCATCGCCTCGAACACAATAAAAATTCTCCCGCTGGAACCAACCAACGGGAGAATTCATTAAATGATTTACTTACAAATTATAACTTCGTGCATTCATAGGTATAACCACCGCCTGCGTATCTCATGTTCAGTCTATCTGTAAGCTCAGAGCACTTTTTGAGACCTTCGGCTTCGGTATCATAAATACCCGAATCCTCATACATGCCTTGATAATATTCAGTGCATTTGCAGGTTTGATTCTTAGCGCAGCTGGAAGCCATAACGCCCAGCATGGCAACTGCTAAAACGAATAAAACTTTTTTCATTTCTTTTTTGATTTAAGTTGAACAATGCTTTTAATTATAGTATAGTACTTTACGCCGCAAATTTAGAGGATTATTATTTAATACAGCATATTTTATACTAAACTTATTTTATCAAAAAAACTGAATTATTTTACCAATTATAGATTCAAAAGAAATCCATAACTTTGCCCAATCTTAAATTTTGAATCTTGAATTATAAATCTTACATCACATGCAAATCACCAACAACTACATTGAAGCCAACAAAGAACGGTTTCTTGAGGAACTCTTTGGCTTGATCAGAATCCCTTCCATCAGTTCAGAATCGGCGCACAAGCCTGATATGATTCGCTGCGCTGAATACTGGCGCGACGCCATTCTAGCCGCCGGTGCCGACAAGGCCGAAGTCATGCCCACCGAGGGCAACCCCATCGTCTATGGCGAGAAGATCATCGACCCGAAACTGCCCACCGTCTTGGTTTACGGTCACTACGACGTGATGCCCGTCGACCCGATCGACCTGTGGCACACCGACCCATTTGAGCCTGTCATCAAGGACGGCAAGATCTGGGCCCGCGGTGCCGACGACGACAAAGGCCAGTCGTTCATGCACGCCAAGGCCTTTGAGACCATGGTCAAGACTAACACCCTCCCCTGCAACGTGAAGTTCATGCTCGAAGGCGAAGAGGAAATCGGCTCGGGCAGCCTCTCGAAGTGGGTCGTGGAATACAAGGACTTGGTCAAGGCTGATGTCATCCTCGTTTCCGACACCTCCATGATTGGCACCGATGTGCCGAGCATCACTACGGGCTTGCGCGGCCTCGCTTACTGGGAAATCGAGGTCACCGGCCCCAACGCCGACCTGCACTCCGGCCTCTTCGGAGGCAGCGTGGCCAACCCGCTCAACACCTTGTGCGAGATGATTGCCAAGTGCATGGACGAAAACAACCATATCACTATCCCGCATTTCTACGACGATGTCATCGAATGCTCCGCCCGCGAGCGTGAACTGCTCAACATGGCACCCTACAGTGAGGAAAACTACAAGAATAGCGTCGGCGTGAAAGCCTTACGCGGCGAGAAGGGTTACACCAAGATTGAAAGAGTCGGCGTCCGTCCCACCTTCGACCTATGCGGCATGTGGGGTGGCTACACCGGTGAAGGCTCCAAGACCGTCCTACCTTCGAAGGCTTACGCCAAGTTGTCGTGCCGCCTTGTGCCCAACCAAGACCACGAGAAGATTGCCGTGTTGGTGAAGGACTATTTCGAGAAGAATGCTCCTGAGTATGTTACAGTGAAGGTCACACCGCTGCATGGTGGACAGGCCTATGGTTGCCCCATTGACCTGCCGGCCTACAAGGCCGCCGAAGCCGCCTACATGGACACCTACGGCAAGCTGCCCATCCCGATGCGTTCAGGTGGAAGCATCCCGATTATCGCAAGATTCGAGGAAGTGCTTGGCATCAAGTCCATCCTGATGGGCTTCGGCCTCGGCGAAGACGCCATCCACTCACCCAACGAGAACTACCGCCTCGACCACTTCTACAAAGGCATCGAGACGATTATTGCTTTCTATCAGCATTTTGCAAAAGGCGGAGAGATTGCATAAGCACTTGCGAAACACAACAAAATGAAAAAAGGAAGAGTCGCTGGACTCTTCCTTTTTTGCATCATGCCGCTCGGCTGATGTCAATCAATAACATGCTGATAGTATGTTCCTTCCTGGAAATTCTTGATGCCATCCTTCAAGAAAGCCACAAAAGCATCCTTGTCGAGATCGTAGGCACGAGGCTTCATCAGCAGATTGCCATTGTGGTCAAGCAGGCAGTAGTAGGGTTGCGCATTGGTGCCGAACTTAGAAATTTGGAAGTCGGCATACTTGCGGCCGATGGTCTTCTTCTCCTTGCCGTCGTAAGTAGAGGTATACCATTCGTTCTCTGGCAATGAAGTCTTGTCGTCGACATACAAGGCGCAGATGACGAAGTCATTACGCAGCATTTCCTTCACGCGCGGGTCACTCCAAACGTTGGCTTCCATCTCACGACAGTTCACGCAGCCGTGACCCGTGAAGTCAACGAAAATGGGTCTGTTCAAAGCTTTTGCGGCGGACAAGGCTTGGTCGAAATCGAAATAGCCCTTCAAGTTGTGCGGCAGATGGAAAAGGTCGGCATATTTCGGTTCTTCTGTAAACTCGTCTGTCGCGACATTTTGCGTTTGACCTTGCGGTGCTACAGCCATATTGGCGAACTTGGCATCCACATAGTCAATGACCTTATCGCTGTTCTCCTCAATGATTCTATTGAGGTCAAAATCAAGGGTCTGCTTAGGCGGCAAGTAGCCAGAGAGAGCCTTCAACGGAGCGCCCCACATACCTGGAATCATATAGACGACAAAGGTCAAATCGATGATAATGAGCACAAGGCGAAACACACCCAACTCCTTGAGTTCTTTCTCTCCCTTGAAACGGATCTTACCCATAAGATAAAGTCCAAGCAAGGCGAAGCAGACAATCCAAATGCCGAGGTAGGCTTCACGGTCGAGCAAATGCCAGTGGTAGGTTTGGTCGGCCACGCTGAGGAACTTAAAGCCTAGAGCAACCTCTATGAAGCCCAGCACTACCTTAACAGAAGTAAGCCAGCCGCCGCTCTTGGGCAAACGCTGGAGCAGATTCGGGAAGAAAGCAAACAAGGCAAAAGGCAGAGCGAAAGCCACTGCAAAGGCGAACATCGTCACAATGGGTGCCCAGAATTCGCCCGAGGTCGACTTGATGAGCACCGTGCCCACAATAGGCCCTGTGCAAGCAAACGACACCAAAACCAAAGTCAAGGCCATGAAGAAGATACCGCCCAAGTTCTTGGTATTCTGCTTGCTATCGCTCTTGTTCACCATATTGCTGCCCAATGTGATTTCGAAGGCGCCGAAGAACGAGGCCGCAAAAACCATGAACACCAGGAAGAAGATGATATTCGGCAGCCAATGCGTGGCGAGCCAGTTGAAGATGTCGGCCGTGACACTATTGCCACCCAACAGCCAAGTCGTCATGATGATGATGGCGATAGGCAACGTATAAAGCAACACGATGAAAACGAAGTACATAAACGCCTTGAAACGGCCTTGGGCCTTGCTCTCGCCCTCTCCGTGCATGAAGAACGATACGGTCATGGGAATCATCGGGAAGACGCAAGGAGTGAGCAAAGCGGCAAAGCCCCACAAAATGGCTTCAAGGATCATACCCCAGATGTTGGACTTTGTTCCTGTAGCGGCCTCAGCATCAGCTTCTTCAATCACAGCAGGCTCACCGTAAGTCAAATTGACATCTTCGGTCAAAGAGACACATTGTCCATCCTTGCAGGCTTGGTAATTGATTTCACCCGTGATGGAGAACGCGCCGTCCTTCAATTTGCGGAAGGTCTGGGCGAAGGACGCCGTACCCGCAAATTGTTTATACTCCACCTCAAAGATGTCATCGTAAAACATCGGCACCTCGGTGAGGTCGCGTGCCTCACCCACCGCCTCGAAGAACTCGGAAGTCTTGATGTCGAACACCGTTGGCAGCGGAGCCATGTCAGGCATCGTAGTGGAATAGATGTGGAACTGCGGGTCGATGGTGGCCGTGGCGACCAAGTCGAACTCGTTCTCATTAAGATCCTCAATGGCAAAAGTCCATTTGACAGGATCGATGATTTGAGCCTGTGTCCTCAAAGGCATAATAGCCACGAAGGCCATCAATAGGCAGAAAAACAGTCGTTTCATACGTTTTAGTGTTTTGTTGCAAATAAATTGATAATTAAGCGACAAAAATACAAAATCTATCTTACCCAACTGCATTGGAAGATGGATTTTGTTTCCACGGTCATCTTGAAGCGGTCGTCGATGCGGTGCCCGACCACCCAAAGAATCTGGTTATCAGCTGAAACCAGTAAAAAGACATCCCTTTTCTGCGCTTCCGTAAACTTCTGATCCACAAAGAAATCGCTCAGCAATTTAGAGCCTTTCATGCCCAAAGGATGGAAACGGTCGCCGTGCCGCCAATGACGCAAAGTTAATGGAAAACGCAACTTGTCATAATCCAATTGTGCTACATCCAGCGACTTGTCGATGGTGAAATCGGCAGACTTTTCAAATCGGGAAAAACAAAGATGAATGGGCGAAGTGATTTCCTCCTCCCCTATTTCAATATGGATTTCCTCATTTATAACAGGCCTGATTTCTGATAGTTGCAACTCGTCTCTTCCAATCACCAATTGATGGGTTGGAGAGAAATACTTGTTTCCGACACCTGTTTCCATCGCCTCAAAAATGAAACGGCATTGGTCGGTGTTAAAGCCATATTGCCGAAGCCACTCAAACAGCAATTGGAATTCGGAATTCGGAATGTTGAATGCGGAATAGGGAACACTTTGGAGTCCACCATCTAGTTCAACAATTTGATTCAGTTTCCCCTTCAGTAATTCTCTATACAATTCATTCTCAGCAGAAAGATGTTCCAAAGATTTGTACAAACCTTGCCGTGCTTCGGGATGAAGTTCGTCAAAAATGGGCAACAATTGGTTGCGGATTTTATTGCGCAGATACACGCTCTCGGCATTGGTATGGTCTTCTCGCCAAAGGATTTGGTTTTCAATGGCATATTGGTGAATTTGTTCCCGAGAGGCCCATAGCAAAGGACGAATAATTACGCCGTTTTTCGGTTGCATTCCTTTCAATCCGCGCAGTCCAGCACCACGTAACAGGTTGATGAAAAAAGTCTCTGCTTGGTCGTCGGCATGGTGCGCCACGGCGATTTTGTCGTAGTTCAGTTGTTGCCTCAGTTCCTCAAACCACGCATAGCGCAGGTCGCGAGCAGCCATTTCGATGGAAATGCCTTTTTCTTCGGCATATTCCACAGTTTCAAAATGCTTAACAAAGCATTGAACCCCATGCTTTTCCGCAAACTCGCGAACAAACTTTTCATCGCCATCGGATTCCTCGCCACGGAGATGGAAATTGCAGTGTGCCACCACGAAATCCGCCTTCGATTTCAGCAACAAATCGGCCAAAACCATGGAGTCGATGCCGCCGCTTAAGGCCAAGACAAGTTTGTCGCCTTCGGCCAGCAAATTACACCTATTAATATATGCCTGAAACTGGTCGAGCATTTTTCACTTCTTTTTCTTCACCGAGAAGCCAAAGCCTCCGATTTTCTCGCCCAAGCCGTAGTATTTCCCATGTGAATAGGCCAAAGGCCGTGCGTGGTTAAGTTGGAAGGCACCTGTGCCCTTGTCGATAAGGTTCTCCTCCGCATCGATGGCCACCACATTGGCGATGAACATGTCGTGCGAACCGAGTTCCTTCACCTCCACTACCTTGCACTCAATACACAGCGGCGACTCCTTAATCAAAGGGGCTTTCACCATTTGTGCCGGCTCAGTGTGCAGGTGCATCTCCTTGAACTTATTATAGTCACGGCCCGAGCGCACACCGCACCAGTCGGTGGCAGCAGCCAATTCCTCCGTCGTCAGGTTGATGACGAACTCTTTGTTTTTCATGATGAGATCGTGCGAATGGCGTTCCTTACGGACGGAGATGTAGCACATGGGCGGGTCGGAGCAAATCGTGCCAGTCCAGCCGATGGTGATGATGTTATAGTTTTCCTCGCAGTCGCCGCAGGTTACCATCACGGCGGGCAAGGGGTAAATCAACGTGCCTGGTTTAAAGGGGATTTTCATATTGTCATTTTTTGTTTTTACGAATGTAGGGCTGTCACAATGTGGCAGCCCTACAACGAAACCAACAATGTCGGTTTATTCAATCGTCCAAGTCGAACCGCTGTTCAGCAGGTCATCCATGTTGTGGATCTTCGAGGCAGCCTTCTCGTTGGCGATGACCTCGTCGAGACTTTCGTTGAAGGTCGGGGCCTTCACGTCGCGGATGACACCGATGGCCACGGGGAAATGAGGCGGCATCATGTGTGCCAGCATCATGTGGATACCCGTGTCTTCGGTGGTCTTGTCGTGGACGAGCAGGTCCTTCTCGGTGATGCCGTTCTCGCCAATGGTGACCACTTCAAGTTGGTTGCCATTGAGGCGGATACCCTTGTCGCGGTTCTTGCCGAAGATGAGCGGCTGACCGTGGACGCACTTCACCTGCATGTCGTCGCGGACGTCCTTGCCAGTGATATTCTCATGCACGCCGTTGGAGAAGATCATGCAGTTTTGCAGGACCTCGGTCACGGCGATACCATCGTGCTTGTACGACTCCATGAAGATTTCGCTCAGCTCCTTGGGGTTGATATCCACGCCACGGGCAAAGAAGGTAGCCTTGGCACCAATGGCGAGTTCGCCAGGATTGAACGGGTCTTCGTAAGTACCTTGCGGCGAAGTCTTGGTCTTCGTGCCACGGAAGGTGCAGGGCGAGAACTGACCCTTGGTCATACCATAGATACGGTTGTTGAACAGGATCAGGTTGATGTCGATGTTACGACGGCAGGCGTGGATGAAGTGGTTGCCACCGATGGCGGTGCAGTCGCCGTCGCCGCGCCAGTGGCGGCAGCGGCAGCACGACCGTGGATGCTATGGAAACCATAGGTATTCATGTAGTAAGGGAAGCGCGAGGAGCAGCCGATGCCGGAAACGACAACGATGTCTTCCTTCTTCTTACCCAACTTCGGGAAAATGTCTTGAACGGCCTTCAAGATGGCGTGGTCACCACAACCGGGGCACCATTTCACCACCTGATCGCTTGCAAAATCCTCTTTGGTCAGCATGACCTCTTGTTCGATATTCTGATTTTCCATAGTCGTATTATTTTAAAAGGTCGTTAAACTTAGCTTCAAGCTCGCCGATGGTGAACGGCAGGCCCATCACCTTATTGAATTGCTCGCACTTGTACTCGGGGAAGTTCATGCGCAGGTACTTGGCGAACTGGCCGCGGTTGATCGCAGACCACGATCTTCTTGTGACCTTTCAGCACTTCCTCAGTGTTGCGCGGCAATGGCATGATGTAGTCGAAGTGGGCGTGAGCAATGCTCTTGCCTTCTTCCATCAGGCCCTCGACGGCGGTGCGGACGGTACCGTAGGTGCCACCCCAGCTCACCACGAGGAGGTCGGCGTTCTTGTCGCCATAGATTTCCTGCAGCGGGATGTCGTTGGCCACGCGGTTGATCTTCTCCTCACGGAGTTCAGTCATGATCTGGTGGTTCTCAGGATTGGTGGACAAGTTGCCCTTGCCGTTTTCCTTTTCCAGACCGCCGACGCGGTGACGCAGGCCAGGTGTGCCCGGAATAGCCCATTCGCGGCGGAGCCATTTCTCATCGCGGCGATAAGGCATGTAGTCCGGGTCGTTAGCTTTGGCCAGCGGAGGCGTGATGCTCGGCAGGTCGGCCATCTTGGGGATGCGGAACACCTCGGAGCCGTTACCCAGTGAACCGTCGCTGAGCATAATGACAGGCGTCATGTGCTCCATGGCGATACGGGCAGCTTCGTAAGCGGTGTAGAAGCAACCGGCAGAGCTGCGGGCAGCGATGACCACGAGCGGAGCGTCGCCATTACGGCCGTAGAGGGCCTGCATCAGGTCGCTCTGTTCCATCTTGGTCGGCAGACCCGTGGAAGGACCGCCACGCTGCACGTCGATGATGACCAGCGGAAGCTCAGTCATCACGGCGAGACCCATGGCTTCGCTCTTCAGCGAGAGACCAGGACCGGAGGTCGTCGTCACGGCGAGGCAGCCCGTGTAGGCAGCACCAATGGACGACATGATGCCGGCGATCTCGTCTTCAGCCTGATAGGCCTTGACGTTGAGGTTCTTGTATTTGGTCAGTTCGGCCAAAATGTCAGTGGCAGGCGTGATGGGATAGGAACCGAGGAAAATCGGGCGGCCCGACTTCTCGGAAGCGGCCATCAAACCCCAAGCAGCGGCAGTGTTGCCAGTGATGTTGCGGTACTTGCCCTTCTCGAGGTCAGCGGCTTCCACACGGTAGGTGTTGGTGAAGAGCTCCCAAGTGTCAGCATAGTGGTAACCGGCATCCAAAACGGTGCGATTAGCCTTGATCACTTGGTCCTTGCCTTTGAACTTGGTCTCGAAGTAGGCATAAACGGTGTCGAGTTCACGGTTGAAGAGGTACATCACGATGCCAAGGGCAAACATGTTCTTCGACTTGAGCATCGACTTGTTGTCCATGCCGAAGTCCTTCAGGGCTTCCTTGGTGAGTTCCGAAATAGGGGCTTTGACCACCTGATAGTCGGCGAGGGTGCCGTCGACGGTCGGGTCGTCATCGTAACCAGCCTTTTCCAAGGCCTTTTCAGTCACCGAGTCGGAGTCGAAGATGATGATGGTGCCTGGGCGGAGCCAGCGCATGTTCGCCTTGATGGAGGCGGGGTTCATGGCCACGAGGACGTCGCAGAGGTCGCCGGTGGTGTGAACGGGTTTGTGTCCGAAATGAACTTGGAAGCCAGAGACGCCAGCCACCGTGCCTTGAGGCGGGCGGATTTCAGCCGGATAGTCCGGGAAGGTGGCGAAATCGTTTCCGGCAAATGCTGTTGAGTCCGAAAATAGATTTCCGGTAAGTTGCATACCATCGCCCGAGTCGCCCGAAAAACGGATGACGACATGTTCAAGGGCAACAACTTTGGTTTTAGCTGTCATATTAGTTGATTTTAAGATTTAATACTTCAAAAACCTAAAGCTTTACAAGCTTCAAATTCGGTGCAAAGGTAAGCAATAAAAAGGTGCAAACTCAAAGAATTTAGTGTTTTATTTTCCTTTTTGGAAGTGAATTCACACCATGTTCACTATCAACGATTTAAACACTATTCTTATTTAGACTGATTAAAAATTTCCAATTTGGTCGCAATGGAATGAAAGTTGTAGTATTTTTGCCGTGTCGAAAATCGACACTTAAACCAAGAAAACTAACTTAAAACTTAATCATTATGGCTTACAAAATCACTGACAGCTGCGTTGCTTGCGGCACTTGCATTGACGAATGCCCTGTGGGCGCCATTTCGGAAGGCGACATCTATGTCATCGACCCTGACACCTGCGTTGGTTGCGGCACTTGCGCTGGTGCTTGCCCGAACGAAGCAATCGTTGAAGACTAATCTCTTTGAAATGGAACTGCATTAAAAGAAAGAAAAGCCTGCCAAAACTCCCTCTGACCTTTCAGGGCGAGAAAAAAGGCAGGCTTTTTTTTGATATTTTTGGCAGTTTTGAAAAGTTTGGCAAAGATTTTGCTTATCTTTGCCTCGTTCTTTGAAACAGAAAACCTTTAATTCACTTATTATTAACTTAAAACAACAAAAAAAATGAAAAAATTAGCTTTGGCACTTGTTTGCCTCGTTGGTGTTGCGTTCTTCGCAAGCTGCAACAAGACTGTTGAAAATCCCGAGCCTACCATTTCGATCTACGAAGAGGAAGGTTTTGTGAAAGACGGTGACGTTGTTGACCTCAACACTGAAATCCAATTCGGCTTTGTCATGGCCTCCAACGCTGAAACCGAAAAGGAACTCAAATCACTGACCATTAAGATCGGTGAAGCTCAAGAGACTATTGACCTGCCAGGTCTGACCGAGTACACCTACAAAGACGCTATTACTTTCACTCTGGAAGCCAGAGACATCGTCGCTGAAGGTGTCATCGAAGCCACTGTGATCGACGAAGACGGCGAAACCGCCACTGCCACCATCACTCTGAGCCTCAACGAAGCCGCTCAACCGCTTACGAGCACTCCTATTGAGTGGGTTAAGACTGGCCACAATGCCCAAGACCTTTCCGCTTATGGCCTGTTCTGGAAAGAACTGAATTTCAAGTCTCCTTTCACCCACATCGTTCCTGCTGACAATTGCACTATGTACCTCGTCGAGGATGGTGCTGCTGCCTACGAAAGCATCAAAACAGATGTTGACCTGGCTAGCTATTATAACAACCTTGTTGAAACCAGCCGCCCCTGCGATGATTACGACAAGATTGATTGCAACCAAAGTGGCACCTACAAGAACATGCTCATCACTAAAGATGCCGCTGGCAACTTCCACGCCATCTTCATTGATCGTGCTGAAATCACGACTCCCTCTGGTTTAGGCACCCGCATCACCATCACTGGTGAAGCCAAATAAATTAAGCGTTTCACGCATAAAAAAGGAGCGTCAATCGACGCTCCTTTTTTGTTGTATCACTCAGCCAACGCGTGACTGACTTTCCGATTGATTTGCAGTACTCGTTTTTCGTCCAACTTAATCACCTTACGGTCGTAGGTCATCAAGCCGTTGAGTTCAGTCTCACAATCGGTGGTCTGCGTGTAGACCGCTGCCGAGAAGCCTTGAAAGGCCATTCTATAAAGCTGCTCGGCATATTCCACATAGGTGTCGGTCACCTTCTCCTCTGAATCAAACTCCACATAGCCCCAACCTTGGTCTTTCACCCAAGTGTGGTCTTCCACCTTGCGTCCGATACCGCCGTATTCACCCAAAACCGTAGCACGGATCGGGTCGTAAAGCACCATCTTCGGCTCGGGATAATGGTGCAGGTCGAGGATATCACCACACTGATAGAAATTGCCGCCCGAAGCAGGATTCACCAAACGCGTCGGGTCGAGTTTCTTGGTCATTTCAACGATTTCAGGAGTCTTGAACTGGCCCCACGACTCGTTGAACGGCACCCAAACGCCGATGCACGGCTGCGACTTCAAACTATTGACTATCTCAGTCCATTCCTTTTTGTAACACTCTTCCGATTCAAGGCTGCGTAAACTCTCAGGACCTTGGTAGTATTGCGTCGTCTGCCACTCTGGGCCTCGACCACCGCTCGGCATGTCCTGCCAAACGATAATACCGAGGCGATCGCAATGGTAGTACCACCGCGCCGGCTCCACTTTCACGTGCTTGCGGATCATATTAAAGCCCAAATCCTTGGTCTTCTGTATGTCATAGGCCAACGCCTCATCAGTAGGCGCAGTGTAGAGGCCATCAGGCCACCAGCCTTGGTCAAGGGGACCGAAGTGGAAGATGGGCAGACCATTCAAGGTGAGACGCACGATACCGTTGTCGTCACGCTGTGTACCGAAACTGCGCATGGCAAAATAGCTGTCGACGGCATCAACCACCCTTCCCCTGCGTAGCACGCTGACTCTCATATCATAGAGATACGGAAGGTCGGGCGACCAACGGAAGAAATCCTCTGGCATGTTCACTTCAACGGCCTGTCCATTGATAGACCTGCCCGTTGCCACCAGTTCGCCTTCATACGAGACTTCCACCTGATACATGTCGTCCTTGGTCGGGTTGGAGAAATTCACCTCCACACTGACCGTCGCCTTGTCGAAATCGGGCGTGGTGACAAGGTTTTGGATATAGTCTTCAGGCACATTCTCAAGCCACACCGTCTGCCAAATGCCCGTCACCGAAGTGTAGAAAATGCCACGCGGCTTGATGACTTGCTTGCCATGCGGGATATGGCTGCTGTTGGTCGGATCCCAAACGCGGACAACAATGGAGTTTTGTTTGCCTTTCAAGGCTTGGGTAATATCGAAGGTGAAAGGCGTATAACCACCTGTGTGTGAGCCGACTTTGATGTCGTTCACCCATACGTCTGTCATCCAGTCGACGGCACCGAAATGCAACAAAACGCGGCCCGTTTTCCAATTAGCAGGCACAGAGAAGGTCTTCTGATACCACAAAGCATTGTCGGGTCCGACCTCCTTCTGCACACCCGACAACGACGACTCGATGCAGAACGGCACAAGGATGTCGCCTTCATACTTTTGAGGTGCCTTCTCCCCTTTGGTCGTGATGGCGTACTGCCAAAGTCCATTAAGGTTCTTCCATTCGGGGCGCACCATCATCGGGCGAGGGTATTCAGGAAGAGCGTTTTCTGGCGAGACCTTTTCCGCCCATTGGGTTTTAATTCTGTCGCCAGCAGGGGCATATTGCGCCAGGGCCATGTTTGCCAATAGCAATAAGATAAGTAAAAGTTTGATTTTCATTTGTATTGTTGTTTTTATTCAGTCGGGCCTTCGACAGGCTCAGGCTCCTTCACATTTTGACTTTCAAAAGTTTCTGAGCTTGTCGAAAGGGCGTTTATTCATCAGACATCTCTTTATTAAACGCTTCGGTGGCGGCGATAAGACTGTGTACAGCACGTGGAATCAATTCCTCAACTTGTGGTGTGGCATCAAGCACCTGCTCGAAGCACATCCACACCGAAGCGCCTTTTTCCTTGCCGTCCTCGTAGTCGTAAAGAACCGCCTTCACCACCTTATAGTTCCAGTTGATGTTGTTGCAGGCCATGATGGCTTTGGCGAAATTGTCGTCAGTCACATCAAAAACACCTGGAAGAATGAGACGGAAAAACGAAGGGTCGTCGGCATCGTTCCAAAGGAGGAAATTCCAGCCTTCGTAGAGGAAGTTCAAGCCCAAGTCGTTCTTTTTTGAAGCGACTCCTTGTGCCTTCAGGTACTTAGACACCCATGTCTTAACATTCATCGCCATTATTTCTTGTTGAATCCAATGCGCGTCTTGGTAGAATAGGTCGGGTTCTTGTATTTCAGCACGTCGATAAGAATCTTCTGCGAAATCGGGACATCATTGTAGGCAGCGGTCATGGCAGCCTCGTTGACGGCTTCGGTGATATCGCCCGCGTTGAAGTCATCCGACAACTTTGCAAGCTCATCAAAATCAAGTTCCTCACAGGGACGCTCTTTCAGGTGAGCCATGAAGATGTCCTTGCGCGCCTCGAAGTCAGGTTGTGGCACGAAAAACACGCGGTCAAAGCAGCCGATACGCATGATGGACTGGTCGATGAGATCGGGACGGTTGGTGGTAGCCACCACAAGGACACCCTTCTTGGAGCACTCGTTCATCATACCGTACAAAGCCGAAATCTGCGGGGTGACGTTCTCCTCACCTTCACCATTCGGGTTGGGCGCCAAAAACTCCAGCTCATCAATACAAATAACAAACGGTGCCTTGTTTTCGGCGGCATCAAACACCCGTTGCAGGTTGTCCAACACACCTTCTTGATAGATATGACCCATCTCGGGGCCACTGATGACGGTATAATTGAAGCCCAATTCTTCGGCAAAACTCCTCAACACAAGGCTCTTACCGCAGCCTGGAGGTCCATAGAGCAACACGCCATTAATGGCCGGTAGTTTGTATTGCTTGGCTTTCTCCGGGTTTTGCAAAGCAAAGAGCACCTCCTTACGCAACTGTTCTTTCAGTTCATTGCGTCCCGTAACATTGTCGAAGCCGCTGCCCGAACCTTTTTTGAACGTAATCGGCACCACATTGTCATTCTGGTTTTTGTTTTCCTCATCAGGCTTTTTTGCCTCTTCCATGCGTTTTACCAAATTCGGCATCAGCTGTTCAATCAAGGCTTGCGAGAACTCTTCTGCCGTACCAAAACGGTCGTCGGGATTCTTTGCCAAAGCCTTCAGCAGGATAGCCTTCATATAATCAGGCAGTTTAACATCGTCCATCTCCAAAACGAGGTCTTGCTTTCTCGCTTTCTTCACCGCATCGGCAATCTTCTGCTTGTCGCCGTCAAAAGTCCTCAAATCCATGTCCTCCCACGGTGACTTGCCAAAGATGAGGAAATAAAGGAGCGCACCAGTGGAAAAGATATCGCTCTTCACGGTGTAGACCGCACGGAAGGTCTCGGGAGCGCGGAAATAAGGCATCAGATCCTCGTCAACGAAAGTCGGGCGACCTTTGACCATATAAGAGATGTGTCCCAAGTCGATGATAGTAGGCATCAGCATACCGTCTTCCATCTCCTGAAGCATGATGTTTGACGGACGGATATCATTGTGTATCAATGCGCGGGAATGGATGAACGACAGCCCACCCAGTACACAAAGCGTGATTTGCACCGCATCTTCAAGGTCGAAACGACCTTCTCCTCGAACGGAGTCATAGAGCGTCATGCCGCGATAGAACTCGGTAACCAAATAATGGTATACAGCATTGCCTTTTTTCACCTCTCCGTTGTCGACATAGCGGACAACGTTCTGGTTCTCTTCGGTGTTCAATTCCTTGCACAACTGGATTTCGTATACCTCTTTGCCTTCGAAGAGTTGCTCGTGCGGGATGCTACCGAGGTCGTACATCTTCATGAAATACATCATGTCGTCTGGACCGAGCGCCGTATATGACTCAGCCACAATACCTTTCTTTATGAACGAGTTGATGACATACTTGCCAATCTTCTCCCCTTTCTTGAATGTTTCCATAGCGAAAATTTTATTGGGCAAAGGTCACGATTTAATTTGAACTTTGCAAGATTTGTAGAAATTTTTCCTAATTTTATGCAAATCATAAAATTGAATTTGTATTTTTGCATAAAATTTCGGTTATGATTGAACGCTCCATAGAAGAAAAACTACGGCAGATGATCACCAAATTCCCTGTCGTCACGCTGACTGGAACACGCCAATGCGGGAAATCGACGCTGCTTCGCCAACGCTTTAACGAGTTTAAATACATCTCTTTGGAAGATGTCGACCACCGTCAGTTTGCCATCGACGACCCGCGTGGATTCCTGATGAATTTCGGTTCGCCTTTGGTCATCGACGAAGCACAATATGCCCCAGACTTGTTTTCCTACATCCAAACACGAGTCGATGAACGGAACGAAACTGGAATGTATATCCTTTCAGGCTCCCACAACTTCCTGTTGATGGAACGCATTTCGCAGAGTCTTGCTGGACGCACGGCAGTACTGAAAATGGCACCGCTTTCGGTCAAAGAGTTGCGGCAGGCTTCGTTTTTGCCCGAAAACCTAAACCAATGGTTGATGACAGGCGGTTTCCCGCGCATCTACGACAAGGAGATCACTCCTACCGACTTCTTTCCCAACTACATACAAACGTATCTTGAACGCGATGTCAGACTATTACGAAACATCAGCGACATGTCGCAATTCGTGCGTTTCCTAAAACTTTGTGCTGGCCGTGTTGCCCAATTGCTCAACGTGGCATCATTGGCCAATGAGTGTGGCATTTCCGTTCCCACTGCCAACGCATGGCTTTCCATCTTGGAAACAAGTTACACCATCTTCTTACTGAAGCCCTACTACAAAAACTTTAACAAGCGACTAGTGAAATCGCCAAAGCTCTATTTCTGCGACACAGGATTGGCGGCCTCGTTGTTGGGGTTGGAAAACGCCCAACAAATGGAAACACATTATCTGCGTGGCGAACTGTTTGAAAATATGGTAATTGCAGAATTCGTGAAACAGGCTTACGCACAAGGACACGAACCCAACCTGTATTTCTGGCGCGACAGCAACGGTGAAGAAGTCGACCTCGTTTCCGAACAAGGTCTGGATGTAAATTGTTACGAAATCAAGTCATCGGCAACTATGCACACCGACCATTTTTCCTCGTTGAAAAGATTCGCTAAAGAGGCCGATCTGGAAACGAGTAAACTTCATGTTGTTTACGGAGGCGAGCAAGATATCCAAACATCAAACGGCGATTACATATCATGGAAGAATCTGTGAATTTATGCAAATCATAAAATCCAATTTTCAGATTTACATAAAACCAAGGCAACAAAAAAGGAGAGCCAAATGGCTCTCCTTTTTCAATCCTATTTGAATATCAATTCTTTAAGCATCTATATTCGCGTATGTGGCGTTCTGCTCAATGAACTCGCGGCGCGGGCCAACCTCGTCACCCATCAGCATGGAGAAGATGTGGTCGGCCTCCATGGCGTTCTCGATGGTCACCTGACGCAGGGTGCGGTTGGCTGGGTCCATGGTGGTCTCCCACAGCTGCTCGGGATTCATCTCACCGAGACCTTTGTAACGCTGCACGTCGTAGCCGCTCACGGTGCCATTTTTGGTCAGTTCGGCCATCTTGGAAATACGCTCATCGTCAGTCCAACAGTAGCAAATCGGTTTGGTGCCACGCTTGATGAGATACAAAGGTGGTGTGGCACAATACACAAAGCCGTTCTCAATCAGTTCGCGCATGTAGCGGAAGAAGAAGGTCAAAATCAGCGTGGTGATGTGGCTACCGTCGACATCGGCATCAGTCATGATGATGACTTTGTGGTAACGCAGCTTCTCGAGGTTCAAGGCTTTGCTGTCTTCTTCGGTGCCGATGGTCACGCCCAAAGCGGTGTAGATGTTCTTGATTTCCTCGCTGTCGAACACGCGGTGCTCCATAGCCTTTTCAACATTCAGAATCTTACCGCGCAACGGCAGGATGGCCTGGAAGTTACGGTCACGGCCTTGCTTGGCGGAACCACCTGCGGAGTCACCCTCAACAAGGTAAAGCTCCGTTTTGGAGGGGTCGCGTTCGGAGCAGTCAGCCAGTTTACCCGGCAGGCTGAAGCCTGACAGTGCACCCTTGCGCTGCACTTTCTCGCGGGCGTTGCGTGCCGCTTGACGAGCTTGGGCTGCCAAAGTCACCTTGTCGAAGATGGTCTTGGCCTCTTTGGGATGCTCTTCAAGGTAGTCGGACAGTTGCTGACCCACGATGGAGTTCACGATACCCATCACCTCATCATTGCCAAGCTTGGTCTTGGTCTGACCCTCGAACTGCGGCTCCGGCACCTTCACCGAGATGACGGCGGTCAAGCCCTCGCGGAAATCGTCGGGCGAAATCTTCACCTTCAGTTTTTCCAATTTCTCAAGCAAGCCGCTCTTCTCGGCGTAGGCGTTGAAGGAACGTGTCAAACCCGAGCGAAAGCCTTGCAGGTGGGTACCGCCTTCGATGGTGTTGATATTGTTGACATACGAGTGCAGGTTTTCCTTGTACTCGTTGTTGTATTCCAAAGCAATCTCAACCGGCACGCCGTTGCGCTCGCCCGAAATGGAAATCGGCTCAGGGATGAGCTTCTCACGGTTGGCATCGAGATAAGCGATGAAGTCAATGAGGCCGTTCTCGGAATAGAAGGTCTCGCTGCGGTATTCGCCGTTCTCCATCTTCTCACGCTCGTCGGTGAGTTGGATGGTGATACCGTGGTTAAGGTAAGCCAACTCACGCATGCGGTTGGCCAATGTGCTGTAGTCGTATTCCGTAGTTTGGAAGATGGAGCCGTCTGGAGTGAAGGTGATACGGGTACCGTTCATGTCGGTCGTACCCACCACTTTCACATCGTACAGCGGCTTACCACATTCATATTCCTGTTTGAAGATTTGGCCTTCACGATAAACCTCCGCAGTAAGATGGGTAGAAAGCGCATTCACGCAGCTGACACCCACGCCGTGCAGACCACCAGAGACCTTATAGGAACCCTTGTCGAACTTACCACCAGCGTGAAGCACGGTCAAAACGACTTCAAGGGCCGAGCGATGCTCCTTGGGGTGCATACCCGTGGGAATACCACGACCGTTATCGAGGACGCTGATCGAGTTGCCAGGCAGGATGCGGACGTCAATCTTATCGCAATAGCCCGCCATCGCTTCATCGATGGAGTTGTCGACCACTTCATATACCAGATGATGCAAGCCACGGAAATGGACGTCGCCGATATACATGGCCGGACGCTTACGCACGGCCTCCAAGCCTTCAAGAACCTGAATCTTACTGGCACCATATTCTTCGCTTGCCAATTCTCTTTTCTCTTCTTCAGTCATTTTCGAAAATTTAGGGTTTTTCAATTAAAGGTGCAAAGATACACATTTTTTCGACACGACACGCAAGAAAGTTGAAAAATTTGTTTTTGGCGTAAAACGGCTCTATTAGGCTAAAAAAGGCCAAATTTTGAAAAAGCCGTTTTTCCATGCGCACGAATGAAAGAAAAAGCCCCATCGACGAGAAGGGGCTTTTCGTTAGGTTTCAGACGTTTTCAGAATTTCAGTTTTACGCCAGCAAAAAACTGGATACCTGTCACGGGGTAATTGTAATAAAGCTGGTATTTCTGGCAAGCTACGTTGTCGAGCAAGGCAAAAGCAGTAAGTTGGTCGTTCACCTTGTAGTCAGCGCCGAGGCTGAGGTCGAAGACGTCCTTTAGTTTCTCGGATTGGTATCCGCCATCGGACAGAACCTTCGCATAACGTCCGCCCTGGTACAAAAACGCGGTATTGAAGGCCAGTTTGTCGTTGAAGTCATAAGTCAGTTTCAGTTTGCCCTCAAATGCAGGCTTATACCAAGCATACTCTTCCGTTTCGGTTTGGCAATTGTTGTAGGCAAATGCCACGTCTCCCTTGAAGCCATTGCGCAGTTTCACACGGACATTGGTCAGCACACTCACAAGTTGGGTTTCATCGTAAAGGATATCAAACTTGTTACAGAGCAAATCCGTCCCTATCATTTTCTCATCCTGCACATAAAGCGGGTCATTGTCGGTGTGACGGTATCGCACACCCAAATGCACGTCAACCATCTCCTTGATGTTGGTGCGAACGCCGCCTTCAAAACCCAACTTCACATTGCGAAGTCGCAATTCGGACAAAGTGCCAACAAAAGGATTCTCATCCGATATTTCACTATACGTCAACATCTTACGACCACCATTCAAACCTGCATAAAATTCCAACTTCTTATCCAAGACAAACAGGCTGCCACGCACATCAGGACGAATCGCAAAAATCCGGTCGTTTTCCCCCACACGCGTGGCACCATCCATAAGGACACCGAGACGCAGACGATAAAACTCATCACTCATCTCAAAGAAGGGCGTAAGCTTAAACAGCACACGATTCATATCCATGGTATCAACAGCAGCAATGCGCGGATCGTCGTTTTCGGTGTATGAAACGATGCCTGGCGCAAAATAGCCGTATTGAAAACCCAAGTCAACGCCTGCCTTTTGTGGATGACTCTTATCGCCCCAGAAATTGTCGCAATATGCGAGTGTATAATTCAAACCGGCAAAATGCTCCTGAACGCCAAACCCATCAAAAGCGTAATGATAATCCAGACCGCCCGAATGGTTGAGTGTCGCGACACGTGTCGAAGTAGGAGCCCATCCGATATGACTTCCTATCGTATTGTTGGTGCGGCGAGGGCAATACAACTCTATCTGTCTGTCGGTCAGCGGTTTCTCATCAAGATTCACGCCATAATAATGGCACATATCGTTCTTATAATACAAGCTTGCGTCCAATTGAAGTCCTTCGATTGCGCTGGTTGACAGGCTGATGTCGAAAGCATTGTTCATATAGCTTGACGGTGCGTAATGACGGATCCCCAGCCAAGACGAGTTATGCTTCAAACCGACACCCAAGCCCCATGATTTGGACAGCATGGAATTGTGCTTGTAAAGGAACATCGGCGAGACATTGGTGCCGACCCCTGCCATCAGGAAGTTCTTTGTAGGCATGACCAACTTGTCCTCTTTGGCAGCAAACGCTGTCGGGCTGATTTTCTCCAAATCAAGCGCGAACTTCTGTTTGGCTTCCTTCGGGTTGACCTCTGAACTAGGAAAGACATAAGAAGGTTGTGGCGTCTCGGGCTGCAGCACCAATTTGTTTACTTTGTTGGCTTTGGGACGGTATTTCCCTTCCACGGTAACTTGCTCATCATGTTGGGCATAGGCTGCGACAGCCATAAGCACCAGACTAAATATAAGAATTCGTCTCTTCATAATCATTCCATTTCTAAAGGTTCGATGCCGTTACTACTACCCACCTTGGGTTCCTTGCGTTCCACCTCGACGAGTTTGGCGCGGGCCTCCTGTTTCAAATCACTGCCTTTGTAGTTGTCAATAACGCTGCGGAGCGTTTCCTTGGCCTGAAAATAATTCTCCTTGGCCACATACACATCCGCCAGCGCGATGAACGACTTGGCCACCCAGTAATCATAGCTTGAGAAGTTGTCGGAAATATTGAAGACCTTGTTCTCGGCCTCGTCATACTGTTTCAGCTTGATGGACGCCACAGCGGAGTAATAGGCACTCTCGGCACCATACACCGACTTGTCGTTGCGCGCACTCTTGTCCAATTTCTCCATGGCAGCGTTGTAGTTGCCCTTTTCGAAATACGACTTGCCCACGATATGGTTAATTTGATTGACCTGCTCATCGGTCAAATCGCGCGACAGGCGCAGGCTCTCTCCCATCTCGATGGCCTTGTCATACTTTCCCATGAAGAAATTGCTCTTCATACTGCCCTCCAAAGCCTCCAAACGCTTCAACGGCTCTTCGGTAATACGCGACAAACGTTCGTAATACTCGCCAGCCTTCTGATAATTGCTTTTTTCGTATTCGATACGCGCCATCTTCAACAAAGCATTGTCGGTGTAGTCGTTATCAGGTTGCGACAATATATAATTAAGGTGTGTAAGGACTTGGTCTTCCGTCCCTACCTTCTCAGCACATTCCAGAGCATAATAGTGCGCCTTCAGCAAATAAGCGCCATTGCGGAAATTGTCGAAATAATACTGCAATGCCGTCTGGGCTTTTTGGTATTGACCGTCAAAATAGAAATTCTCCGCATTGGCAAACGCCAGAGAATCCTGCTGCGTGACCTTCACTTGCCCGCCATTGGCGTTGACATAACCGAAATACTCATCCAACTTGTTCTGTTCCATATAGATGCTGCGGATGATATTCAAGGCTTCACGCGACTCATCGGTGTTGGGATAGGAGGCCACCAGATTCTTCAGGTTAGTCAGGGCTTGGTCGTACTGGTTGTTGTTATAGTAAATCATGCCCACTTTCATCATCGCCTGGCGCGTGTAACTCGAGCGCGGTCGGTCCTTGATGAGGCGGTTGAAGCTGGCGATGGCCGAGCGTTTGTCGCCATGAACGAGGTAAGTGTTGCCGATCTCAAACAAGGCCTGGTCATAATAAGGCGTGCTGGGATAAGTCTGCACCAAATCGTTCATCATCGCCACCTTCTGATTCACCTGCCCCTTGGCACCATAGCACAACGCTTGCTGGTACATGGCATAATCAAGGTTCAACTTGCCGACACGGGTGGCGAGGTCGTAGTAATTGATGGCGTTATCATAGTTGCGTTCCATATAGAAGCAGTCGCCGAGACGTATGTAAGCGTCCGACTTAAGGTCTTTCTGCGTGTCGTCGGAAGCACTAATAAAACGACGGAAACAGGCTTCGGCAGCGTCATAATCGGGTTTTTGGTAATAGATATAGCCCAAGTCGTAGTCGGCAAGCGGATATTCCTTCAGGCTTGAAGCCGCTTTCATTCCCTTGAACTGAGTCAGGTATTTGCCCGCCATAGTAAAGTCACCCGACTGATAGGCCGACTCGCCCAACCAAAAACAGGCCTCCGCTTTGTTGGAAGCTGGCTGACGGCTGTTCAGAATCTTGGAGAAATACACTTGAGCCTTGTCGTATCTGCCTTGTTGGTAGTAGTCGATGCCCGTGCTGTAAAGCAGTTCGTTATACACCGTCTGAAGCTCGTCGCTCTTCTGCTTCATCGACTCAAGACGGGCGAGTGCCTCGTCATTCTCCTTTGCATTGAGCAGCAGATAGATCGCCATCTCTTCGGCTTCGGTCTTCCGAGGTGACTGGGGATGCTGGGCAACGAAGTTATCAAGCAAGCCCACCGCCTCATTAAAGGGGTCTGTACCAGGAATAAGGCTCAGTTTGGCATAGTCAAAAAGCGACTCCTCGCTAATTTCCTCGTCAAACTTTGCGGAATAGGCCGTATAGAACGCATTTCGGGCATATTTCAATTCATCTGTCTTGGCATAACACGAAGCCAAGTAATAGGAAGCATACTGGGCAAGCGCATCCGAACCACCTGCCACCTTCTGCAGGTCGGCAATGGCACCTTTGTAGTTCCCCTTCATCATCTTGCTGACACCCATCTGATAATAGGCTTCACGCGAGGCGCCACGAGTCAGGTGTTTCATATAAAACTGGTAATACTCCAATGCCTTATCGTAGTTTTTCTGCTGAAAATAGGCATCGGCGACGATTTGGGCCATCTCAGACTTGCGTTTCTTGTCCGCATTGTTGATGTATTCGGGGCCGTCTTCAATGACCGACTGGTAATCGCCTTTGAGATAGTTGATTTGCATAATGTAGGCAGGCACCACTTTGGCATAATCCGGATGCACACGCAAACGGCGGAAGTTATCCAAAGCCTCGTTGTATCTCTTCTTGACGTACTGAATATGAGCATAATAATACCGAGAAGGGTCTTTATATTTTCCGTCGTTCATCATCAAGCCGTGGAAAAGCGGCATGGACTTATCCAAGTCGCCCGACTGGAAATAGGCGTATCCCATGTTGAATTGCAACTGCTGGGCTTCCTCCGTGGAAAGCGAATTGGGACTGGTTTTTTCATAAATGGCCAATGCTTCCTGGTATTTCTTGGATTGGAATAAGGTATTGGCATACAAGAAATTGGCATGTTTTGCCCAAGTACTGCTCGGATTATCGTTCACGAACTGTATGACCTTGACGGGACCGTCGGGTTGGCCAAGATAGAGTGAACTTACCGCTTCGTAATACTGCGCATCGACACAATGCTGCGACTTGGCATCGGCAACTTGTGCGCGATATTGCGTGAAAGCGGACAGTGCAGCACCATATTCTTGATTCTGGAACAACAGGACTCCTTCGTCAAAAAGTGCTTCTGGATTGTAAGATTCAATATGTTTTTGTGCTGACGCAGAGACGGTTACAAAAACAACCATACCCATTATCAAGCCAAGTTTCCATCGTGATTTCATAGGTCAAAATTTGGGACGAAATTACAGAATTCTCCTTTATGCTCGGCAAGAACGTTCAAATTTCATGCCGAATGACGCTATGAAAACGGAATCCACTGTTTTTTATTATAGGTAAAGTTGCACCTTTTTCCGGCTTTTGAAAGAAAATGTCGTACTTTTGTGGCCAAATCAAGTTTTGATGCCTGAAACCCTCATTATACGAAAAGGCCTCGACCTTCCCATCGGCGGAGCGGCTGAACTACGCCTCACCGATGCGCGAAGCATCACGACCTATGCCGTGAAACCTACTGATTTTATAGGTCTTACGCCGCGATTGTTGGTGGAAGAAGGCGATGTCGTGGCCACAGGTGATGCTCTTTTTTTTGACAAACATGACGAGCGCATCCGTTTCACTTCGCCCGTCAGCGGGCATGTGAAAGCCATTGTGAGGGGCGAGAAAAGGAAACTGTTGGAGGTGGTCGTGGAGGCGGATTTCAAATCCGCAGGTTCGATCGTCTCGGATTACAAATCCGCGACAACCCCAATGACTGCCGATGGAATCAAAGCTGCCATGTTGCGATGTGGCCTTTGGACCTTGTTGCGGCAGCGGCCTTTCGGCACTGTGGCCAACCCCGACGACAAACCCAAGGCCATCTTCGTCAGTGCTTTCAGCAGCGCACCCTTGGCTCCCGATTATGATTTCGTCCTGCAAGGCAGGGAAACGTTTTTTGTCAAAGGCATTGAGGCTTTGACCTTGTTGACCGAGGGAATGGTGCATATTTGTTTTAGGCCAGGGCAAGGATTGGCGAAGTGTTTGAAAAGTTTGTCTGAATCCCCCCTGCCCCCCTTAAAAGGGGGAGTCGC
Source organism: uncultured Bacteroidales bacterium (assembly GCA_905234765.1). The sequence continues at coordinate 121,495 of CAJOIF010000005.1, forward strand.
AAAGCGACAAGTGGAAATCCACTATGTGAAGGGACCTCATCCTTCAGGAAACATCGGCACACAAATCTCCCATATCGACCCTATTAATAAAGGTGAGATTGTCTGGACGATGAACCTGCAAGATGTGACCGTGTTGGGCGAACTGGTCACCACGGGCGTTTACAATCCCGAGAAGGTCATCGCTGTGGTTGGACCCAACATCAAGAATCCGCATTACTACCATGTCAAGGCTGGGGCTTGTATGTCAGAAATCATTAAAGGTCAATTGCTTAACAATGATTACCCCAAAATGGATGCTGATGGTGCCGCAAAGGAAAACCGAATCATCTCAGGCGACATTTTGAGTGGCACACAAATCACTGCCGATGGTTTCCTTGGTGCCTACGACGACATGGTGAGCATCCTCCCCGAAGGCGATTATTATGATTTCATGGGCTGGCTTATGCCAGGATTCAAGAAATTTAGCTTCTCGCGAACCTTCTTCAGCGGTTTCCTGCCAAAGAGCACGTTTAAACCATTGGGGATGAATTTGCCGCGCTTCGAGAAACTCTGGAAATTCGACACCAACACTCACGGTGATGTGCGCCCGTTGGTCTTCACGGGCAACTTCGAGCGCGTCTTCCCCTTCGACATCTACCCCACCCAGCTCATCAAGGCCTGCATCATCGGTGACATCGACTTGATGGAGAATCTGGGCATCTATGAGGTCGAGCCAGAAGACTTTGCTCTTTGCGAGTTTATCGACACATCGAAAACCGACATCCAAGCCATCATCCGCGAGGCGTTGGAGAAACTGAGAAAGGAGGCAATGTGATGTTCAATAAACTGCGTTCTTTCATCGATAAAATCAAGCCGAACTTCGTGGAGGGCGGCAAATTCCCATGGCTTCAAAGCACTTTTGAGGCTTTCGAGACCTTTGCCTTCACGCCCAATCGGGTGACCAAGCGCGGCTGCCACGTGCGTGACGCCATCGACCTGAAACGCGCCATGATTACGGTGGTCATCGCCCTCGCTCCTGCTATGCTGTTTGGCATGTGGAACATCGGCTACCAAACCTCCTTGCATTCGGCAGATTGGCCGTTCAAGTTAGGCACTTTCGCCAGCTGGTGGCACTGCCTTTGGTTTGGATTTTTGCGTATGCTGCCTATGTTGGCGGTATCCTATATTGTCGGCTTAGGTATTGAGTTCACCTTTGCCCAGATACGACATCATGAGGTAAACGAAGGCTTTTTGGTCACAGGATTCCTCATCCCGATGATAGTTCCGGTCACTACGCCTTTGTGGCAACTTGCCATTGCCACAGCCTTTGCTGTCATCATCGGCAAGGAGGTCTTCGGCGGCACGGGCATGAACTTTCTTAATCCCGCTTTGGTGGCGCGAGCTTTCCTTTTCTTCGCCTATCCCACCCGCATGTCGGGCGACAACGTCTGGATTGCCAACGACTTATGGGGCACCGATGCCATCACAAGTGCCACGCCTTTGGGCGAACTGGCTGCTGGAATACGGCCTTCGGCTTCCGCTTTGGATATGTTGATTGGAACAATACCAGGCTCTACCTGTGAAACATCCGTTATTGCGGTCGCACTCGGTGCGGCCCTACTGCTAATTACAGGCATCGCCAGTTGGCGCATCATGCTCTCCGTCATCGTGGGTGGCGGTCTGATGGGACTGCTGTTCAACGCCATCGGTGCCAACGAATACATGCAACTGCCGTTCTACTACCATTACCTTATGGGCGGCTTCGCCTTCGGTGCGGTCTTCATGGCCACCGACCCCGTCACCGCGGCGCAAACCAACATTGGCAAATGGATTTACGGTCTGCTCATCGGCATTTTCGCCGTGATGCTGCGCGTCATCAACCCAGCTTATCCCGAAGGCATGATGCTTGCCATCCTGCTGATGAACTGCTTCGCGCCGCTCATCGACCATTGTGTGATAGCTCGTAACATCAAAATGCGCCAAAAACGCGCCTTTGTCCAACAAAAAACCGCCGCCCAATGAAGAGAGACATCAACAGCAATCAATACATCTTCCTGTATGCCATCATCTTAATCGTTGTCGTGGCAGTCTTGCTCACGGCAACGGCGTTGTGGCTACAGCCTTTCCAAGACCGCAATGCGAAGAACGAGAAGCGCATCAACATCCTTACGGCGGCGGGCATCACCAACGTCAATGCCAACAACGCTGCGCTGCTTTTTGAGCAACACTGCACCGCAGAATTCCTCTTGGACGAAAACGGTAATCCCATTGAGGGCGATGAAGGGTTACCTTTGTTCGTCATCGACCGCCAAACCAGCGTCATTCCCATGCGAGGCAACGGCCTTTGGGGTCCTATCTGGGGCTATATTGCCATTGCTTCCGATGGTAAAACCATTGTCGGCGCCAACTTCGACCACAAGTCGGAGACCCCTGGCTTGGGTGGAGAAATCACGACCGAGAAGTTCCAGGGCCAGTTCGTCGGCAAACAAATCACGGAAAACGGCAGTCCGATTCCCGTCGAATTCGATGCCATCACGGGTGCGACCAAGACTTCAAACGGCGTTAAAGAAATGATTGACAGTACTTTGGAGAAGTATTCGGCGTATTTGAAGAAATTTGCAGAGAGAGGAGAATAAGCCATGGCCAATTTCAAGAAACTCGTCATAGAACCCCTGCGTAAAACCAACCCCGTCACCGTGCTGGTGCTGGGCATCTGCTCATGCCTTGCCGTGACGGCCCAGTTGAAGCCCGCCTTGGTGATGGGTGCCTCCGTGACAGTGGTGACGGCGCTCTCCAACCTCATCATCTCGCTGTTGCGCAAGGGCATCCCCAACCGCATCCGCATCATCGTGCAACTGGTGGTCGTGGCCACTTTGGTCATCTTGATCGACCAATTCTTGAAAGCCTTCGCCTATGATGTCAGCAAACAACTCTCTGTCTATGTGGGTCTTATCATCACCAACTGTATCATCATGGGGCGTTTGGAGGCCTTTGCTTTATCGCATGGTCCTTGGGAGTCGTTCTTGGATGGATTGGGTAACGGACTGGGTTACAGTTTGATACTCGTCATCGTGGCTTTCTTCCGCGAGTTATTCGGCTCGGGAACGCTGTTGGGGTATCAAGTCATCCCGCAGTCGTTCTACGAAGCAGGTTACCAAAACAATGGCTTGATGATTTTGCCACCGATGGCGCTTATAATAATGGGAGTAATTATCTGGATAAGCAATAAAGACGCGGGACACGGGACTGCGGGACACGAGACAACTACACAAAAATAAAAACCACATGCAAGCATTTGAAGACTTACGAATTTGGCAAGATGCACAAAACATTGCTTTACAAATATATAGTTTGTTCAAAGACAATAAAGACTATGGTTTTCGTGACCAGATTCAAAGGACTGCCATCTCCATATCGAACAACATAGCCGAAGGCTCCGAATACAACTCGGACAAGATTATGATACGCTACTTAAGAATTGCAAAAGGAAGTTGTGGAGAAGTGAAAAACATGCTTTATTTATGTCCAAAGATAGGTTATTGTGATGATGAAACATCCAAAAGTTTAATCAACAAGTGCAAATCTTTGTCAACTTCAATAGGAGCGTTCATCATCTATTTAGAAAACAATAACCGTAACAATAAGTAAAAGCCCGTCTCGCGTCCCGCAGTCTCGCGTCTCGCGTCAAAAACATCACCTCATGAATCTCTTTAATCTCCTGATAAAATCGGTCTTTGTGGACAACATGATCTTCGCATACTTTTTGGGTATGTGTTCGTATCTTGCCGTCTCGAAGACCGTCAAGACCAGCGCAGGGTTGGGATTGGCCGTGACTTTTGTGCTGGTGGTGACTGTTCCCGTCAACTACTTGGTCAACAAATACTTATTAGCTCCTGGGGCTTTGGCGTGGATCAGCCCGGAGTTGGCCACCGTCGATTTGAGTTTCCTGACCTACATCATATTCATCGCCATCATCGCCGCTATCGTTCAATTGTTGGAGATGGTGATCGAGACCTTCACTCCGACGTTGTATTCCGCCTTGGGCATCTTCCTGCCCTTGATAGCGGTCAACTGCGCCATCTTG
>CAJOIF010000006.1:0-100829 GCA_905234765.1 uncultured Bacteroidales bacterium
TGGCGGACCATGTTTTCAAGGAATCGGTGTTTTAATAATTCAATCATAATGAGTTCTCAACAACAAGACCTGGGTTATTATATTGTGTACAAACATACAGCTGTTTCAAAGAGCAAAGATACAAGTTTTTTGAAAGCAATTCACAACGAATGCAAATTAAACAATTTTAATTAATTGACCATTAAACCGAGAATTATGACTATTTTTGCAGCAATAAACCATCAAAGCATCAACATCATGGAAAGGCTTTTAGTCGTCAGAAAAAAGTATTTCGCTGAATACAAGCGGCAACAGCCCGTCACCATTGCCAAGCGGCTCGACAAGCTTTCACAGAAAGGGAACGCGGAACCTGACTTCAGGTTCTACCTCATCAATTCATCGTGCAACTCCAGCATGATAGAAGGATCGTCGCTCACCGAAGACGACTACCTTAAATTGAAGGAAGCCAACCTTGTCAGCAAGGATTTGAACGAGGTCGACGACTTGATAGCAGCCTACCGGTTTGTGTCGGAGCACCATATCACGGAGGCCAACCTGCTGAAGACTCACGGACTTCTTGCGGCGCATCTCAACCTGCCGAGACAGTTCAAAGGCCATTATCGCGACAGGATGGTGCGTGTGTGGGATGGACGCAAGGTTGTATATACGGCTGCGGCCACTGAGATTGTGCCGCGAGAGATGGCCAAGCTTGTCCACGACATGCGGCTGCTTGTAGAGCGCGAACTTAACCCTGACGAGGTGTTCTACTACGCGAGCATGATACATCTCGTGTTAGTGAGTATTCATCCCTTCGCCGACGGCAACGGACGCATGGCGCGACTGGCCGAGAAGTGGTTTTTGCACGAAAAGCTGGGTGATGTGGCTTGGAGAGTGCAATCGGAAAGGTTGTATTTCGAGCGGCGCCAATCGTACTACGCCAACCTTGGCTTCCGCACAAGCTATTCCGATATGGACTATTCGCTTGCCATCCCCTTTCTCAAGATGCTGCCTATGGCACTCAACCTCAAATAATGTTTCGTTCCCATCCTGCGGCGACAAAATGTAGGCGTATAGGTCATTTTTTTGAACCTGTTTCATGTTTTGAAACAGGTTGTGTATATTTTTGTGGTATCGGGTGGGCTGTTTTTCGCGATAATGATGTCGCTCACGGGGACGGAGGGAGGATGTGCCAAAAAATATTTCCCAAAAAGGCTCTAAATCTGTGTTTTTCGTAAGGAAATTTTTTGTACTTTTGCAGCCGCTTTCAAAAAGACCTATTTTTATGATTAACATAACCTTCCCTGACAATAGTGTCAGACAATATGAAGCCGGTGTGACGCCGTTGGATATCGCCAAGAGTTTGAGCGAGGGTTTGGCGCGTAACGTGCTGTCTGCCAAAGTGAATGGTAAGATGTGGGACGCCATGCGCCCCGTCAACGAGGACGCCACCATCCAACTTTTCACTTGGGACGACCCCGAAGGCAAGGCCACGTTCTGGCACTCGTCGGCTCACCTCATGGCCGAAGCCATCGAGGCATTATATAAAGGTGTGAAGTTCGGTATCGGTCCCGCCGTGGATGCCGGTTTCTACTACGACATCGACACGGGCGACATCACCTTGACCGAGGCCGACCTCGTCGCCATCGAGAAGAAGATGCTCGAACTGGCCCGCGAGAAGCAGACCTTCGAGCGCGTCGACGTGAGCAAGGCCGAAGCACTGAAGTACTTCACCGAGAAAGGCGACGAATACAAGGAAGAACTCATCAGCGAGTTGGAGGACGGCACCATCACCTATTATAAATGTGGTGCTTTCACCGACCTCTGCCGCGGTCCCCATATCCCGAACACGAGCTTCATCAAGGCCGTGAAGCTGACTTCGTTGGCCGGTGCTTATTGGCGTGGCGACGAGAAGCGTAAGCAACTCACTCGCGTCTACGGTATCACCTTCCCGAAGCAGAAGGAACTCGATGAGTACCTCGTGCTCCTCGAAGAAGCCAAGAAACGCGACCACCGTAAGCTTGGTCGTGAGTTGGAACTCTTCATGTTCAGCGACACCGTGGGTAAGGGTCTGCCGATTTGGTTGCCCAAAGGCACCGAGTTGCGCCTCCGCCTGCAGGAGTATCTGACCAAGATTCAGAAGGAGTATGGTTATGAGCAAGTTATCACGCCCCATATCGGTGGCAAGCAGCTCTATGTGACTTCGGGTCACTGGGACCATTACGGCGAAGACAGCTTCCGCCCGATCACCACGCCCGAGGAAGGGGAGGAGTACCTGCTGAAACCCATGAACTGCCCTCACCACTGCATGATCTTCAAGTGGAAGCCCCGTTCCTACAAGGACCTGCCGTTCCGTTGCGCTGAGTTCGGCACAGTGTATCGTTATGAGCAGAGTGGCGAGCTCCACGGCTTGACCCGTGTGCGTTCATTCACCCAGGACGATGCCCATATCTTCTGCCGCCCCGATCAGGTGAAGGAAGAGTTCATCCGCGTGATGGAAATCATCGAAATCATCTTCAAAGCCCTTGACTTCAAGAACTTTGAAGCACAGATATCGCTCCGCGACCCCAACGACCACGAGAAGTATGTGGGCACGGACGAGAACTGGGCCAAGGCCGAGGCCGCCATTCAGGAGGCCTGCGCCGAGAAGGGTCTGCCTGCTCACGTTGAGTATGGCGAGGCCGCTTTCTATGGTCCGAAGCTCGACTTTATGGTGAAGGACGCCCTCGGCCGCAAGTGGCAGCTGGGTACCATTCAGGTGGACTACAACCTGCCTGAGCGCTTCGACCTGACTTACATCGGCGCCGACAATGAGAAACACCGTCCCGTGATGGTGCACCGCGCACCCTTCGGTTCGATGGAGCGTTTTGTGGCCGTGCTGCTCGAGCACTGCGCTGGCGAGTTCCCGCTGTGGCTGGCTCCCGACCAGGTGATTATCCTCCCCGTGAGCGAAAAATACCTCGATTTTGCGAAAAATTTGCAATCGTATCTGAAAAAGTCCGATATTCGCGCCCTCATTGACGAGCGCAACGAGAAGATCGGCCGTAAGATCCGCGATGCTGAAATGAAGAAATATCCTTATATGCTCATCGTGGGCGAGAAGGAAGAGGCTGAGAATCAAGTGTCTGTGAGAAAGCACGGTCAAGTCGACTTGGGTACGATGCCAACGGACGACTTCGCCGCGATGATCAGAAAGCAAGTCGAGGAGGAACAGAACAAGAGATAAACAATTAACTGAATATAAACTTAATATAGGAGATCAAAATCATAGCACAGATTCCACAAAAAGGAAGACCCGGCCAGAAGCCGAACAAAGACAAAGGCGAGTTCAGCCATCGCATCAATGAGGAGGTGAAAGCCCCGATGGTGCGTCTTGTAGGCGAGGGTGTCGAACCTAACATCTACCCCTTGCGCGATGCCTTGAGAATCGTTGAAGAACTGGGTGTCGACCTTGTTGAGATTCAGCCCGATGCCAACCCGCCGGTTTGCAAGGCGATGGACTACAAGAAGTTCGTCTTCGACCAGAAGAAACGCTTGAAGGAACAGAAAGCCAAGGCCACCAAGGTCGTCATCAAGGAAATCCGTCTGGGACCCCAAACCGACGACCACGACTTTGAGTTCAAGCTGAACCACGCCAAACGTTTCTTGCAGGAAGGCTCCAAGGTGAAGGTGGAAGTCTTTTTCAGAGGCCGCTCCATTGTCTACAAGGAACAAGGTGAGATCATGCTGCTGAAGTTCGCGCAAGAGTTGGAAGAGTTCGGCAAGGTGGAGATGATGCCCAAGTTGGAAGGCAAGCGCATGCAAATGATGATAGCTCCTAAATCAACGAAGAAATAAACTCATTTTTAATACTCTAAAACTAATTGTAAAATGCCAAAAATGAAGACCAAGTCCGCTGCCAAGAAGCGTTTCCAAGTAACCGGCGGCGGCCATCTGAAGAGGAAGCATGCTTATCATGGTCACATCCTGACCAAGAAGAGCCAGAAGAGAAAACGCAATCTTGACCACACCACCCTCGTCGACCGCGTCGATGAGAAGGTCGTCAAACAAATGCTTCTCATGTAATTAACCTAATGTATCACTTTGTCTCAGCAGAAAAGTTCTCGAAAGGAGCGAGGCGCTGGACGAAAAAAACAAAGAAATGACAAGATCAGTCAATCATGTGGCTTCAAGAGCCAGAAGAAAGAAAATCCTGAAACAGACCAAAGGTCAGTTCAGCACGAGAAAGAACGTCTGGACTGTGGCGAAGAACTCTTACGAAAAGGGTCAACAGTACGCTTATCGCGACAGAAGGAACAAGAAGCGTGAATTCCGTAGCTTGTGGATTGTCCGTATCAACGCCGCCATTCGCGAGTATGGCATGAACTACAGCCAATTCATTGACAAGCTGACGAAAGCCGGCATCGAGATCAACCGCAAGGTCCTCGCCGACCTCGCCCTCAACAACCCCGAGGCTTTCAAGGCCATCGTCGAGAAGGTGAAGTAAGAAACCGCGTTATTGTTACGATAACAAAGGAAATCCCAGTCTTGCAAGAGACTGGGATTTTTGTTTTGTCAGCGAAAGGCCGTTTTTGTCAAAATCAATTCCGTTATAGCAAATCCAAAAACTCTTGGATATTCAACACGGCAATCTTCGGCCAGGGAAGGTCTTTAAGAATGTTGTAATGCTTGTCATTTGTGACGATGTAGGCAGCACTCGCTGACACTGCACAATCCACAAACTTATTGTCATCTTCATCTTCATGAATCAGACTGAAATGAACATAGATTTCCTGATATACAGTGGTATGAAGCCGCGCAATGGCTTCCACCACGTTGGTTGCTACATCGCGATTGATTTTTTGAGAAAGAATTTCCTCATACTCGTCCAAAATCTCCGTGTTTACACAAAGACTGATTTTGCCGCACAACACATCGGTCCATATCTTGTGATACGGACTTTTTGACGGCAAAGACTGCAATAGGCAGTTGGTATCAAGAACGATGCGCCGCATAACGATAAGGAGTGCGCATGTGTTCCGCGCCCCATTGCTCTATGGTTTCCTCATTGATAGCTCCCTCGTCCCACAATTCATCAATGGCCTTTTGTGCTTTTTTAGCGAAATAAAGTGCCACCAGATCCTTGAACTCATTTAACTCGGCCTCGCTGTTGATGTTGTTCAAGGCGTTCATCAACTCGAGTTGCGCCATTTCACTGTACGACATGTTTTTTTCTCCTTTCTCGCCTGCAAAATTACACATTTCCGCCAAATTAACTAATGTTTTCATTATTTCTTTGGAAATCAAAGAATTTGTTGTATTTTTGCACCGCCATTCCGGGAGAAATCGGAAGGGCCAGAGAAAGCGCATTCTTCGCTTTATTCCTCAGCAGTAAACTTGGACACTTTACTAAAAAGTAGGAATATTGGTTGAAGGTTGCTTTTGCTGTTATGTTCGTGTATGCTTTTGCACAACATAAACAGCGGAGCGTGACCATATCCATTATTTTACTTTTATGGGAGTCCAAGCCCAACTGCTGGAAATAAGGATGAGTTTGGGAGGCTCCGCTCTCTTTGCTGAAATCGAATAGTGCTCTTAGGGGCTTCGGAGCAAGGAAAATAATCAAAAGATGAAAAAGATGAAAATCAAACGTTTACGAATGAATTTGGTGGCAAGAGCGGTGCTGTTTGTCCCGCTGCTCAGTGTGGTAGGGATGGTGAAACTGCAAGCGCAAAACATTACCTTTGCCGATGCTAATGTAAAGACAATCTGCGTGGACAATTGGGACGCCAACGGCGACGGCGAACTGAGTTACGAGGAAGCTGCTGCCGTGACCGATTTAGGAACAGTATTTCGTTGGAACGACGACATCACATCGTTCGATGAATTGCAGTATTTCACGGGGTTAAGTTCAATTGGGAGGTATGCATTCGACGATTGTAGCAACTTGATTTCCATCACAATCCCCAATTCTGTGTTAGTCATTGGTGTTTGTGCGTTTCAAGATTGTACCAGTTTGGCATCCATTGTCTTTCCCAATTCGCTGGTATCCATTGATGCCTATGCGTTTTCCAATTGTTCCAGTCTGACCTCTGTTTTCATTCCCAAAGATGTGCATTCATTGAATTATAACTCTTATCACTCATCCGACCCTGAATCGTGGTGGGGTAATCCATTTTACGGCTGTACCAGTTTGGAGGAAATCGTTGTTGATCCCGAAAATTCCACATTCGACTCCAGGAACGATTGTAATGCCATCATCAAAGGGAGCACGCTGATAACAGGCTGCAAGAACACCATTATTCCTGAAAGCGTTGATGAAATTGGAATCGAAGCATTCTTAAGTTGTTCAAGTCTTACATCAATTACCATTCCCAATGCAGTGACAACTATTGGGAAAAACTCGTTCAACGGATGCACAGGCCTCACTTCCATCACTATCCCCGCATCAGTGACTTCCATTGGAAACTATGCGTTCATGGATTGCACAGGTCTAGAAACCGTAACAATACTTTCTCCTTCCGTTACCACTTTATATAGTGGTAATGCCTTTTCCAACACATCAGTAGATTTGGTTATATACGTACCTTACGAAGCAATTGAAGACTATAAAACAACTAGTAACTGGAGCTTTTATGAAAGCAAAATCAAAGGCTGGCTGCAAAAGCCCGTCACGGGCTACGGCACAAGCACCGAAAGCGACAAGTGGGCTTTCATTGCCTCGCCGCTCTCGGCCAATACCGCACCCACAGCTACAGCCATCGAAGGACTGATTGCCGCCACCGCAACGGAATATGACCTCTATCGCTTCAACCAAGACGCCAACGGCTTGGAATGGCAGAACTACAAAGCTCATACGGGAGACTTCGTGTTTGAGAACGGTCAAGGCTATCTTTACGCCAGCAAAGCAGACGCAAACATCATGTTCAAAGGCGATTTCAATGAAGGCACTTCTATGGATGTTGATTTGGACTATACTGAAGGAAAGCCGCTCGCCGGCTGGAATCTGGTTGGCAACCCGTTCCCCTACCCAACCACGGTGAGCAAAAGCTATTATGTGATGAACACCGAAGGTACGGGGCTTGAACCCACGGCGCTTTCGTCAGGCACAAGCATCGAGGCCTGCACGGGCGTCGTGGTGAAAGCCACCGCAATGGGGCAAAAGGTCACTTTCACGAAGCCATCGAAAACAACGAAGGAGAACAACGGTCTGCTGTACATCGACTTGGTAAACGAAGACAAAGTCATCGTCAGTTTCAATGATGGTGACGAACTGGGCAAGTACTACTTCGGTGAGCAAAATGCCAACATTTACATCCCCAAAAACGGCAAGGAATATGCCATTGCCTACTGCGACAAGCAAGGCGAGATGCCGCTTAATTTCAAGGCTGCAAAGAACGGCGAATACACGATTACAGTCGGCCCTGAAAACGTGGAATTGAATTATCTACACCTTATTGATAATATGACTGGCGCGGATGTGGATTTGCTTGCCTCGCCAGAATACACCTTCACCGCCAAGACGAGCGACTACGCTTCGCGACTCCGCTTGGTGTTCAGCGCCACGGGCATAGAGGAATATGACGCTGAGAATGGGTTTGCCTATTTTAACGGCAGCGAGTGGGTCGTCGCCAACGGAGAGAACGCCACGTTGCAGGTGGTTGATTTGATGGGGCGCATCGTCTATTGTACTGACGTTGCGCGCAACGTCTCTACAAGCGGAATGCCTGCTGGCGTGTACATGCTGCGCCTGGTGAACGGAAACAATGTGAAGGTACAGAAGGTGGTGGTGAGATAGTTTTAATTCCCCCCTGCCCCCCTTAAAAGGGGGACGGGCTTCCACAAAGGGTTTAAGCCCGTCCCCCTCTTGAGGGGGTGCCCGAAGGGCGGGGGAGTCAAAGACAACCCAACCCCGAAGGGCGGGGGAGTCAACCCAAACAGAACAAAACAGAATAGAAAACAAACAAAAACACAACATACAATGAAAAAAACAGCATTAACCCTCGCAATCGTCCTCGGACTGGGAATGACCGCCTTTGCCGATGGCGACAATAACAACGGTGGCTTGTTCAAGCGCGGCACAGAGTCTAGCGACAACGCTACGGGCACTCGCACGGAATCGCTCATGCTGCCTGGCAGCCACGGTCAAGACAATGACCAGAGCTCACCCTTGGGCAGCGGCGTGGCCGTGTTGCTCGGCCTTGGCGCAGCCTACCTCGTAGCCAAGCGCAGTAAGGAAGAGTAAACTCGCGTTATTGTTACGATGACAAAAGAGAATCCTGCCCAAACGGGTGGGATTTTTTTTGTCAAATGCTATTAGCATCCAACAAGAAATCGAACAAACTTAGGGTAACAATGCCTTGTTCATCTGTTTTTTGTTTAATATCGTCACCAACGATGATTATTTTCCGGAAATTATCGTGAATGTTGTTTAGAGAACGCTTTTCCTGTATCGATTTTTCTTTTGTGGGCATACGGTAGGAAGATTGGATGTAGATTCGTTCCGCACCTTTATTGATTACGAAATCAACCTCCAAAGGTAGTCTGACACTTTTGCCTTCTGCATTAGTCGTCCATGTTTCAACCAAACCGACATCGACACGATAGCCACGCATACGCAACTCATTGTAAAGGATGTTTTCCATGATATGTGTCTCTTCCTGTTGGCGAAAGTTCAATATGGCAGCACGCACGCCCAAATCCGTAAAATAATACTTTGTTTCTGTGCCAATGTATTTCCGACCTTTAACGTCATATCGCAACGCTTCTTCAATCATGAAGGCATCTTGAAGATACTGGATATAATCTCTTATAGTGCTATCTTTTATGTTTGTTTTTTCAGCCGAACGAAATGTATTGCTAATTCGTAAAGCATTGGTTGATGATCCTATACCTGATGCCAAAACTTTTATCAGTTGACGGAGACCTTCCTTGTTTCTCAGATGGTTTCGCTCGACAATATCCTTTAAATAGGTAAGTTCATAAAGATCTATCAAGTACTCTATCTTCTTTTCTTCACTTTCGATTTGCAAGATTTGTGGCAAGCCTCCAAAGGTGTAGTAGTCTTTCCATGCTTTGCTTCTTTCTCCGCCTACTGCAGAGAAATATTCACTGAATGACAACGGGAAAAGGTGTATCTCGTCACCTCTGCCACGAAATTCAGTCACTACATCTTTTGAAAGGAATTTGGAGTTGGATCCCGATACATACACATCCAAACGCTTGTCTTGCATCAAGCTTAACAGCAGTTCTTCGAAGTTTTCAATCAGTTGCACTTCATCCAAAATGACATAATGTACAAGCCCGTCTGACTGAATCTTGCTGTCAATGAAATCCAATAGTGTATCAGGATTGCGCAAATGTTTGTTTCGGAGATTGTCCAATGAGATTTCAATGATATGGTCCTCTGAAACACCTTGTTCCTTCAAGTAGTTGTGAAATATTGTCATCAATAGGAACGACTTGCCGCAACGACGGATTCCAGTTACGATCTTCACCATCCCATTGCCTTTTGCGGCAATCAATTGTTTGAGGTATTTTTCGCGTTGAATAATCATATAGGGTGTAATTTTTGTGGACCACCACGGATTTTTGACTGCAAAAATAAAGTTTTCCTGATAATCATAAGGATAATTTAGTGTTTTTTCAAGATTTTTCTCATCTTCTCCAAGTAAGAGTTGCTTTCTTCGTATTTTTGCAATCATTATGAACTTCAAACTTGTCTCCGATTTCAAGCCCACTGGCGACCAACCTGAAGCCATCAAGCAGTTGGTGGACGGATTGGAACGCGGTGACCGTGCCCAGACGTTGCTCGGCGTGACGGGCTCGGGCAAGACCTTCACCATCGCCAATGTGTTGGCACAGCTGAACCGTCCCGCCTTAGTGTTGAGTCACAACAAGACCCTTGCAGCACAGCTCTATGGCGAGTTCAAGCAGTTCTTTCCCGAGAACGCGGTGGAGTATTTCGTTTCTTATTACGACTACTATCAGCCCGAGGCCTTCATTCCCGCTACCAACACCTATATAGAAAAGGACCTCGCCATCAACGCGGAAATCGACAAGATGCGTTTGGCGACGACTTCGGCCTTGCTCTCGGGACGGCGGGACATTATCGTAGTGTCCTCGGTGTCGTGCCTTTACGGTATCGGCAACCCCGACGACTTCGGCAAGAACGTCATCTATCTCGAACTCGGTGCCAAGATGAGCCGCGACGAGGTGGCCAAGGCCTTGGTGGGTGCCTTGTATGTGCGTAACGAGATTGAGTTTACACAAGGCAAGTTCCGCATCAAAGGGGAGACGATGGATGTGTTTCCGGCCTATGCCGACATCGCCTATCGTATTGTGTTCTGGGACGACGAAATCGACAGTCTGGAGAGTTTCAACCCGGTCACGGGCAGAAGAATAGAGGAACTCTCAGAATTGACATTGTTTCCTGCCAACATCTTCGTCACCTCGCAAAGCAAATTGAACTCCGCCTTGGTGGAGATACAGGACGACATGTTCAAGCAGGCCGAGTATTTCCGCGAGATAGGGAAGAACTTGGAAGCCAAGCGTTTGGAAGACCGCGTGAACTTTGACATTGAGATGATGAAGGAGTTGGGCTATTGCTCAGGCATCGAGAACTACTCACGCTATTTCGATGGGCGCAGCCCAGGTACACGGCCTTTCTGCCTCTTGGACTATTTCCCCGATGACTTCATCACCATCATCGACGAGAGCCATGTCACCATCCCGCAAATCCGAGGGATGCACGGCGGCGACCGTTCCCGCAAGCAGACCTTGGTGGAATATGGCTTCCGTCTGCCATCAGCTTTGGACAACAGACCCTTGCAGTTTGATGAGTTTGAGGCACTTACGGGACAGACCGTATATGTCAGCGCTACGCCCGCCGACTTCGAGTTGCAGCAGAGCGAAGGCGTGTATGTGGAGCAACTGATTCGTCCCACAGGGCTGCTTGACCCGTTGATCGAGGTGCGTCCCAGCCTCAACCAAGTCGATGACCTCATAGACGAAATCCACAAGGTGGTGGAGAAGAACCAACGCGTGCTTGTCACGACCTTGACGAAACGAATGGCCGAGGAACTGAACACCTATCTCAATGGCCTGAAAATCAAGACGCGATACATCCACTCCGATGTGGAGACCATGGAACGTGTGGAAATCCTGACGGGTCTCCGCATGGGCGACTTTGATGTGTTGGTCGGTGTAAACCTCCTTCGTGAGGGCTTGGACTTGCCCGAAGTCAGTCTTGTGGCCATCCTCGATGCCGACAAGGAAGGCTTTTTGCGTTCCGAGCGTTCCCTGACGCAAACGGCGGGTCGTGCCGCCCGCAATGCCGAGAGCAAGGTCATCATGTACGCCGACACCATCACCGACTCGATGCGCAAGACCATCGACGAGACCGCGCGTCGTCGCGCCAAGCAAATGGCTTACAATGAGGCACATGGCATTGTCCCCAAGACCATTGTCAAAGCCATTGATAATGCACTCGGCACGTTGAAAGGCGAAGCGCACGCTCCAGTAGCTTATGGTGATGGGGCTTCTCAGATGACTATGGCAGCCGAAAGCCAAACGGTATACAAGTCGAAAGAACAACTTCAGAAAGCCATCCAACAGGCTAAGAGAAACATGGAACGCGCTGTCAAGGAAATGGACTTCCTCGCGGCGGCCAACTACCGCGACGAAATGCTCCAGTTGCAGATCGAAATCGAAAAAATGCAATAACCATGTCTGCCACCACTCGCGCCATATTGAAGCAGTATTGGGGCTATCCCAGTTTTCGCCCTTTGCAGGAAGACATTGTCGATTCGGTGATGGCAGGCAAGGACACCTTAGCCCTGTTGCCTACGGGTGGCGGCAAGAGCATCTGTTTCCAGGTGCCGGCTATGGCGATGGAAGGGCTCTGTCTTGTCATCACGCCGCTCATTGCACTGATGAAGGACCAGGTGGCGCATCTTGTGGAGAAGGGCATTCCTGCTGCGGCCATCTATTCGGGAATGCATCCCGATGAGTTGGAACTGGCATTCAACCAAGCGGCTTACGGTAGGTTGAAGTTTTTATATGTTTCGCCCGAACGCTTGCAGACCAATGCTTTCATTGAGGCTTTGAAGCGGATGAAGGTCTGCCTTTTGGCCGTCGACGAGTCGCACTGCATCTCGCAATGGGGCTATGACTTTCGTCCTCCGTATCTGAAAATCGCAGACATTAGGCCATATATGCCGAAGACGCCAGTCCTTGCCTTGACAGCCACAGCGACGGCCAAGGTGGTCGACGACATCCAAGTGCGCCTTGGTTTTAAGCGCAAGAACGTCTTTCAAAGCAGTTTTGAGCGCAAGAACGTGACTTATAACGTGTATCACGAAGCTGACAAATACGGTGTGTTGCGCCGCAAGTTGGAGGCCATGGTTGAAGGCAGTGCCATCGTGTATGTGCGCAACCGCAAACGTACGCAGGTCATTGCCGACTGGCTCAATTCGGTGGGCATCTCGGCCACGTTTTATCATGCTGGCTTGGATGCCAAGACACGTGACGAACGCCAGGACTTGTGGATGAGGGGTAAGGTGAAGGTGATTGCGGCTACCAATGCTTTCGGTATGGGCATCGACAAGCCCGACGTGCGTCTCGTCATCCATATGGACCTGCCCGACAGCATTGAGGCTTATTTCCAGGAGGCAGGTCGTGCGGGTCGTGACTTGAAGCCGTCCGAAGCTTTTCTGCTCGTTTCTCCTGCCGATATCAAGAAGTTGCAGGATGATTTGTCCCAGTCGTTTCCTGAATTGGAACGTATCAAGTTGATATACAACGCATTGGGAAATTATTTCAACATTCCTGTTGGGGCAGGGGAGAACGTGTCGTATCCATTGGTGATCGGTGACTTTGCCAATCGTTATGGCTTTAATGTCTTAGAGGTGTTCCACACTTTGAAAATCCTTGAAAAAGAGGGTTTTATCCTGCTTTCAGATAGCTTTGACGAGCCTTCCAAGGTGATGATTAAGGCATCGCGTGATGATGTGTACGGTTTTCAAGTCAACAATCCACAATATAGCGAGTTGATTAAGTGTATGTTGCGTAGCTTGCCAGGTGTGATGACCGATTTTGTGAAGATCAACGAAGAGGTTTTGGCTAAAAAGACCAATTTGACATCTGAGAAGGTGATGGAGCAGTTGAAAAAGCTGGAATCGTATAATTTCCTTTCCTATGCGCCACGTAATGACAAGCCACAGGTGTTGTTTTTGTCTGAATTTGTTGATACAAAGCACTTTGGGCTGTCAAAAGAGAATTACTATGACCGTAAGAAAGATGCTGAGGAGCGTGTGAAGGCGGTTGTCGATTTTGTGAACAACGATGAGGAATGCCGTAGCGTGCAGTTATTGCGCTATTTCAATGAGAAGACAAAGAAAATGTGTGGCCGTTGTGATGTTTGTTTGAAACATATGTCAGCAAGAAAAGTTGATTATCAAAACATTGAGGATCGTTTGACGGAATTGGTTGGAGAGGGGGAGATGCCGTTGAATGATGTAATGAAGCAATGTTCCGACATGGAGGAGGACCGTGTCTTGGATGCCATCCGTTTCCTTGTTGACAACGGGGTGCTCCAGTTTGGCGGCAGCAGGCTCTCGAAAGGCAACAAAAAAAGCCGTCGTTGACGACGGCTTTTTTTCTTTGTCTTTGCTAGTGCTTATTTCAGCAGATTGCTGGCGGGTTTGAACTTCACAACCTTCTTGGCAGCGATCTTGATGGTCTTGCCGGTGCGGGGGTTGCGGCCTTGTCTGGCGGGGCGCTCGTTCACACCCATAGTACCGAAGCCAACGAGGGCAATCTTGCCACCCTTCTTCAGTTCGGCTTTTGAAACTTCCATGATGGCATCGATAGCCTTTCTTGCATCAACCTTGGTCATGCCAGCCTTTTCGGCAACGGCATTGATTAATTCTACTTTGTTCATTTTATAATATTTAGTTGGTTAAACGTTTAAGCCACAAAAGTAATATATTTTTGAATAAAACAAGTGTTTTTTTTGAAAAATGGACATTTTTTCAAAAAAAAGTTCAAAAAAGAGCATTTTTGGACTTCTTAACAGCCATTAAGACGCCATCCAGACACCGTTGAAGGGTGTGCCGCGCAAAAACTCGGCGATGCTCATGCGTTTTTTTCCAGCCTGTTGCACCTCGGTGAGATGGATGAAGCCGTCGCGAACTGTTACCTTAAGAAAAGTTTTGTTGTCGGTGGTGACGTTGCCTGCACAGGATACGTTTCTATCGGGGACGAACGTGCAGGCGAAGATCTTCAGTTCAAGGCTTTCGTGGCTTGAAGAACGCAGCAATGTGTGGGCGGCAGGGTAGGGCGATAGACCACGCACATGGTTGTATATGTTTTGTCCATTTTGACTCCAGTCCACATTGCAAAAGTCTTTTGTGATTTTCGGCGCAGGTTTCAACTCGCCTTGTTCCATTTCGCTTTGTTCCAACGCACATACGTCACCTTGTTCAATTTTTTGGATGGTCTCAACCACCACTTTGTTACCGAGTAACATCAGTTCGTCATGAAGTTCGCCTGCCGTTTCGTCGGGTCGGATGGCGACACGCTCTCGCATGATGACGGCTCCTTTGTCTATTTCTTCGTTGAGGAAGAAGGTGGTCAGGCCAGTCTCTGTCTCTCCATTGATGATGGCGAAGTTGATGGGAGCTGCACCACGATACTGGGGCAGCAGTGAGGCGTGAAGGTTGAAGGTACCGAGACGCGGCATCTGCCAAACTACAGCAGGTAACATCCTGAATGCCACCACAATAAATAAGTCGGCACGATAGGATAACAGTTGCTCCAAGAACGTCGGATCTTTGAGTTTTTCGGGTTGGAGCAGGGGTAATTCGTGCTCCAAGGCGACTTTCTTCACCTCTGAATACTGGATTTTACGTCCCCTTCCAGCGGGTTTGTCGGGCATGGTGACGACGGCAGCCACCTCGTAGCCTGCTTTTAGGATGGCTTCAAGTTGCGAAGCGGCGAATTCTGGCGTTCCGAAATAGACGATCCTCAGTTTTTCCATGTGTTGTAAGCGAAAAAAAACTGGCCCGTATCAACGGGCCAGCTCAAAAGCAACTTTGTTTAACCCTAAAAATCTTATTTCATCTTTTCCTCAAGGTAAGCAATGTTCTTGCTGATTTCGAAAGCTTCATTGCTCAGCGGATATTCCTTCTTGAGGTATTTGTATGCCTCTAATGCCTTGCCATAGTTGCCCATGATTTCATAGGTCATGCCCTCCTTGACGAGGAACATGGGCGAAGTGAAGTCGTTGGGGCTCTTGCGGGCAGCCTTGGCGTAGTTGGCAGCGGCGTTGGCGTTGTCGCCAAGTTGCATATAACAGTCGCCAATGGCTCCAAGGGCCATAGGGGCAAGGATTTGGTCTTTGCCGTTGTATTTCTTGAGTTGCTCGATGGCATCCTGATAGTTGCCTTGCTTCATCAGGCTGATGCCGGCGTAGTAACGTGCCAGCTTGCCGGTCTTGGTTGAACCATAACTGCTGCTGATGTCGAGGAAACCGAGGTTGTTGCCATCGCCGTTGAGCGCGTTGTCGTATTGTTCGTTTTCAAAATACTGCTGTGCCTTGAAAATCTGGGCGCTGGCGGTCGCATTGCGCTTGTTCATGTACTTGGTGACACCAAAAATGCCGAAGGCAACGACCAAAAGGGCGATAAGGATAATCCAAAGCGTCTTCTGGTTGTTTTCAATCCAAAGTTCGGTTTTGCTTAAGGCTTCTTCAACGTTTTCGAGCCTCTCGTCTCCTTGTTTTGTGTTCTGTTGTGCCATATCAATTCAAAATTTTGAGGTGCAAAAATACGCTTTTTAAGGATATGAAAGGCCATTTTTTTTAATTTTTGAGTTTTATTTTTGTTTTCATGTTGTAATACACTGATTTATAGTTGTTTGTTGGATTAAATTTGTGTGGCATTTTTACGTTAGGTGAAATTGTTGTATTTTTGTGCACCTTATATAATATGTTTGATGAAGAAATCCATTGTTTATGACAGACGCGAGGCACAGGAAACTGGTGCATCGGACTTTGGCGCACGTGAATCGGCTTTGCTTGGTTTTCTGACGCAATTCATCACTGAGGAGCGCAAGCAGCGTTTTGAGGAAGTGCTCGACTATCGTACTCGCCACATCACGGTGGTGCTTGAGGACATTTTTCAGCCGCACAATGCCAGCGCGGTTTTGCGCAGCTGCGATCTTCGTGGGGTGCAGGATGTCCATATTGTTGAAAACTCCAATCATTACGATGTGAATCCCGAAGTGGTGATGGGCAGTACGAAATGGCTGAATCTGTATCATTATGAAAGTGAGGCGTTCAATACGCCGGCTGCCTATGCGCATCTGCACGAAATGGGCTATAAGATTGTGGCTACCTGTCCCCATCGTGATGATTTCACGCCCGACACCTTGCCGTTGGACCAGCCTGTGGCTTTGGTTTTCGGAACCGAGAAACTGGGCTTGTCGGACTATGCAGTGGAAAATGCGGACATGCACGTTCGCATTCCTATGTTCGGATTCACGGAGAGTTACAACATCAGTGTTTCGGCAGCCTTGCTGTTGTATTCGCTTACGGAGCGTCTCCATGCTGCGACCGACATCGATTGGCATCTCACCGAAGTGGAACGCAATGCGCTGCGCCTACAATGGACGCGCCGCACGCTGAGCCGTATACGCCAGTATGAGCGGAAATTTGTTGAGTTGCATCCTGAATTTCGCTGATTTTTTTCAATGCCGATGCGATGTATCAAAAAAAGAACTATCTTTGCAGTGTAAAACATGACAGAATGAAGAGAAAGGCATGGATTTTGGCCGCATTGCTTGTTTTGGCTTGTACCACTTCGTGCAAGAAGACCCGTTATTGCCGCTGTACTACCATCCAGAATGAAGAAGTCGTGGAATTGGGGGATGAGTTTTATGTGATTATGGATGGTGCTTCGTGTGAGGATAAGGCAAAGGAGTTCTCCGGTTGGGGACAAGTCTTGTGTACTGAGGTCTCCAAATGGGAGGCAACGGGAGAAGAACCTAAGTGGTGGCAAATGTTATTTGGACAGAATAAAACCGATTAATTCACTGAAATACTAACACTTAAAATCAAAAAAAGATGAAAAAAGTATTATTGGCTCTTGCCGTTATCGGCATGATTGGATTTGCCTCCTGCACCAAGGAGAAGGAATGCAAATGCACCTATACGGATGCAAATGGTCAGGAACAAGAATACACCTCGATTCTTGATGAGGGTACTTGCGCCGATTTGGAAGTTGAAGATCCTAATACTCATATTACTCCTTCCTGCGAGGCAATCTAAAAACTGCCTTTTGAATCCCCTCTATGAGGGTTCTTTGAAAAAAAGACGCATTGCGTCTTTTTTTTATTATTATACTGATAATGAGGTATTTATAAATTTTTACTATCTTTTTTTGAAAAAAATGCATTTTTTCCAACCTTGTATAAAAAAAATACCTATTTTTGCCGCGATAAAAGGATGAACTATCATCAATTAAAACTAACTTAATCTATTAACCTAAAAATTCAATTAAAATGAAGAAAGTTATTTTGGCTGTTGCCGTTATCGCTACGGTTGCTTTCGCATCCTGCAGCAAGAAGACTGATTGCACTTGCACCGTTAAGATGGAAGGTATTGAGGATCAAGAAATTACCGTTGCAGATCAGAAAGACTGCGCTAAAGTTGACGCTACCACTCTTGATGGTTATGTTGAGGGTTGGACAGTGACCTGCAAGGAAAAGTAATTTTTCCAAAACAGAATTAGTTTTGGCGCACATCATACGGTGTGCGCCTTTTTTTTGAAAAAGCTATGACAAAAATCAACATAAAGAACATCTTGCCCTATGTGCTGAAGGTGCTGCTTGGCCTGCTTTTCATCTTTTCGGCTGTTGTCAAGGAGATTGAAATGGACAAGTTCGAGATTTATATCTATAGTTATCACTTCTTCAGCCTCAACTTTAGTTTTCTGGTGGCACGGGCAGCCATCATCGCTGAGCTTGTGCTGGGCATTGGATTGATTTCCAATTGTTTCCACAAACTGATGTGGTGGGGAAGCATGGTGATGCTCATCGGCTACACCTTATTATTAATATATGCCTATTTTGTCGGGCGTACCGACAATTGCCATTGCTTCGGCGATGTGCTGCAGTTCAACCCATGGCAGAGCATCCTGAAGAATGTTGTGTTGATGGCATTGTTTATCCCCATTTACAAGATAAAAGGCTTCCGCTTCCGTGGTCAGTGGCTAGCACTGCTTGCAGTGGTGGTGGTTTCTACGGCTGTCTTGTTCATCATTTGTCCGCCCGACAATTTCATGTCGAGTTACCGTCCTGGTAATGACTTGCAGCACGAATTGTTTGCGGAGGCATTGGATGAGCCGCCTTTGGATACGCTGGATCTGAAGGAAGGGAAGCAAGTGGTTTGCTTCTACTCCACGGGATGCCAATTCTGCCAACTTTCAGCTCATAAGCTTTCCTTGATGCAGCAGTATTACGGATTCCCAGCCGAAAGAATTACCTATGTCTTCATGGGCAGCCAAGAGGGCATCGTCAAATTCTATGAGAAATCGGAATCGGCATGCTATCGCAATGTGATATACCCAGACGTGGTAAAGATGTTGAAGATCATTGACGGGAGTTTCCCTGTGGTGGTCTTTATGGAAAACGGCCAGGTGATTCACGAATATGGCTCACGCAACATGAGGGAAGACGACATCAAAATGTTCTTCACTCAACCATAACCTTGAGGATTTCCACATCGGTCTCGCGCATTCCGTTGCGTCCGAGGCGTCCGATGTGGTCGATGGTCTCTTCGACATCCTTGCCGATGATGCCATCGCCGCCGAGCAGGTTGTCGCCTTGGCGACTCATTTCGTAGCCAAGTATTCCGGCTTCAATAGCCAGGGCGATCTTGCCTGCGCAGGAGGGCTTTGCGCCGTCGCACACGATGCCGGCGGCCATGCCCAGGGCGTTCTCCAAAGTGTGTTCGATGACGCTGAGGCTCTCGCCCATGAGGTAGGCAATGCCGCATCCAGCCGCGCAACCAGCGCTGACGGCACCGCAATAGGCCGAAAGCCGTCCGATGCCTGTCTTTTGGTGGATGGCAACGAGGTTCGACAAGGCCACAGCGCGAATGGTGCGTTCCTCACTGACTCCAAACTCTTCGGCATAGGCGAGCACGGGCAGACTCACTGTCATGCCTTGGTTGCCGCTGCCTGAGTTGATGATGACAGGCATCTCGCAACCGCTCATGCGGGCGTCGCTACCGGCGGCGGCCCAAGCCTTGGCTTTTTGGCGTACGCTGTTGCCGAAACGCATGATGTTGCTGCCCACATTAGCCCCCCAGTTGTTTCGTAGTCCCTCCATGGCGATGGCTTTGTTGTAAGAAATCTGTCGGTCGATGACGGGTCTGAGATCAGCAAGGTCGGCGGTGTCGGCAAAGTCGTAAATCTTGTCAACCTTGAGGCAACTGCGGTCGGTCATGTTGGCATTGGTGTCGGAACACTCGGATTCAAAGAGTATTTCACCGTCTTTTTCAACGCGGATCACATTGGTGTGATGCCCCGCAATGCGGACTTTTGACGAGTGTTCACCGTCGAAAAGGGCCACGGTGACATCCAGACGTGCCACGCAATCCAAAGGTGTGATGGTGATGGGGGTGTTGTCGAGGAAAGCGGCGATGTCGTGTTTTTGCTCTGGCTTGACTTGGGCGATGACTTCGAGTGCATTGTTGGGGTTGCCTGCCACAATGCCGGCGGCTACCGAGGCTTTGAGGCCTTTCATGCCGTCGGTGTTGGGTACGATGACGCTCTTCACGTTCTTGATGATGTTGCCGCTGGCCTCAATCTCGACCCGTTTCGGCATGGAGCCCAATACCTTACGCGCCTTGGCAGCGGCATAGGCGAGACAAATCGGTTCAGTGCAGCCCATGGCAGGGACGAGTTCTTCCTTCAAGATGCTCAGATAGGAGTGGTACAGACAATCGCTTTTTTCCATCGTATTGAAATTTGCCGCAAAGGTAACGTTTTTTCCGTATCTTTGCATCGTTTATGAAAGTCATACGTCTTTTTTGGGCTGGAATCTTTTTTTTGGCGTTTTCACATCTTTATGCTCAAGATACTATCACGCTGAAAACAGTTGAGGTGTCGGCGGAACGAGAACGGTTGGAGACGGTGACGCCATTGGTTACCAAGAAGTTGGATACACTTGTCTTGCAGTCGAAGAGTACGTCTACGCTATCCGACCTGCTCATCAAGCACAGCCCCGTGTTCATCAAGACGTATGGTCCAGGCGGCGTTTCTACCGCATCGTTTCGGGGCACTACCGCCAGTCATACCCTGGTTTTGTGGAACGGATTCCAACTCAATGCCCCAACTTTGGGTCAGGTCGACTTCAGCACCATCCCCGTCTTTTTGGTCGACGATGTGAGCTTGAACTGGGGGAGTGGCACCTCCACCAATAGCGGTGGCTTGGGCGGATCGGTCAACATCGACAACTCTACCCATTTTGGCGATGGCTTCAAACTTGACGTGAAGCGTACTTTCGGCAGTTTCAAGACTTTTGGCAGTTATTACACGATGGGCTATTACGGCAAAAAGTTCTCAATCCGGGTGAAGACCTACCGCAATTCTTCGGAGAACGACTTCGAATACACCAATCTAGCCCTGATTGACAAGCCGAAGATGAAGCAACATAACGCCAGTTTTGTTGACTATGGTGTGATGCCAGAGGTGAGCCTGCTGCTCAAGAATTGCCTTATCACTGCTTCTTCATGGAACCAATGGAACGACCGCAACCTTCCGCCCATTATGCCTAATGTGAACAACCTGAATACGATAGAGTGGACCAAGGACGATTTCTCCCGTAATTTTGTGGCTGCCAAGTTTTTTTGGAACACGGGAAACCTGCAAGTGAAATCGGCGGCTTTCATTGAAAACCAACGTTATTTTCTAGAGACGCATACACCTATTGGCAACAATGTGGTCACATACATCAATTCGCAGAACCATGCCTTGGTGCTGCATCAGATTGCCAACTTCGAACAACGTCTCTATAAGACCTGGAAACTGAAAGCCAAGTTGCAATGGGACAACGAACGCGTCAGCTCCAACAACTACGAGGGGGAGAAATGCAGGAATTCGCTTTCGGCCTACGCTGCCCTCAATGGCGAACCCTTCAAATTGGCCAAACTCAATCTGACGGCACGTTACGATTGGACCGACGGAAAGCCGATGGGCTTGTTCCCGACAGCAACGTTCTCTTATCAGTTGCCTTTTTATAAGCCTTTGAGTTTCACTTTGGGTTACAGCCATAACTATCGCAATCCTTCGCTTAATGACTTGTATTGGTATCCAGGCGGCAATCCAGACCTGCTGCCGGAAAACGGCCATACCGTTGATCTGGCGTTAAAGTATGCTTTGAAGAAGGGGCCTTTCAAGTTGGACCTTCGCACAGATGGCTATTATTCCAAGGTTGAGAACTGGATTCAGTGGGTGCCCACTTCGTATCGTTTCTGGGAGCCCGTCAATGTAGCCAAAGTCAATGCGCGAGGCATTGAGAATCACATCGATGTGGCATTCGTGAAAGCGGATTGGAAAGTCAGCCTTTCAGGGAATTATGTCTTCACTGTTACCACTGATGAGAGCGAGAATGCCGAGATGCTTGGCATCAAAGGGATGCAACTCATCTATATCCCGCGCCATCATGGAAATGCCTTCCTTAATGTGCAATGGAAGGAGTGGAACGTGGCCTATACGCTGGAAATGACAGGCCAGCGCAGTACTTCATATGCCAATCAGGAGACCTTTCCTCTCAACCCGTATGTGCTCCATCATATTGCTTTGGGCAAACAATGGAAACAGTTTAAGGTGGAATTGCGTTGCAATAACCTCACAGACAGGGAATATCAGAACGTGATTTGGCGGGCGATGCCGGGTCGGAGCTTTGAGTTGATGCTGAACTACAAGTATTGACAGCAAGAAAAAAAGTCGTAAATTTGCACCTATGAATACTTTAGGACATCGTTTTAGGCTGACTACTTTTGGCGAGTCGCATGGCGTGGCCATTGGCGGCGTTCTCGACGGTTGCCCATCACAGTTGAAATTGGATTTCGATTTCATTGATGCTGAACTTCTTAGGCGTAAGACAGCGCAAACTGCAACTGCTTCGCAGCGTAAAGAAGCAGACCGAATCGAGTGGCTTTCAGGCTTGCTTGATGGGGTTACATTGGGGACTCCAATCGCCTTTTTAGTCCGCAATGAGGATTGTAAACCAGCGGATTATGAGGTTTTGAAAGAGGTGTACCGTCCATCGCACGCCGATTTCACCTACGAGCAGAAATATGGGTTTCGTGACTGGCGTGGCGGGGGCAGGGCTTCGGCGCGAACCGCTTTGCCTATTGTGGTGGCAGGTGCCATAGCCAAGCAGATTTTGAAGGCAGAGGGCATCCAAGTCGATTCCGAAATAACCTTTATGGGTGATTCGGAACAGGCTCGTTTAGAAGGAGATACCGTGGGTGGCATTGTGGAATGCCGCATCGTCGGGGTGCCTGCGGGCTTGGGTGAGCCGATGTTCGGCAAGTTTTCGGCCGAGTTGGCTCATGCCATGTTCAGTTTACCTGCCGTGAAGGGCTTCGAAGTCGGCGATGGCTTTGCCTTGGCCAAGATGAAAGGCTCTGAAGCCAACGACACCTTTATTAATAAGGATGGCCACATCACGACTCTGACCAACCATTCAGGGGGTATACAAGGAGGTATCACAAACGGTAATGATATTGTCTTTCGGGTGGCATTCAAGCCAATTCCGAGTGTGGCCCGACCTCAGCAAACCGTTAATCGGGCAGGAGAGGCCTGTGAAATTGCCATTGAAGGGCGGCATGATGTGTGTGCCTTGCCGAGGGCAGTGGTGCTTGTTGAGGCTTTGGCCGCCATGGTGACGGCAGACATGTGGATGAGATAAAAAAAAGCTCCGAAAACTCGGAGCTTTTGTTTTGCAATCGCGGAATGAAGAATTACTTCTTGAGTTCCTTGATTCTAGCTTTCTTACCGCGCAGGCCACGCAGATAGTAGATGCGCGACTTGCGAACGTCACCGTGCTTGTTGACCTCGATGTTCTCAATCATGGGAGAAGCAATCGGGAAGCAACGCTCCACACCGATGTTGTTGGAAATCTTGCGGATGGTGAACGTACCGGTCTTGCCATGTCCACTACGTTTCAGGACGATGCCCTGGAACTTCTGCAGACGCTCTTTTTGTCCCTCGACAATCTTGTAGGTGACGGTAATCGTGTCACCCGACTTGAAGGATTCAAAATCTTTTACAACGATTTGATCCTCAACGAATTGAATGAATGCGTTTTTGCTCATTTTTATATATTTTTGTATATTTTTCTCCAAAAAGTGGGTGCAAAAATACAAATTATTTCAATACGAAGCGAAATATTATCAGCTTTTTTTGAAAAATTCGTACATTTCGGGTCGGCGTTCCTTGGTGCGTTCGATGGCTTTTTCAAGTCGCCACTCATTAATAAGCTTGTCGTTGCCTGACAGAAGCACTTCTGGCACTTCCCAACCTTTGTAGTTTCTTGGACGCGTGTAGACAGGGGGCGATACCAAACCGTCTTGGAATGAGTCGGAGAGGGCTGAGGTCTCGTCGCCCAAGGCACCTGGAATAAGACGCACCAGACTGTCGACCAAAACGGCGGCACCCAACTCACCTCCGGAAAGTACGTAGTTGCCAATGCTTATCTCTTTGGTAATCAGATGTTCGCGGATGCGCTCGTCAATGCCTTTGTAATGTCCACAGAGGATGATGAGGTTTTGTTTCATCGAAAGTTGGTTGCTCATGGGCTGGTCCAAAAGCTCACCGTCGGGACTCATGTAGATGACTTCGTCATAGTCACGTTGGCTCTTAAGGTGGCTGATGCAGTTGTCGACAGGTTCGATCATCATCACCATGCCAGCTCCGGCGGCAAAACTATAGTCGTCCACCTTGTGGTGCTTGTCGGTGGTATAGTCGCGGAGATTATGCAGCCCAATTTCCACAATACCTTTGTTTATGGCCCGTTTGATGATACTTTCGGTGAAAGGACCTTCAAACATTTCGGGGAAAACAGCGATGATGTCGATACGCATAGTTTGAATTTTGCGGCAAAATTAGGCATTTTGGTCCAACTTGAAGTGTGGGTCGGGAAAAATTTCCTATTTTTGTCCGCTTAAATACATGAACCTATGAGAAAAATATTCTTACTCCTTTTCCTGACTGCGACATTGTTTGCGCAGGCACAGATTGCGACCAATATTTATTGGGTGCACTTCACCGACAAAAACAACTCCCCCTATTCCATCGACAACCCAGAGGCTTACCTAAGTCAGCGGGCTTTGCAACGTCGTGCCAATCAAGGCATTGCCATTGATGAGTATGACCTTCCGGTCAATCCACAGTATCTTCAGGCTGTGGCCGATTGTGGTGCGCAATTGCTCAATCCAACCAAATGGCTGAATGGTGTCACGGTGTATGTCACTAACCCGAGTGTGATTGATGCCATCAATGCACTGGATTTTGTGGATGTTGTGCGCAACTGTCCCAACGACTCCAAAGCACAAGAGCTCAAAGAACGTTGGCTGGCCAATGAGATGAAGGCCGCCGAGGATTCAAGGGGCATGTACGGCTTCTATGGCGGTGCGCAAACACAAGTCACCCAAATCAACGCCAACGCCCTGCATGACTATGGTTTTATGGGCGAAGGCGTGATTGTCGCTGTCCTTGATGGAGGTTTCATCGGTGCCCAAAACCATCCCGCTTTTGATAACATGCGCGAGGAAGGCCGCTTCCTTGGCACACGTGATTTCGTTTATGGCTCAACGTCAGTGTTTTCACAGAGTTCGCATGGCACTTCCTGTCTCAGCACCATGGGGGCTTACGTGCCGAACACCTTTGTAGGCACGGCACCAAAGGCTTCCTATTATCTGCTGCACACCGAAGACGGAAATTCGGAGAATATCGTTGAGGAATACAACTGGGTTTCGGGCGCGGAATATGCCGACAGCCTCGGAGTGGATGTTTGCTCCACTTCTTTGGGTTACATTGACTTCGACATGAGTCAATGGGACCATCCGCAGTCGCATTTCGATGGCAAGACCGCTCCGATGAGTGTTGGGGCCGAAATAGCGGTGAGTCGTGGCATGATTTGTCTCAATTCCGCTGGTAACGAAGGCGAGCCTTGGGGCGGTGGCAACCAATGCACTTTGGGCATCCCTGCTGATGCCGAGCATGTGTTGAGCATCGGTTCCGTGGATGGCTCTGGCAACCGTTCTTATTTCAGTTCTGTCGGTCCGACCTACGATGGTCGCATCAAGCCCGACGTGATGGCGATGGGAGAGGGTACCTATGTAGCTGATGGTTACGGTGATTATTACAATGGCAACGGAACCTCGTTCTCTAACCCTGTGATGGCAGGTGCGGTGACGTGTCTGCGTCAGGCTTTCCCCAATGCTTCGGTGCAAGAGATTTGCGATGCCGTGCGTGCTTGCGGCGACCATGCAGAAAACCCCGACAACCGTTATGGCTACGGCATCCCCGATTTCTCACGCGTTTTGGAGATGATGCATGTTGAAGATTCTGCTGTGGCAGAAGGGATTATCGGTGTGTATCCCAATCCTTCGAAAGGTGCGGTTCATATCGTTTTGAAGGAAGGCGTGAAAGTGGATGTCACGGTTTGCGACATCACGGGCCGATACATATATAATGCTAATGTCAATTGGTTGAACCATAGCGTATTGGATGACTTTTTGAATACTTTGGAGTCGGGTGTTTACTTTGTCAATGCAACTGCAGAAGGGAGTAGCCAGACGATCAAAATCATGCTGACCCGTTAAAGTGTGTCATTCTTCAGTGAAGGCTATGCTCCAAGCGTAACGTTTTTCCTTAATAATATGGGTCTCCAGCCGATAGCCTCGGTTATCGAGAACCTGATGCAAATCCGTGCTGATGCCTGTTCCACGCAGCTTCAGCACGGCTTCTTTTTGGGTCCAAAAGGCAATGAATCTCTCAATAGGGGTTTCTGCGGAGAAGATTTGCCTCTGCTCAGCCTCGTTCATGGTCTTATGAATCAATGTATCGTCAACTTTGCGGAAGCTCTCAATATCAATGCCGACGGGTGCGTTGTCGACCACTACGGCAATGCCGTTCTTGCAATGGCTGATGTTGAAATGAACGTCAGGATACCGAATCAGATAAGGTTTGCCATGTTCGTTGAATTCGAACTCCAAATCGTTGATTCCCAATTGTTTCGTAAGTTTTTGTAGCATTAGCCATGATTTGAGGCAGGTGTATTGTCCAAAGAGATGTTTGTACCCCAAGGCTTCTTCACGGCGCTGCCCGTTTACCAAAGGGAGCATCCGTTGCACCTCGGTTTCGGTCATTTGGCTCATGTCGTCGAAAATGGATATCATGGCAGTGGAATTGGGTGCAAAATTAGACATTCTTTTGAGAAACAGGGTGGAACGAATGCGTTTTCATTGAAAAAAAATCCTCTTTTGTTTTCAAAAATGTCGTTCGATTGGATAAAAAATTTGGGGAATTAAAAAATTTCTTAATTTCGCCCCGATTTTTCGATAAATATGGAAAGAAACACTCACAAAGGGAAAGACATTCAAGCCTATCCCGATATTCCACCCCGTACTTTTGACCTCTTGCCGAGGTTTGTGGAGAAGTATGGGAAGAAGAAAACCATGTTTGCCTGTAAAGTGGATGGCGATTGGAAGAAGTATAAGGCAAGGGAATTTGTGAAGATGACGGATGTTGTTAGCCAAGGATTGATGGGTCTGGGTGTGTCCAAGGGCGACCGTGTGGCGGTGATTTCCAACAATTGTCCGCAATGGAATATGGTTGACTTCGCCGTTCAGCAAATCGGTGCCATCCTTGTGCCGATTTATCCCACCGTGCGCCAAAGCGACTACGATTACATCATCAATCACGCTGAGCCAAAGATTGTCTTTGTGGAGGGCTCTTTGCTGCTGAAGAAAGTCCAAGGTGCTATTGACAAGATGGAGACAAAGCCTAAATTGTTTGTTTTCAATCCTGTGGAAGGCCAACTGACTCTTCGCGGACTGATGGTCTCGGTGAAGATTGACAAGAAAACCCAGGCTGCCTTGCAGTCACGCAAAGATTCGGTCTCCATCCATGATGTAGCGACGATTATCTATACTTCAGGCACTCTTGGAACCCCCAAGGGTGTGATGCTGACGCATTACAACCTGATGAGTTGTGTGGCGTATTACGGTCCGCATTATCCTGTGCCGAGTTCGCACAAGGTGGTGAGTTTCCTGCCTCTGTCGCATATTTATGAACGTTCGGTGTTGTATACCCATCTGTATCTTGGCAATTCGACCTATTATGTGGAGAACTTCGGCACCATCATGCGCGACATCGCCGATGTGAAGCCGGAGCATTTTACCACAGTGCCTCGCGTCATCGAGAAGGTGTACAACGGCATTCAACGCAAGGGTGACAAGTTGAAGGGCTTGAAGAAACGCATTTTCTATTGGGCTTTCCAGTTGGCTGAGCGTTATGATGAGACGGAAAAGAAAAACAATCGCGCTTATCGTTTTAAGTTGCATTGGGCCAATAGATTGGTTTTTAAGGATGTAAGGAAAGCTTTCGGTGGACGTTTGGAGTTCATTATTTCGGGAGGTGCCAGTTTGCAACCTCGTTTGGTGCGTCTCTTTGCCGCCATGAACATCCCGATTATTGAGGGTTATGGCCTTACTGAGACTTCTCCCGTGATTTGCACCAACAGCATCGCTTTGGGCATCATCAAGGCGGGAACGGTGGGAGTGCCTTGTAAGAGTGTTGAAATCAAGATTGATCCGGAGACGGGCGAAATCCTCGTGAAGGGCTCTGCGGTGATGAAAGGCTATTACAAGAATGAGGAGCAGACCAAACAGGCCATTGACGAGAATGGTTATTTCCATACCGGTGACATTGGTGAGTTCGACGAAGACGGCCTGCTGAAAATCACGGGTCGCATGAAGGAAATCTTCAAGGACTCGATGGGTAAGTATATCTCCCCGGCGTTGATCGAAGGCAAGTTCACGGAGTCGCCGTTCATCAGCATGATGATGGTGGTGGGTGAGAACCAGAAGTTTGCAGCCGCCCTGATTGTGCCGAACTTCGAGCATCTGAAGACTTGGTGCGAAGAGAATCACGTTGCCTATACTTCCAACACGGAAGTCATCAATGAAAAGAAGGTGATTGAGCGTTATCGCAAGGAGGTGGATGCCTACAACAAGTATTTCGGTGACTTCGAGAAGGTGAAGCGTTTCGAGTTGGTCGACCGCGAGTGGACCATCGACGAAGGCGAAATCACTCCGAGCCTGAAACTGCGCCGCAAGGTCGTCGCCGAGCATTACCGCGACTTGATTGACGGGATGTTTGCGGAATAATCGCACAAGCGGCTTTTTGGAGCCGCTTTTTTTGTACCTTTGCGCCAAACAATTGTTTTCTATGGAATCCCTACCCGCATTGTTTTCTGACCTTGCTTTGATACTGGTTACCGCTGGTGTCACTACCGTGATTTTCAAGTGGTTGAAACAGCCCGTTGTGTTGGGCTACATCATCGCAGGTTT
The DNA here is from genome assembly GCA_905234765.1 of uncultured Bacteroidales bacterium. The sequence continues at coordinate 28,607 of CAJOIF010000006.1, forward strand.
TCTCATTGGCCCTAATTTCGAGTGGTTTCCCGTCATCAACGACCACATAAGCGTAGAGACCTGGAGCGAAATCGGCATGGTGTTCATGCTGTTCGGTATAGGTTTGGAGTTTAGTTTCAAGAAACTGAAGAAAGTGGGTGGGACGGTCGGCATCACCGCACTCACCGAATTGGTGACGATGTGTGTGGTGGGTTTCCTGCTGGGTAAGCTGTTGGGTTGGTCGCAGATGGACAGCGTCTTCCTTGGAGCCATGCTTTCCATTTCGTCCACGACGATTATCGCCAAGGCCTTCGACGACATGAAGTTGCACCGTGAGAAGTTCAGTGGTAATGTCATCGGCGAACTAGTGGTGGAAGACCTTGAAGCCGTGTTGCTGATGGTGATTCTTTCGACGCTTGCAGTGAGCAAGACTTTTGACGGTATGCAGTTGGTTTCCAGTATGTTGAAACTCGGATTCTTCTTGTTGGTGTGGTTCTTGGGCGGCATTTTTTTGGTGCCTACTGTGCTGAAATGGTCTCGCAAGTTCATGTCTGAAGAGACGCTGACGGTATTCTCGGTGGGTTTGTGCTTTATGATGGTCGTGTTGGCCAACCTTGCAGGATTCTCGTCGGCTTTGGGTGCATTTATCATGGGCTCTATCTTGGCCGAAACCCTTGAGGCAGAGATGATTCACAAGGTCACAACGCCCATCAAGAACCTGTTCGGTGCAGTGTTCTTCGTCTCGGTGGGTATGATGGTCGACCCGCAGATCTTGGTCAACTATTGGTGGCAGATTCTCGTGGTGACCTTGGTGCTGCTTCTGTTCAAGCCGTTGAGCAATGTGGCCGGTCGCTTGATTGCTGGAGTGGGATTGAAACAGTCCATGCAAGGCGGTTTCTGTTTCAGCCAAATCGGTGAGTTTTCCTTTATCATCGCTTCGTTGGGCTTGAGTTATGGCGTCATCGACGAGTTCCTGTATCCCATCATCGTTTCGGTGTCCATCATCACGACGTTCATCACGCCGTATGCCATCAAAGCAGCCGTGCCGAGCTATAAGTGGGTGACGACGCATTTTCCAGAGGGTTGGCTTAATCGTTTGGAAAACAGCGATTCAGGTATTAAGGTGAAGAGCGGCAAGAAGGTTAACATGGGTAGCTTCTTGGCGCGGCAATTCAAGAACATGGTCATCTATCTGGCCATCATCATCGCAGTGGTTTTGATAGGTTTCTTCATCGGTTCGTTCATTATGAAATATGTGCCGAGGCCATGGAGTTCCGCCATCGCTACAGCGGTGAGCATGATTCTTGTTTCGCCTTTCTTGTGGGCAATGGGTTTCAAGCACACATTTGTTGATACGACCCGTAAGTTAATGGAAGTCAATAAGTTCAATAAGACCATGATTCGCATGATTTTCGTGTTGCGTTTTGTGGTTGTGGCCGTCTTTGCTTATAGCGTGATACAGCATTTCATGAATAATTTGTTTTGGGACAGATTGAACATTGGAACGCCGTGGTATCATTGGATTAACATTGGTTTCGCGTTGATTTACACGGTGTTGCTGCGTGTTTTGAGTCCAGCAATGCGGTTCTATAAGCATATTGAGGAACGGTTTATGGACAACCTCAACAAGCGGCAATCGTCACAGGTGTTCGAGATTCCCGAAATTTTGCAGGAGAACTGCCATTTGCAGAAGATGACACTTAGTCCTGACAGCGTGTATTCGGGACGCATAATCAAGGACACCGATTTCCGCGACAACTATAATGTGAGTGTGGTGAGTGTGGAGCGTGGCAAACAGGTTTTTGAACTGCCGAAGTCTGATTTTCAGCTGTTTCCTTTTGACAAAATTACCTTTGTAGGTCACGAAGACCATCTTCGTTTGATGGTGAGCAAGGTGGAATCTTTTGATGATGCCTTGATTCATGAGCATGAAGAAGGTGAGGTGGATTTGTATAAGGTGGAGGTGGAGCAAGACAGCCCACTTATTGATGTCGCTTTGATGGATTCTGGCTTTGCCGACAAATACGACGCGATGGTGATTGCCATTGAGCGTGATGGACAGTTTATCTTGAATCCATCGGCACGTATCACTTTCCAACCCGCTGATTTGGTGTGGTTTGTAGCCCAAAAAGACAAAGCCGAATACCTGATGAGGATGACGGCTTCCGATATGAGATCAGAAATGCAAACTTCCAACTAAACAACTGAAATGATTGTTTGTATCGCCGAAAAGCCAAGCGTCGCTCGTGACATTGCCAAGGTGCTGGGAGCCAACACCACCCATGAGGGTTACATGGAGGGCAATGGTTATCAGGTGACTTGGACTTTCGGCCATCTCTGCACGTTGAAGGAGCCTCACGACTACACCGACCAATGGAAATCATGGGCCTTGAGCCGCTTGCCGATGATACCGCAACGCTTTGGTATCAAGCTGATTGCGGACAAAGGCGTGGAGAAGCAGTTCAAAGTCATTGAGTCCCTGTTTCAGAAAGCAGACAGCATCGTGAACTGCGGCGATGCGGGGCAGGAAGGTGAACTCATCCAGCGTTGGGTGATGCAAAAGGCTGCTGTACACTGTCCCGTACAACGTTTGTGGATTTCCTCTTTGACGGAAGAATCTATCAAGGAAGGTTTCAAAAGTTTGAAGGAGCAGTCTGAGTATCAGTCGCTTTACGAGGCGGGACTTTCCAGAGCCATTGGCGACTGGCTGCTTGGCATGAACGCCACGCGACTCTACACCTTGAAATATGGTCAAAATAGACAAGTGTTGTCCATCGGCAGGGTACAAACGCCTACTTTGGCTTTGATTGTCAACCGCTACCATGAAATCGTCAACTTCAAGCCAGAAGCCTATTGGGTGCTGTCGACCATTTATCGCGATACGACATTTACCGCGACAAAAGGCAAATACGGCTCCGTTGAGGACGGACAAAAAGATTTGCAAAGTGTTGAGGGAAAAGAGTTTACAGTGACTGACATCTCCACCAAGAAAGGCACGGAAGCCCCGCCAAGGCTCTACGACTTGACATCGCTTCAGGTGGAATGCAACAAAAAATACGGTTTTTCCGCCGACCAGACCTTGCAGACCATACAAAGTCTCTACGAGAAAAAATACACCACCTATCCGCGTGTCGACACCACCTATCTGAGTGACGACATCTATCCGAAGTGCCCCGACATTTTGGCGAAACTGACCAATTATGCCGAATTCACCTCACCATTGGCGGGTAAGAAACTGCCTAAGAGCAAAAAAGTGTTCGACAATAGCAAGGTCACCGACCACCATGCCATCATTCCGACGGGTGTGGTGCCGACAGGCTTGTCATTTGCCGAGGAGAAAGTCTACGATGAGGTCTGCCGACATTTCATCGCCGTGTTTTACCCCGACTGTCAGTTTGCTACGACGACAGTTTTGGGCAAGGTAGAGGAAGTAGGATTTAAGACTTCGGGCAAACAGATTTTGGTTCCCGGTTGGCGTGAGGTCATTAAGCCGGTGAAACAGGAAGAAGAGAAAAAAGAAGGGCAGGAGGACGAGGAGAAGACTTTGCCCATCTTCGTGAAAGGTGAACATGGACCGCATCAGCCGCAATTAGCTGAAAAGTGGACCACACCGCCGAAGCCCTACACCGAGGCGACCTTGCTTCGCGCTATGGAAACGGCGGGTAAATTGGTGGACGATGAATCCTTGCGCGAGGTGATGAAGGAGAACGGCATCGGACGACCTTCCACACGAGCCGCCATCATCGAAACGCTATTTAAACGCAACTATATCAGGAAGATTCGCAAGAGCCTCGAACCTACACCCACGGGCATCGAGCTCATTGGCCTCATCCATGAAGACCTGCTGAAAAGTGCTGAACTGACAGGCATCTGGGAAAAGAAACTCCGTGAGATAGAGCAACATAAATACGAAGCCCGACAGTTTCTTGACGAACTGAAACAGATGGTGACAGAGATTGTCACCACGGTGATGTTGGACAATAGCAATCGCCGCGTGGCGGCAACTGTGGTGGAGGAGAAGCCGAAAAAGGTGGCTTCGAAGAAATCAACAACTTCTAAACCTAAGAAAGTTGCGGAAGGCATAGATCCCAGCCCTCGCACGGCTCCTCGCAGGGATGACATGCCTTCCGGTGATGCCATCATTGGGCAGCCTTGTCCACTATGTGGCAAAGGACATATCATCAAAGGAAAGACTGCATACGGATGTTCTGAGTGGCGCAATGGCTGCACCTACCGTAAACCCTTCTAACTCTCAACTGATCTCCAGCGTCTTCTTGCAAATCTCGATCTCCTCGGGGTCGCCAGTGTATTTGCCGTGGTCGTCGCTGAGTTTGACCACCTTTTTCCAAGTACGTTTTTCGGTGATCTTGGCAGCGGTGAGTTTCACCACGATGTTCATCGCCTTCACGTTGTCGATGTCGCAGGTGAGGTGGGTGCCGATGCCATAGGAGTCTTGCATTCTGCCGTTTACCGCTTCATGGATGGCGATGGCCTCGTTGACATTCAGTCCGTTACTGAAAATGATGGACTTTTGCGCCGGGTCGATGCCGAGTTCCTTGTATTTCGCTATGATTTCCTCCAAAGCCTCGTAGTTGTCGCCGCTGTCGACGCGTAGACCGTCAAACAACTTGGCGTGCAAGGTGGTGAAATTCTGGAAGAAGGCCTTGCGCGTGTAGGTGTCGTAGAGGAACACACCCAGACTGCCGGCATATACCTCCTGCCAGTAGTCCATGGCGAGGTAGTTGGCCTCGTTGTAGCCATAGAGCGAGCAGGTCTCAATGAACTGATGGCTCATCGTACCAATGGGGAGTAGGTCGTATTTCATGGCCAAAAGCACATTGGAAGTACCCACGAAGCAGGTCTTGGTGAACTGTTTCTGCGCTTCGATAAAGGAACGAATCACCATGTCCTGGTGCTCAAACGAGAAGCGGCGACGTGTACCGAAGTCGCTGAATTTGACGCCGTTGCCGATAAGACGGATGGCTTTGTCGTAAGATTTCTTGTATTCCTTCTCGGCATCATAGTGTTCAAACTCGCCTTTCAGCTCGTGCATCAGCTCGCTGACGGTGGCCAGGATGGGCATCTCCCAAAAGACCGTGCGCCACAGCAGACCTGTGACCGTGATTTGCAGGTGGCCTTCGTCGTCCTGACTCACCTCGACCTCTGAGGGGCGCATGTGGAAGCCTTTCAGAAAGGTGAAGAACCACAGCGGGAAATAGTAACATTTCCGCTTCATGAAACGCGCTTCCTCGTCGGTGATGCGGATGTTGGCGTAGCTGTCGAACTGCTCCCTCAGTTTCTCGGCGAAGCCTTCGGGATAGACCGTGTTGTTGCGGTCCACAAAGGTGTATTGCCCCATTGCACGGGGGAACTTCTGCAGGTAAGCGTAGCACACGCTGAAGGTGTACAGGTCGTTGTCTAACAGGCTGGTGATAATCTGTCTCATGGCTATAGATTACTGATGATACTTCTAACTTTATCCGATATATACTTCACCGAGTTGGTGGTGTTCTCAAGCACCTGCACCAAGTCCTTGCGCTTGATGATCTCAGTGAGGCTGTAGTCTCGCTGGAACAGTTTGCTGATGTAGCTGCCATAGAGTACGTCGTTCTCGTTTTCCAAGGTTTTGATCTCTTGGCAGAGACGGCCGATTTCCTTGCGTTTGTCGAACATCACGGGCAGGTCTTTGATGATGTTGCTGAGGTTTTCAGCGGCAAACATGATGTTCTCAGCCATCGTGGTAAGGTCTTCATCCACATCGAGGAAACGGCGGGTGAGAACGATGTTGGCCGAATCGTCGATGCGGTCGAGGAAGGTGTCCATCATCTCGGCGAGCTCATGCACGTCCTCGCGTTCGAAAGGGGTGAGGACGGTGTTGAAGAGTTGGCTATAGAAGTCGCGCAGCACGTCGTCGCCGCTGGTCTCGCAGGCCTTGATGTCCTTTTTCAGGGCTTCCAAGCGCGACAGGTCGGTCTCAATCAGCATCTGCCGGAGTAGCTTGGCGGCTTTCTCGATGTATTCTGCCTGCTTTTGGTAGAGCGGGTAGAACTTCTTCTCCTTGGGAACGAAAAACTGGAAGAAACTGTCGAGGCTCATAATTTAGATGGGTAAGAGGTGGAACAACAGGTTAAGGACACCGCCGATGACTAACGGCACCGGGATGGTCAGTATCCACGACAAGACGATGCGTTTGGCGGTGACCCACTTCACAGACTTCATGCCGTCGGTGAGCCCTACGCCGATGACGCCGCCAGTGATGGTGTGCGTTGTGCTGACAGGGATGCCGAGGAAAGAGGTGGCTATCAAGGTGGTGGCGCCGGCAAATTCGGCCGAAAAGCCTCGGATGGGTGTGATCTTAGCCAAACCGCCGCCCATGGTCTTGATGACGTTCTTGCCGCCAATCAGGATGCCTAACGACATGATGATGTAACAGACGACAGCAAGGATGTCGGGGATGTGAAAGCCTTGACTATGGTCGTAGAAGTTGCTGATAAAGTTTTGCATCTCTGGACTGACGCCTTTCGTGGTGAACACGCTGGCCATCAGTACAGCGATGATACCCATCGTCTTAGGCGCGTCATTCGAACCGTGACCGACACAGAAGGCCGCTGTCGAGAAATGCTGTAGCACCTTGAAGATTTTGTCGACTTTTTTGCGCGGGCTGTTTTTGAACACCTTTAAGAAGAGGCATTCAAGGAAGAAACCTAAAAACAGTCCGATGAGCGGCGACAGGACGATAAATAGCAGGGTGAGCAGGATGGGCGTCATGTGGAGCACCGATGCCCCGTTGACGAACCAGGCAGCACCGATGATGCCGCCGATGAGGGCGTGTGAGGTGGAGATGGGCATTCCGCTCTTGGTGCAGATGGCCACCCAGATGGCGGCACCCACCAAAGCGGACAAGATAAGGTAGGGGTCAATGACGTTTTGGTCGGCGAAGTTGGCCATGGTGTTACCCACAGCAAACTGCTGGTTGAACACCAAGCGGATGATGATGAAGGCGGTGAACTCCCAGAACGAAGCCCAAAGGATGGCCTGCACGGGGGTCATCACCTTGGTGGCGATGATGGTCGAGATGGAGTTGGCCGCGTCGTTCATGCCGTTCAAGAAGGTGAAGATGAAGGCAAGGACGATGGACAGGATGATGGCTATGGTCAGGAGGTTCATCACGATTCTTTTATGATTAGGCTTTTCACGGTGGTGGTCACGTCCTTGGCGCGGTCGGTGGTGTCTTCCACCACTTGGGCTATCTCCTTGTATTTCAGTAGTTCAATCTCGTCTTTCTCGTTCTCGAAAAGGTAGGAGATGTAGTCACCGTAGATGTCGTCAACGGCGTGCTCAATCAGGGTGACTTTCTGGCACAGCTCGTTGATTTGCTGGTGGTTGCTGCCGAGGTCGTCGAGCAGACCGAAGATTTCCATCATGATGTTGGCGTCCTCGTGGATATTGTCGATGATTTCCTTGATTTGCTTGTCAATCTTCTTTGGATTGTACATCAGGATGGTCTTGGCCGAGTGGTTGATGAAGTCGAGAAACTTGTCGAGGTCCATCGCTAAGGCGTTCATGTCCTCACGGTCGAAGGGCGTGACGAAGGCGCCGTTGAGTTCGATGTAGAACTCGCGCAGCAGCTCATCGCCAGTCGATTCCTGTTTCTTGATCATCCGGGTGAGCAGACGTCGTTCTTCGGGGTCGTCGCTTTTGACGAGTTCCTTGAGGTACTTGGCTGCAATCTGCGCCGTTTCAGCCTGTTTGGCGTAGGTGGGGAAGAAGTGTTTCTCGCGTTTTTCCCGTGTGAAGAGGTTGTTCAGTCCCATCGTGGAATGGTTTTGAAATTGTTAGGTGCAACGAAGTTAATTTTGGGGCAAATATAGGGAAAAATAGTATTGGTTGAACATCAATGATTATTTCGCCGCAACACCACACAGATGGAACAGCACTCGTGCCCCGACGTTGCCGTCCCACTCTCCGCTTTCGGGCGCGGGCGACACCTCGCAGAGGTCGAAGCCGATGATGTCCTTGCCCGCTTCACGGATGCGGTTGAGCAGGTACATCAGCTCCTCATATTCCAAGCCACCTGGAACGGGCGTGCCCGTATTGGGACAGAGCTTCGGATCGAGGGCGTCGATGTCGATGGAGAGATAGACCTTTTGTGGCAAGGCGGCAACCATCTCGTCCACAATGGTTTTCCACGTCGTGCCTTCGTACATGCGGCGACGGCAGTCGCGGTCGAAGAACACCTTGATTCTATTGGGCTGGCTTTCCACCAAGGCCTTCTCCTGGTGGCAGTAGTCGCGGATGCCGACTTGCACGAGCTTCTTCACGTTGCTGAATTGCAGCGTGTTGAAGAAGATAGAAGCGTGCGAGTATTTGAAGCCCTCGAAGGCCTCGCGGAGGTCGCAGTGGGCGTCGGCATGGAGGATACCGTATTCCACACCTTGTTCATTAAGGTATTGGTGGTAGGCGAGGGGACAACTGTGGTCGCCGCCAAGGAGACCCACCACCTTGCCTTGTGCCTTCCAGTAGGCGATGCGCTCGCGCAGCCATGCGTTTTTCTTCTCAGTAGCGGCTTCGATGCGCCGATAGAGTTCATTGTATTTCTCAGGTTCGTCGACGAGTGTGCCTTCATACAAGGCGTTGATGATTTCTTCGCTCAATGGAGCCATCTCATCGTGCAGCTCACGGAGTTCCTTGGGAAATTCATCCATCCAGATGCCTTTTTGCCAGAGGTCGGGGTAGTCGTGGTGGCAGAGGTCAACTTGCAAAGAGGCCTCCATAATGGTGGCGGGACCGTCCACGGTACCTCTGTTATAGCTCGTAGTGAGTTCCCATTCGACGGGTATGATGATGATTTGCGCTTCCTCGGCGGTGCAGGGAAGGCCGTAAATGCCTGAATCGGCTACTGCTGCGGCGTTGGGGTCAAAAGTGTTTTCCATTGTTGATAAATTTGGGGTCAAAAATAGGGAAAAAACCAATTAAATAACTATTTTTGCGCCCAAATTTGATGAAAGATGGATTTGTTCTCGTGCCTTTCGCCCTTTGTCTTTTGCAGCTTTGCCTCGGGCAGTAGCGGCAACTGCTATTATGTGGGGCGACAGGACGAAGGTCTGCTCGTCGACGTGGGTATTAGCGCAAAACAAGTGAAAGTCAAACTGGCTGAGCAGGACCTATCACTCAAAAGCATCAAAGCCATCCTCATCACTCACGACCATATCGACCATGTGTCGGGGCTTGAGAACCTCACAAAAGATAGTGAGATTCCCATCTATGCCCATTCCGATTGCCTGCAAGGCCTGCTTGAGGGTAAATCCACCAAGCATGTTGATCCGACATTGTTTCATGAAATTGAACCCATGCAGCCTTTTGAGTTGCTTGGTATCAACATTGAGGCGTTCCCTGTGATGCACGATGGTCGTGGCGCGATGGGGTATCATTTTGATTACGAGGGACATACTCTCACAATCGCCACCGACATCGGTATGTTGGACAAGGTGGTGAAGGAGCAAATCCGCAAGACGGAGAACATCGTCATTGAGGCCAATTACGACATGGAGATGCTGGACAAAGGCTCCTATCCCTATATTTTGAAGCAACGTATTTCGGGGCCTTTTGGCCATTTGAGCAATGTGGAATCGGCTCGTTTTTTGGCTGAGATATATCATCCGAGAATCAAAAACATCATGTTGTGCCACCTTAGCGAGAACAACAACACGCCCAATCGCGCCATGCAATGCCTCTATCAGCAATTCCAGAAAAAGCATGTCCGTCCCGATGCCAATACCACCATCTTCCCTTTGCCTCGACACAAATCAACTGGTTTCGTCTATTTGTAAGTCTACGGCTTTCCACAATCATATTGTGTAATTCTACGATTTTCCACACTTTTCCTCAACTCAATGAAGTTGCGGATTTTTGATTTAAATAATTGGAAATCAATTGATTGTAACCAACTTATTTAATAAGGTATAGAATATGCTGGAAAATGCGCAAAATTTCAATGTTATGAAAACAAGATCGTCATTTGTTGCCATAGTTTCTTTCCTGTTTGTGGTTCTTTTTTCTACCTCATGCAATGTGGAGCGTTCCAAGAAGTATCAGGCTCTTATGGCTGAGCGTGATTCCTTGTATACGGAAACCGTGGCTGCCAAAGGTGGTTTCGACAATGCACTGAATACCATCAACGAGATTGAAAATGCACTTGAGGCGGTGCGTGCCCAAGAAAACATCATTATGATGGAGAGTGAGGAAGGCAACTCCAATAAGGCCGTTTCGGAGATCAATGCTATTCAACAGACTTTGCAGGAAAACCGCAACAAGATTGCCGAATTGGAAAAACAACTTGCCAGCCAGGGTGCCCAATCGAAGGCTTTGAACCAGACCGTCAGCCGCTTGAAGAAGCAACTGGAGGACAAGGACACATACATCAACACTTTGAAAGCTGAGTTGGAACAGAGTCATCAGCAGATCGCCAGCCTGAATACTCAAGTCATTGGCTTGAATGAGAATATCAATAACCTGAATGAAAACCTTGATGTGTTGAATGTGCAGAATGCTGCCCAACAGGCCACGATTCAGAATCAAGATGCGGAACTCAACACTGTTTGGTTCTGTGTCGCGACTGCGAAAGGACTGAAAGAGAAAGGTATCATTGAGGGTGGAGTGAAGAAAGAGATCAGCAAAGATGGGTTTGATAAGAGCCAGTTTACGCAGGCTGACAAGCGCGAGTTGACCTCGATTCCTTTGGATACGCATAAAGCCACGCTGATTACCACCCATCCCGTGGGAAGCTATGAGATTGTGGAAGACGGCAACGGCTCAAAAGTGTTGAATATCCGCGATAAGGATGCATTCTGGAGTGTTTCAAGATATTTGGTAGTTTCCATCAAATAATTTCCGTTTATACGGAATCTGCTCGTTTTCAATTTTTTTCAAAAGCGCCTTGCTTCGCCAGTTGCAAGGCGTTTTTTTATGCTTTTTTTGTTTGCGGTCATTAAAAAATGCCTATTTTTGCAGTATGAAAACGAGAGTCCTTGTGGTTGAAGACGATGCCGCTTTTGGCATGATGATGCAGACATGGCTGAAGAAAAACGGCTATGAGACTGTGTTGGCGTCGCGTTACGAGCAGGCGAAGATGGAGATTTCCGCCAAGCCGTTCAACTTGATTCTCACGGATTTGCGCCTCCCTGATGGCGACGGCATCCTGCTGATGACTTGGGTGCGCGAGAAGATGAAAAGTCAGGTGCCCATTATCGTGATGACGGGCTATGCCGAGGTGCAGACCGCTGTCTCGGCCATGAAGCTTGGTGCCTTCGACTATCTTAAGAAGCCCATCAACCCGAGCGTGTTGGAGGAGAAAATCGCAGCAGCCCTTGAATCGTTGGACGATGAGTCGCCAGAAGCCTTCTTGCCGGTCAAGAAGCAATGGGTGAGAGGTAACAGCCCTGCGATTCAACGGCTTTACAAACATGTGGAACTGGTAGCCCCCACCAAATTCTCTGTCCTCATCCTAGGCGAGAGTGGTACCGGCAAGGAATACATTGCCCGCATGATACACGACTTGAGCCAATACAAAGACGGTCCTTTTATTCCCGTAGACTGTGGAAGCCTTTCCAAAGAACTGGCTCCCAGTGAGTTGTTTGGCCATCTGAAAGGCTCTTTCACTTCTGCCATCGCCGACAAAAAAGGTGTCTTCGAGCAAGCACGTGGTGGCACGGTGTTTCTTGACGAAGTGGGTAACTTGCCTTACGAGGTGCAGATGCAGCTGCTTCGTGCCTTGCAGGAACAGAAGGTGAGGCCTGTGGGGTCGGCCACCGACATCAATGTGGATGTTCGCATCCTCGCCGCCACCAACGAGAATCTGGAGCAAGCCATCGAAGAAGGCCGTTTTAGGCAGGATTTGTTCCACAGAATCAATGAGTTTGCCGTTGAGGTGCCGCCTCTGCGCGAACGCCTTGAGGACTTCGACGAGTTTGTGGCATTTTTCATCCGCCAGGCCAACGAGGAATTGGGCAAGAATGTAAAAGGCATCACCCAGGAAGCCACTGAGCGTTTGAAAGCACAACGTTGGAACGGCAACCTGCGCGAATTGCGCAATGTGCTGCGCCGTTGCGTATTGTTCGCCGATGGCGAGTACATTGATTTGGATGACCTGCCCGTGTTTACGATGCCCGTCAGGAAAACCGTTGTGGATTCGGCTGATGACTGGGCTTTGCGTCCTGACCACGAAAAGGAGCAGATTGAAGCCGCCTTGCAGAAGGCGAGGGGCAACAAGACCGTGGCAGCCAAACTCTTGCAAATCGACCGCAAGACCTTGTACAATAAGATGCATCTTTACGGGATAGAGCTGTAAGCACTCTATTCGATTCCGTATTTTTCCGCCAGCATATCCATCAGCTCGTCGGTTTGGGCCATGAAGCGGGCTGCGTCGTCTTTCCAGTTCGGATAGTCGGCTTCCGTTTCGTCTTTGCCGCGTAAGGCGTTCATCTTGGCTAGGAAAGTGGTGTCGCGTCCCAATTGGGTGAACATGGGCAACATCTTATGGCAAAGCCCTTGCATTTCCGTGAAATCTGAACGCTCTAGCAGGGCGTTCATCGTGACCAAGTCATCGGCGGTGGATTGCACGAAGACGCGGAGGATGTCGGTCATGGCCTCGCGGTCGTTCCCCATCATCTCACTGAAGGTGGGGAAGTCGGGATAGGCTGTCTCTTCTTCAGCAGCGTTCGTGGCCACACTTCCAAAGAGGCTTTCCAACTGCTTGAGGTTGAAAGGCTTCTGTAGGAATCCGTCGAAGCCTTCCTCCTTGGCTTTCTCGTTGGTGTATTCGATGCGGCCGGTCATGAGGATGACAGGCTTTGTGGCATCGGCGTCTTTGAAGAGGTGCAGGATGTCGTTGCCGGTCAAGGCACCCATCTCGCGGTCGGTAAGGATGTAGTCGTAGTCGGCTATCTGGGCGACGGCACTCTCGATGTCGCTTTTCGAACGGCAGGGGATGGCTTGGTGCCCCAGACGCTGTAGCATATTGCCCACCACGCTTAAGAGTGTGTTGTCGTCATCGATGATGAGGATGTGGAGGCTCTTGTCTTCGGTTTTTTCGTTGGCCTCGGACTTTTCGATGTCGGTTACGACCTCCACGGGCAGCCTAACTTCGAAATGCGATCCCTTTCCAACTTCTGATTCGATGTGGATTTCGCCGTCTAGGAGATCCACCATGCCCTTCACCACCGTCATGCCGTAGCCGGTGCCTTCCGCGAACTGATTGTAACTCTCGATGCGCACAAAAGGCTTGAACACCTCCTCGCGCTGGTCTTCGGGGATGCCGAAGCCCGTGTCGATGATGTCGAGGACAAGGAGACCGCGTCCCATCCGCGCTTTGAAGGTGACGTTGCCTTCCAAAGTGTATTTGATGCCGTTGGAGATAAGATTTGTTAGTATCTGGCTGATTTTCAACTTGTCGGAGTTGATGACAGTACCGCTTTCGATGCTGTTTGCGAAGTTGAATTGCAGGTTCTTTTGTCGGGCGATGGGAGCAAACATCTCAGCAATATCGGCGCAAAGCTGCCCGATGTCGAAGTTCTCTTTGCTGACTTGCAACTTGCCTTGCTCGAGGCTTGAGTATTCCAGCAAGTTGTTCAAAAGGTTGAGGATATGGTCGGCCGACTGCTGTATCGAACTGATTTCCTTCTCGTTTTCGGTTTTGTCCATGAGTTCCACATGTCCCATGATGGAGGAGAGAGGTGCCTTGATGTCGTGTGAGACCGAGAGCAACAGTTTGTGTCGGCTTTCCATGATCTCTTCGGTTTTCCTTTTGGCTTCTTCAGCAGCTTTTCTGGCTCTGTATCCTTTATTTACATCACTGATAATCAAGATGATGAATATGATGATTAACAACAATGTCACGGCACCGATGAGTATGGAGGTCTGGGTGTTTTTCTGGATGAGTGCCTCGCTTTTTTCGATTTCGGTGATGGTGGAGTCGAGGATTTCCTGGTTGAGGCGTATCAGTAGGGAGGAAATCTGTTCGGAGAGCAGGTTGTCGGCTCTGACGAGTTCTTGTGTCTTCCTCTCGTAATCCTTGATTTTGTCCCAATATTCCGCTTTGGCCTTGTTGGAGAGCACACGGAGGTCGGCGAGGATGGTGAGCGAGTCGTGGTGTTGCTGTTGGATGCGGAGGGTGTCGCTGCGTTCGATGCTGATGTGGACGATGCTGTCTTCCAGTTCGGAGGGGCTGAAAGCGTCGCCGATGCGTTTCCAGAAGCCTTTTTTCTCGGTTTTCGGCACACGGATGGCCGTGTCTTTCGACACTGTGGTGACTACGATTTCTTCTTTGGGTTTGGGTGGGATGTAGTCGTCGATGGTGCGGTCAAACTCGGCCAAAGGGTTGAAGTCGTGGAACTGGCGCGACAGCTCGTTGCTGATCTTTCCTTTGCTCTTGATGAGCCTGTTGATTTCGGTGATCATCTGTTTGTTGTCTTCGCTGATTTCAACGGACATGAGCGCATTGGTCTGAGCTGTGATTTCGTTCTTGTATTTGTTGAATTCGCGCCTGTAGCGGGGCTGTTCGGTGAAAGCGTAGAGGTTGGCGGCGTTTTGGGCACCGTGGACGTTTTTGGTGAATTGGTTGACCCATCCTAGTGCCTCATGTTGCGAATCGATGTTTGAACGCTGGTTTGCAATGGAATTGCGCAGGTTGAAGATGTAATAGAACAGCGCGGCGCAAAGTGCCATGACGAAGAGGTAGGTGATGACCACCTCCCAGCTTGTCCGGCGTTCGTATCGTTTGTTTTTCTTCGACATGGTGCCGCAAAGATAAAACTATTTTTTATGTTTCTCGTTTTTTTCTAATTTTGCGGGCATGAAAACCCGTTGTTTCATTATCGGTCTTACCATGTTGTTGGCACTTTCCGCCTGCCACACGCCCACGCGAGAGGCGAGGCGCATGGTGGCCCGTGCCGAAAGGTTGGCCAACAGCCTGCCTGATAGTACCATCTGTTTGATTGACAGTGTTTTGCATATGCCTGTGAACTTTAGCGAACGCGAGCGCATGGACATGGCCTTGTTGCAAGGCGAAGTGTTGTTTCGTGATGCCTCGCTTGATAATGAGTCTTTTTGGGACAATGTATCCATTAGCCCTGAATTGGAACATGCTGCTGATTATTACGCTAAGAAAAAACAATATGTCAAAGCCGCCCACGCCGCCATTTTTAGCGGTTATGTGCAGCAACAATACAACGACAAGGCCTCCGCCATGCAATCGTTCAAAGATGCAGAAAAATATGGAACATTTTCGGGCGACAGTCTCATAGTAGCGCGTTCACGTTTTTATATAGGTAGAATGTTGCATGGTGATGACATGGTGAATGAAGCCATTGCCATATTGCAATCTGCCGCATCAGGATTTGGCAACCATTATTCTGAAAGAGCGTTGGTAGAGAATATGATGGCTGTGTCTTATATGGTATTGCATAATTTTGACCAGGCAGAAAAATGTCTTCAGCAAAGCCTTAAATATGCCGAAAAAGGCCATTCTGACAAGACTGCACGAAAAGCGTTGAACAATTACGCTGTATTGTTGAGGTTACAGGGTCATTATATGGAAGCTGTTGACTATTTAAGAGTATTATTGTACGATTCACAAATTGACGAAACGGAAGTATTACCAACTATTCTAAATCTGGGAAAGGCATTTGACGCGTGTGGAATGGCAGACTCTGCTGATTTCTATTATCAACGACTGAAAGCACTATTACCCCATTCTTCAGTGAAAGCAGAGACCCAAGCTTCTGCCTATAACGCATTATCTCTTTTTGCCGAAAGTAAAGGTGAACATTCCTTAGCGTTGCTGTATCGGAAACAATATGAAAACGTTCTTAATGAAATAATGGTCAAAAAAGAGCGGAACAGCATATACGGCATTCAACGTAAGTACGATTACGAGACCATTCGAAACACAATGAATCGGAAACTTATCAACCGGCAACGTCTTATCATGGTTATTGGAGGATTGTTTCTTTTGGCAGTCATTTTGATTCTAGCATTGCAAATCAAACAAAGGCAAATGAAGGAAGCGGAAGAAAGGATGCAGCGACAACTCAACTTGCAAAAACAGGAATTGAGCCAGTCGGTGAAGACTACTTTTTTGGATGAGAACCTTTCGGCACGCCTTCGTCTGATGCTTCTCGCTAATCGTACAGAAAAACGTGCCCTTGACCCAAAGAAAGAATGGCATCCTTTAGTTTTACAAGTAATGAACGGGGAAAACGATTTGTACGAAGCCGCCAAGATAGCTGTCGAAAAAGCATATCCTGATTTGCTTGTCACACTTCGACAGAAATATCCCGACCTGAACGAGACAGAAATACGGGTATGTTTGATGTCGTGCACCGATCTCTCCAATGCGGAGATATCCGAATTGCTACAGTTAAGCCTGAACACCGTGAACAAAAGCCGTAGCAATTTGCGTAAAAAACTCTGCCTTGAAACCAATAAGCTGAAAGAACAATTGCGCGACACATTGACCAAACCAAAGAACATATAGGAATTTGGTGATAAGAGAGTTTCAATAAATTTTTTTTCTTCTTCTTGCTTTCTTAACTTGTATCAAGTCCTGTCTGGACTTGTATGCGTGTTTTTATAATAAATTGATTTTTATCGAAATACATTTTTATTTCGATAAAATACTTGTATGCGGTTAAATTTAGATTGTCTTTTCCAACCCCAACGCATTCGATACAATATTTTCGCAATTCAAATTTTGTAAAATCACAACAAAACCAATGTTAAACAACAAAACATTTACAACTATGAAAGTAAAGAAATTGCTTTTTGCATGCCTTTGCACTTTATGCATCGGCCCATTGGAGCTCCAAGCTACCAATCCTAAAGAAACGTCTATCTTTAATGAGGTAACCACTCTCCCTGAAGGATTTGAAACGATTATCCTAAATGGTGATTTGGTTTACAACATCGGTCCCAACGCCATCGAAGCAGGGGTAAATGCTACCGAAGTTTACATTCAATTCAACCAAAGTTTCGGCAGTGTAAGTATTTCACTTTACAACGGTTCAAATACGCTCGTTTACCATGCCACGGTAAACACGGATGTGCAACCCATTGTCATCATTCCCCTTAACGGTGCCGACGAGGGCTCCTATTTCCTTGAGATCGATAGCGTCAGTGGTAGTTCCGAAGGCGGTTTCGACCATACCAACAATTAAAAACTCTAATCAATCTATTCAAACCTTTAATTACATTTATTATGAAAACCAAAAAACTTTTCATCTCCATCTTCGTGATGGCAGTCGTGGCCTTCACTTTGGTCACTGTTGTTTCCTGCAAGAAGGATAACCAAAATAACAACGAAACAACGACAGCAACGGGAATTGACCCCATGAATGAATATCTTGCTTCATTCAAGAAAAAGTTGCTCTCTGCCCAAAAAGGTGAGGAATTTATCAGCCTTGAACAAGCACGGCGCGACATGGGCAATCTACTCAACTATGACCTCGGTGATGCTAACTACGCCACCAACGTATTCCATCGCGACACGCTGCACGCAAGCCTCGTCGTTACCAACGGGCAAGTGGATCTCGCACAATTAGCAGTCACCTATAATGCCTCGCGTGAATTGATTGAAAAAACTTACGAACAATTGGATTTGCCCGAAAAAAGTGTGTACACCATCCATTGCACCTTTGGTCAACAAACCGTCAATGGCGAGGCGATAGATGTGCAATATGTGCTGACAACAAGAGGCCTAGAACTTGAAGCAAGGGAATCGTGTTATGTCCCTTTGAACAAGACCAGTATCGATATGACAGATTGTTGGAGCGTATGGGACGGCCTAGGCCGCTGTGATGGTTCTGATACTGGCTACGACCATGTTCGCATCCTTGAATTGGTCTACAACAACAATATGCCCTCCATGACATGCATTAGTGGTCATTTGTATTTTACGGATGAAGGTACTGGGTCTTTCGAGGCTTATTCGTATCCTGAACCAGGTACGTCCTATTATCGTTTTTGGACAGGAAATGGCATACAATTGTTCTCAGACTATGTTTTCCCAGAAACAATGAGTTATTATTATGAAAACATGCGAGATGTAATCAGTGATAGAATGACCCTCTTGAATGATGATGATTATTGGATTTCTGCTGTTTACTGTACAATTATTCCATGGGTAGGCAATTATGGTATGTATACTTTCTCCTGCAAATATGATTATGGCAAGCCTCATTGCACAGGAGAAGGTTTCGATGATTAATGCCGAAATTCATTCGTTTGGACGGGTTTTATGGATTTGCCCTTTTATTTTAAGACACTCACGAAAAAAGCATTATCTTTGCAAAACCAAATTATAGAGCCATGAAAACAGTTAGAATCGCATTGTTATTTGTGATGATGATATCTTTTGGGCATGGGTTCTCTCAAGACCGTGGATTCTTCCGTATCTATGAACGGGACGACAAGTCGTTTGGAGCCTCCGATGCCATAGAACTGCCTGATGGCAGTTTCATCGTGGCGGCCAACGATCGATCAATATTCAATGAGTTGTGGGGTCTTGAAATCAATGGGGAATTGGTCAAGTTGTCGGCAGAGGGGGAACTGCTGCGGAGCGTGCCTGTTACGTACGAGAACGGCTATTGCAGAATAGAGAACATATTTCGGCACCCCATTGAGTCTGATTTGTTCATTGGCACTGGTGAATTCTTCTTGGCCGAGGGCTTGCCTGATGTTCAACATTCCCGTCCTTTTTTGATTCAATTTGACGATGAGTTGAACATTACCTTAAAGATGTGTCCGGAATGGCCAGAGGAGTTGCATGATTATAGTCTCTCTGCTTGTACCATGGTTGACCGAAATGGGAAAGTGTTCAGCGAAAACATGCTTCATAGATTAGACACTGCTAGGATTCTCCGCTACCGACGGTTTTATACCCAGATGTCTGCCGAAGGCGAGACGGAGTTCATGGTTGAAGACTCAACGGACATACAACAGATAACTCCGGGTATCACCGAAGCCGTCTTCGAGTTCCCTGTAACAGGTCAAAAGGGATTCTTAAGGAAAGTGCATGGAGATACAGTGAGTCAAAAACTGTATGGGTTGAATAAAGACAACGAGGCGGAGGAAATCAACAACCTTTACCGCTTTGCCATGGACACGGCTATATACTACAACGAGATAGGCGAATTGGTCTATTCAACATATTACATCTGTCTCCTTGATTATGTAAGTACCACCGTCACTCCGCTAAACGATTCCACGTTGCTATATGCCTTTATAGGTGATGAACACCAGTATATTTTTATCCCGTCACAACCGCTTAACCAATTCCTGTTGGAAAGTTCGGCCGTAATGTTCAAGACGGATCTTGATGGGAACATCAGGCAGGAATATGCCATCTTTGGCAGTTTGAACGAAACTATTGAGGCCATCCCAAGATGTTCCTATGGGATCACGGAAGAGGATGCAGCTGGCAACAAATACATCTACTTTTGCTGCCATACGGAAAGGCTCACCACCCCGACAGATAGTCCCAACAAGATGACCATCATTAAAATGACGGAAGACTTAGACATCGTGTGGCAAAAGACATACGCGCAAGAGGGTGTATACATGCAGGCTCGCCATGTTTTGGCTACAGGGGACGGAGGCTGCTTTGTGGTGGGAGTGATAAGCAGAGATGGTCAACGGCACCACGACATTTTCGCCCTAAAAATTGGTTCCGACGGGACGTTAGGAACAAACGAAATCACCGTTACGGACGAAATGTTTTTCTATCCCAACCCTGTGAAGAATGTATTGCACTTACATTATCCTGCGAACATACCGCCCCAATCCATTGAGCTCTACGACCTGCAAGGCCGCCTAGTGCGTGCCCAAACAGCAAACTTCGAGAGTTTCGGCATGGCAGGCCTCGCCGCTGGGCAATATGTGATGAAGGTCACTTTGGCAGACGGGAAGGTGTACTCGGATAAGGTGGTGAAGGAATAATATCCCAACATTGTTTAACGAGGATGCTATTGTGGATAGTCACCATGGCATCCTCGTTCTTTTTCTTGTTTCTGTTGGTGAAACCGAAACTTTTCCTAATTTTGCGTTTTATAACCAAGGAAAAGAAAGAACCACATCCATTAGAAACAGAAAATGCATGACCTATGAACAAAAAGAAACTGTTGTTACTGCTCGCTATGTTGGCGGTAGTGCTGTGGCTTGTCCTGCGCAACCAGCCCCAAAATGGAACCAAGCAGACCGAAGCCAAACCAACGGAAACCTCTGCTTCCGTCGATGAAAAGGAAATCGCCATCCTCTCGGTCAACGACATGCACTCCAGCATCGACCTTTTCCCGAAGTTCGCCGCTATGGTCGACAGCCTGCGGGCCATTTATCCCGACTTGTTGGTGTTTTCGGCAGGCGACAACCGCACGGGCAACCCTGTCAACGACCAATACGACCCGACGAATTATCCTATGATTGCACTGATGAACGAAGTAGGCTTCAACCTCTCCGCTGTAGGCAATCATGAATGGGATGCCGATATCGTGAATCTGGAAAATGACATTGAACGAGCCCGTTTTCCTTTTGTTTGCGCCAACGTTTACGTCCCTGATTCGGTCACCCTCGACATCAAGCCATTCGTGACCATGGATATGGACGGGGTGAAGCTGGCAGTGATCGGCATGATAGAGCTTCGTCACGATGGCCTTCCTGGGACACATCCCGACCACTTGAAAAAAGTCAGTTTTAGGCGTGATAATGAGGTTATTCCTGAATATCAATATCTTAGAAAGCAAAACGATGTGGTGATATTGCTCTCGCATTGTGGTATTGAGGACGATATGGAACTGGCTGAGGCCAATCCTTGGTTAGATGCCATTATCGGCGGACATACTCATGCTTTGATAGAGAAGCCTTCTGAGACGAATGGTGTTTTGGTGACACAGTCGGGCTCGCATCTGAAATATGCCACTTTGGTGAAAATCAAGGTGAAAGACCATCAAGTGACGGAGAAAAATGCTGTTGTGTTGAATGTCAATAGCGTAGGGAAGGAGAAACCCGAGGTGAGACAGATGTTGGATGAATTCAACGATTCACCGCGTTTCAATGAGGCGATCGCAATGGCGAAGACGAAGTTCGAGACACCAGAAGAACTGGGAAGTATGCTTTGCGATGCCTTGTGCGAGATTTCGGGTGCTGACTTCGCCTTTCAGAACACGGGTGGCGTCCGTGTCACACATCTGAAGAAAGGGCCTATCACCGTGAAGGATGTCTATAGCATCGATCCTTTCAACAACGAAGTGGTGGTGTATGAGATGACTGGAACGCAAGTTAAAAAGTTCATCCTCAATACTTTCCGTAAGAACGGTGGCTATCCTTCCTACGTCTCTGGCATGACATATATGATAAGTGATGACGGAAAAAAGGTGTGGGTCGACGTAAAAGGTGGGAACTTCTCAACCCATAAAATCTATAAGGTGGCGATGAACAGTTACATGGCCTCTACGGTTGACATCGAGAGCGAAGACGAAGGCCGAAGCATGTTCATGACCTCTGAAGAAATGCTCATAGAATTTTTGCGTAAACATAAAGAGGTTGATTATCAAGGAGTAATCCGAACGGAGTAAAATTGTATTTGCGAGAAATAAAGAGATTTCGTAACTTTGCCGCCCGAAATCGTCAGATTCAACGCAGTTAATTTTTGAAGATTGAAATCGAAAAAGATGAAAAAAGCATTATCGATTTTTGCAATGGCTTTATTATTAGTCAGTTGCGGACCCAAGAAGAAAGAAGTCAAGTTGATTCCTGCCGAAAACTTCAATACTGAAGTGGAAGGCAAAAAAGTGTCGCTTTATACCTTGCACAATGGCTTTTTGACCATGCAGGTTACCAATTATGGTGGCCGTGTCGTCGCCCTATGGATGCCTGACCAGAGAGGTAGTTTTGAGGACATCGTGCTTGGCTATGACCATATTGACAAGTATTTGAACAATGGAGGCGAGCGTTATCTTGGTGCCGTGGTGGGTCGTTGTGCCAACCGTATCTCCAATGGTACGTTTGCTTTGGACGAAATCGAGTATCAGTTGTCCAAGAATGATGGAGAGAACACGTTGCATGGCGGCCTGATTGGTGCCGACAAGCGTGTTTGGGAGGTCACCTCTGTCAACGATAGCGTGATTGCGATGCACACCGTGTTTGCCGACGGCGAAGACGGTTTCCCAGGCAACCTTGACGTGACGATGAGTTACACGCTGACTTACGACAATCAGTTCCAAATCCGTTATATGGCCACTACCGATGCCCCGACGCTGTGCAACTTCTCGCACCATTCCTTCTTCAACCTGAAGGGTGAGGGCAACGGCACCATCCTCGACCATGAATTGCAAATCAACTCCCGTTATATGACTATTGTCGACGATCATCTGATTCCCACAGGCAAGTTCAGCGGTGTGAAGGAAACCCCGTTTGACTTCCGTGAAAAGCACACTATTGGTGAACGCATTGGTTCCGACGATGAGCAATTGAGGAATGCTAAGGGCTACGACCACAACTGGATTGTCGACAAGAACGATGCGAAGGCTTACGCTTGGGATGCCACGTTGACTGAGCCCAAGAGCGGCCGTGAAATGCAGGTGTGGAGTGACCAGGTGGGGATCCAGTTCTATAGCGGCAACTTCTTCAACGGCAAGGAAAAGGGTAAGTGGGGTAAGGCACTGAATTTCCGCGAAGGTCTTGCTCTTGAGACACAGTATTTCCCGGATGCCATCAACCATGAGACATTGGCTCCCAAGCCGGTGCTGAATCCTGGCGAGGAGTACCATCAGCTTTGCATTTACAAGTTTGCTGTGCTGCCGAAAGAGAAGTAATACCGAAACTGATAAAAAGTTGAAGCCTTGTGTCGATGGATGCGAGGCTTTTTTTATTTTTGCAGTATCAAAAGACACGACTATGCTGAAATTCAAATGCCCGTTACTTGCGGTTACCGACATGAAAAAAGCCGTCACTTTTTATGAAGAGGTGATTGGCGACCGTGTCGTCATGGACTTTGGTGAGAACGTTCAGTTTTCAGGCGGTTTTGCGCTGCAAGAGATGAAGAAATGGAAAGCGATGATACATACGGACAATGTCCGCAGAAAGTCGAATGATGCCGAGCTTTATTTCGAGGAGAAAGACTTCGACAAATTCCTTGAATATCTGAAGGAATTTCCCGAAATCCAGTATGTCCATCCAGTTGAGGAAGCACCTTGGGGACAGCGTATTGTCCGCTTCTATGATCCTGATTTCCATATCATTGAAGTCGGTGAACCTATGGATGCTGTCATCAAAAGATTGTTCGAGTCGGGCATGACGGTCGAACAAGTTTCGGAGAAGTCGCAGTATCCCATCGAATACGTTAAGAGGTTCGCGAAATGAACTATCTGTCGGTCAACGCGATATCCAAGTCGTATGGCATCAAGACGCTGTTCGAGGATGTCACCTTCGGCATAGAGAAAGGCGACAAGACGGCGCTGATTGCCACCAATGGTTCGGGCAAGTCGACGATGCTGAAGATCTTGGTGGGGAAGGAATCGCCTGATTCGGGAACGATTACCTACGCCAATGATATCAAAATCGGCTACTTGGAACAGCTGCCCGTGTATCCGGCGGGGACGCGGATTTCCGACTTGTTGGCCGACCTCAACGATGAGCAACACCTCAAGGCAAGGCAGTATCTTACCCGTTTTGCCATCACCAATTTGGAGCAAATGGTCGATGAGCTTTCGGGTGGACAGGTGAAGCGTTTGGCCTTGGCTTTGGTGCTGCTGCATGAGCCTGATTTCCTGATTCTTGACGAGCCTACCAACCACTTGGATGTGGAAATGGTGGAATGGCTGGAGAAGTTCCTCACCCAGTCGAGCATGACGCTGCTGATGGTCACCCACGACCGCTATTTTCTTGACCGCGTGTGTAATAAGATTTTTGAGCTTTATCAGGGCGTGATGTACACCCACAACGGCAACTTCGATTATTACGTCAGGAAAAGCCGTGAGCGCGAGGAGGTGAAGCGTGCTACTGCCGAGCGCAACAGCCAGCTGCTGAAATACGAGTTGGAATGGATGCGCAGTACGCCGCAAGCCCGCACGGGCAAGTCGAAAAGCCGCATTGACGCGTTTTATGACTTGAAGGAACGCTCCAAATATCAGGAACAGGATGAACGCCTTGAGTTTGGCTTGCAGATGCAGCGCTTGGGAGGCAAGATATTGGAACTCAGCAATGTGTCGAAATCCTATGGCGACCTTACCGTTTTGAGAGATTTCGACTACGTTTTCAAGCGTGGCGAACGCATTGGCTTGATTGGAAAGAATGGAGTAGGGAAGTCCACGTTCTTGAATCTGATTACGGGCAGTGTCATACCAGACAGAGGACGTGTAAAGACTGGAGAGACTGTAACTTATGGCTACTATCGTCAGGAGGGCATCCAATTCGACGAGAGCAAGACCGTGTTGAGCACCTTGCGCGACATCGCCGAGGTGGTCAATTACGGCAAGGACAAGGTCTATACGGCAGACCAGCTGTTGGCGCATTTCATGTTCCCTTACAAGATGCATCGTCAGCCCGTGGCTTTGCTCAGTGGAGGTGAAAAGCGGCGGCTTTATCTGCTGACCATCTTAGTACAGAACCCCAATTTTCTCATCCTCGACGAGCCCACCAACGACTTGGATTTGTTGACTTTACAGAAGTTGGAGGACTTCCTGCGAGGTTATAAAGGCTGCCTGTTAGTGGTCTCGCACGACCGTTTCTTCATGGATGAGGTAGTCGACCAACTCTTTGTTTTCCAAGGCGATGGCATGGTAAAAGGCTTTATGGGCAACTACAGCCAGTACAAGGATTATCTGGATTCCAAACAGCGCGAGGAGCGCAAAGAGAAGTCGTCGCAGAAAAAAGAGGAGGTGCGTCCCGCGAAACAGCGCGAGAAGGTGAAGCGCTCCTTCAAGGAACAGCGTGAATACGAGATGCTTGCGCAAGAGATGGAGGCACTTGAAAAGGAGAAGGTTAGCCTCACAGAAGCCTTAAACAACGAGACCGATTACCAGAAACTACATGATATGGGTAACCGCTTACAGGAGATAAAGGACTTGCTGGATGAGAAGGAATTACGTTGGTTGGAATTAGATGAGATTGGAGGTTAAATCATCCCTTCCACATTCCAGTAAAAGGCCCGAAGCCCCAATTCGGGGGCTTTCAGGTCTTTTTCTTTTAGCTGCTTCAGGATGCCGTCGACGGCCTCGTCGGAGACGATGCTGATGATGGCGTTGTTCAAAGTCGGCCAGGCATGGGTGCCGTAGTGCGGCTCGCCCGTTTCGCTGCCGTGACCTTTGATTTCGTTCCACTCAGTGAAGCCTTTCACGCCGTTGTCGTTGAGCGTGGCTGCGATTTCGTCGTAGTAGGCTTGGTTGTATGTGATGAGTATGGCTTTCATGATTTTCTTTTGCTATCAGCTATCAGCCGTCAGCAATCAGCTTGCTTGAACAGAACTGATAGCTTTATGGTTAGTTTATTGAATCAATTAGTTTACTAAGCATTGCTTTGATTTCTTTTATTTCTTTATCAAGCTGTTGGTATGATTCCTTGTCAAGAAACTCAAGGTCATAAGCTAACAGCAGCTCTTCTTCTACTTCGGAAGCAGAACCCGCTGCAATGTTGAGGAAATGAGCAAATTCCGCATCTGATCTTCTACCACAGCCTTCTGCTATGTTGAAAGGAATCGACATGGAAGCCCTTCGTATTTGAGAGGTAAGGCCAAACAATTCTTCCTTTGGAAAACCTTTTGTTTTCTTATAAACATTCAAGGCAAATTGATGTCCTCTTAACCATACCTTGTAATTATGGAAGTCTCTCATTTTATTCAATTGCTTATCTTTTACTTCTCTGTTAGCTGACAGCTGATTGCTGATTGCTGACAGCTTAGCGAATGTTTTCTGTCTTGGTCAAGGCTTCCTCGGCTTTGCGTTTCTTGCGGCGCACGGCGCGGGTTTCCAGCGAGCAATACAGAGCAGGTATTAATAATAAGGTGATGAGTGTCGAAACTGTCAAGCCCCAGGCGACGGTAATACCCAACGAGTTCCACATCTCCGCACCTTCACCGCGACCGATGGCCAACGGAATCATACCCAAGACGGTGGTCAAAGTGGTCATCAAGATGGGGCGCAAACGCGAGCGGGCGGCTCTTACCGTGGCTTCCTTGACTTCCACGCCACGCTCTTCCAAGAGGGTGGTGTAGTCGATGAGCACGATGCCGTTCTTCACGACGATACCCATCAGGATCAGGACGCCGACGAAGGCCATGGCGCCCAAGGCGGTGTTGGTAGCCCACAGGCCGAGCAACACGCCAGTGAAGGTGAAGGGCACGGAGAACATGATGACAAAAGGCTTCATCAGGTTCTCAAACTGCGAGGCCATCACGATGTACACCAAGATGATGATGAGGACGAGCAGGGTGAGCAAGTCGCCAAACATCTCTTGTTGGGTTTCGTAGTCGCCAGCGATTTTGGTCATGATTTCAGACGGAATTTCAGTGTCGTCGATAACTTCTTCGCACATCTTGACCACGTCGCTCAACACCTGTCCCTTGCCGACGACAGCAGTAACACTGACCATGCGCTCACGGTCCTTGCGCTGGATTTGAGGCGGCGTTAGCGATTCAACCACTGTGCCCAAGTCGCCCACGCGGACTGCTTGTCCGTAGTTGTTGTAAATCTTGATGTCCTCGATGTCTTCCACGCTCTTGCGGAACTCGGGAGCGTAGCGCACACGAATGTCGTATTCCTCACCATCCTCGCGGTAGTAGGAACCCACCGAGCCGTTGATGCGGTTCTTGACGTAGGTGGCTGCGGTGGTGCTGTTCAAGCCGTTCAAAGCCAGTTTTTCACGGTCGAAATCAACTTGATATTCAGGCGTATAAGCGTCACGACCCACGATGACTTGCAGGATACCACGGTCGCGGAGTTTTTGGGCGATTTCGTTGGCCACATTGTCGGTGGTGGTGAAGTCGTATCCATAAACCTCCACTTGCACTGTGCTCATGCCGCCCATGCCGCCACCGCCTTCGTTGACGTTGGCTTTCTTGATCTCGGGCATGGCATTGAGTTTGGCGCGGATCTCGTCGGCCACCTCGCTGGTCTTGCGCAGACCTGCCTTGCGACGCTCGGTCTTGGTGCCAAGGCGTAGGTTAAACGACATGATGTGCGTACCGTTGCTTCGCATCGAAGCGAAGGCGTTATCAGAGTCAGCCTGACCGAAACTGTAGTTGCAAATCTTCACTTCGGGAATCTGCATGAAGTCTTCGGCAAGACTCTTGGCGAAGGCACCTGTGACATCTTGTCCCGTGCCAGTCGGCAGCTCGATGTTGATGCTCAAGCGGCCCTCGTCCAACTTGGGCATCATCTCAGTCTTCAAGGTTGGGGCGAGGAAGACGATGGACAGGACAAATGCTGCCAATATGCTGAAGATAACCACTTTGCGATGGCCGAGGCACCAGTTGATAAGTCGCGCATAGCCGTTGCTGATGGCATCCAAGCCTTTGTTGATGGGACGGAAGAGGGCTTTGTGGAAGTTGCTCTGGTGCGGGTTCATCACCAACATGCGGGAACACATCATCGGCACTAAAGTCAAAGCACCAACGGTGGAAACGACCATGATGATGGACACAATCCAACCTAACTGCTTGAACATCACGCCCGTAGTGCCTTTGATCATCGTCAGGGGCAGGAACACCGCCAACATAGTCAAAGTGGAGGCGATGACGGAAAGTTGCACTTCTTGGGTAGCGTGTACGGCGGCTTCTTTGGGTTTAGAGCCACGTTCGATGTGTGTGGTGATGTTCTCCAACACCACGATGGCGTCGTCCACGACCATACCGATGGCGATGGTCAGTGACGACATGGAGATGATGTTCAGCGTGTTGCCCGTGGCAAACAGGTAAATCAAGGAAGCCAACAGTGAAATCGGGATGGCCAGCACGATGATGAAGGTGGCGCGCCAGCGACCCAAGAAGACGAACACAACCAGCATCACAAGGATGAAGGTGATGAAAATGGTGTCACGCAGGTTGTTGATGGTGTTTTGGATTGAGGTAGAACCATCGACGATGATGTTCAGTTTGACATCAGAAGGCAGAGTAGGTTCGATTTCTTTCAACTGCTTCTTGATGCCCTTGATAACGTTGACAGCATTGGCGTCGGTCTGCTTTTGGATGACAATGGTGGCACCTTGGCGACCGTTGCTGTACGACTCTTGGATGCGTTCCTCGGAGCCGTCGATGACAGTGGCCACGTCGCGTAGATAGATAGGTGCAGTGCCACGTGAGCCAACGATGACATCTTCCATCTCCTTGGCAGAGGTGAACTCTTTTTGGATACGCAGGCTATAACTGTTGGAGCCAATATCAATGTAACCAGCCGGCACGTTGCGGTTTTCAGTGGCTAAAGTGTTGGAGATGCTTTCAAGGGTTAGATTGTAGGCTTCCAACTTGTTTGGGGCGACATAGACTTGAATTTCACGTTTCGGTGCACCATTGGCGGATACCGTACCCACACCGCTCACACGGGCCAAGGGTGTGGTGACACGGTCTTCGATGATTTTATCCAAAGCCGGCAAGCTCTCTTCTGCCGTCACGCTGAGCAACATGATAGGCATATCTTCGGCGTTGAACTTGAACAGGACTGGGTTGGTGGCCCCGTCGGGCAAGTAGTTTCGCACCATGTCGATTTTGTCGCGCACGTTGTTGGTGGCGGTCTCAATGTCGATGCCGCTTTCAAACTCCAACGAAAGCACCGAGGTGTTCTCACGTGAGGTGGAGGAGAGGTGCTTCAGGTCGGGAACGGCGTTCAGCGTATTCTCCAAGGTTTTGGAGATGTTGGTCTCAATATCGGCGGCACTGGCTCCCGGATAGGAGGTCATCACCATGATGAAGTTGGTCTCCATGTTGGGTAACTGGTTGATGGATAGGTTCATCAGGGAGAAGATGCCGAAAATGGCGATGGCGACGAATATCAAGGCCGTCGTCACTGGATTATTGACTGCTGTTCGTTGTAGGCTCATTGTTCAATCTTTTTGATGTTGGTTGTGGTAGAGACGCAATGCATTGCGTCTCTACAAAACAAACATTATTTTACGGTGACATTCACACCATTCTTCAAACGGGCCTGTCCTTCGGTGACAATCTTGTCGCCCTCGTTGATGCCGGAGAGGATTTCATAGCGGTTGCCCATGCGGCGACCGAGTTCCACCTTGGTGTAGGTTACGGTGTTGTCAGCGTTGAGCACATAGATGAAATGCTCACCTGAGCCTTGTTGCTTGACCACTGCGACATCGGGAACCACGACGTTGTGGTTGGTACCGAAGGTGGCGGTTACGCGGGCGAACATGCCAGGTCGCAAACGTTGGTCTTTATTCTCACAAATGACTTCCACGGGGAAGGTGTGCGTAGCTGCGTTGACAGTGGGGTAGAGCAGGTTCACTGTGCCCTTGAAGACCTCGCCGGGATAGGCATCAACGGTGATATCGAACTTCATGCCCTTGTGGACTTGGGTGAACAGGCTCTCCGATATGTTGACCAACATTTTGACAGGCGTGATTTGCTCCACGACAAAGATAGGCTGAGCCATGCTGTACATGTCGCCTTTATCGTAATTGCGGGCAGTCACCACTCCGTTGATAGGACTACGGAGGTAGGTGTTTTCAGCCAAATTGTTGTAAGTCTTCTTGGTGATGTTCAAGGAGAGTTTGGCCATGTCGTAGTCGGCTTGCGAGACGGCGCCGATGTTGTAAAGTTCGGTGAGACGCGCCAGCTCGGTCGAGTCGTTGACATACTGCATCCGTGTCTTGGCGAGGTTCACGTCATCCATCTTGGCCAGCAGCTGTCCTTTATGGACTTTGTTGCCTACTTCGGCATTGATGCTCACAATGCGGCCTGCCGTCTGCGAAACGATGTTGTTCGTGGCGCATGGCTCCACATTGGAGGTGAAAGTGTTGGTGATGTCCACATCCTCGGTCTGTGCCGTGATGACGCTGACCACGGGTGCAGCCTTTTCTGCGTTTTGTCCCGTCGTGGCAGTCGAGGTGTCTTTCGATCCGCAAGCCGTCATCAGTATGGCAGCGGCGAGAGTGATAAGGGTTAGTTTGTTGTATTTCATTGATTTATAGTTTGTTTTTGTCTTCTATTGCTATTAGCTTTCAGCCGTCAGCATTCAGCTTTGCTCCAACTAAGCTGATGGCTGACTGCTGATAGCTGATAGCTTTATTCTTCTTTTCCGATTAATTCATCCAACGAGGCCTTGGCGACCATAAAATTGTAAACCGCTTGTGCCTGTGTGAGTTGCGCTTGCTGCAAAGCGAGTTGTGCGTCGTTGAGTTCGACCAAGGTAGCCTTGCCGACTTCATACATCTTTTCTGAGATTTGGTAGCTCTTTTGGGCGATCTCCACCGTGGCATTGGCAGCTTGGTAATTCTTGATGCAAAGCGCCATCTGGTCGTTGTAGTTGCGAATGGCGATACGCAAATTGCGTTCTGTGTCCACGCGTTGCAGTTCGAGCATATTCTTGTTCACTTTGCTCTGCTTGATGTTGTAGCGTTTCTGGAAGCCGTCAAAGATAGGAATGTTGAGGCTCAACGCTGCTGTAGAGGAGGGGAACCAACTCAATTTGTCATCGCCCATGGCGCTGTAGTTGTAGTTGATGCTTGCTGCCAAGGTAGGCAGGTATTGTTTCTTCTGCATACGGATGGTCGACTCAAGCATACGGTTCTGTATATCCAATTGCGTCAAGGTGCTGTTGCTGCTCAGGTCGTCTTCAGAGACGTAGGGAGTGAGCATTTCGTTGGTGTAGTCGTTCAGGTCGCCGACCACCTTGATGTCAGTACCGAGGTCGATGCCCATGACGGCTTTCAGTTGCCAGGTGGCTAACAAAACCGCGTTTTCTGCACTTGATACGCTCGGCTCGGCGTTCATCATCGTGACTTGTGCACGAAGGCGTTCCACCTCCGAGGCTTTGCCCACGTTGAAGCGTTGCTCGGTCTTCTCGTAGTTCTTTTGGGCATTGTTAAAGACCTCTGAAACCACCTCGTGTGATTTCTGCGCCAAAAGCACGGCATAGAAGGCCTGTTTCACTTGCTTGACCATCCCGATTTTCGACGCTCGTGCCTGTTCCACAGCAAGTTCCACGTCCATACCTGACAATTTGAGGCTCTCCCAAAGTTGGGCGTTCACCAAAGGCAGACTGGCTGAGGCCGTAGTTGTGATGTTGTTGTCGCGACCCACCTTGATTTCCATTGGCTGACCGCCCATGTCCATCACCATTACCTGTTTTTTTAAGGTACGTTGGTAGGTGCCGCTCGCACTGACGTTTGGGTAAAGTGCGGCATAGCTGCCTTTCTGTGCATAGCCCGTCTTCTCCACGGTCATGTCCGCGATTTTGATGGTGTTGCTCTCCGACAAGGCAATTTCCAAGGCTTGTTCGAGGGTGAGTTGCAAAGGTTCTTGCGCTTGCCCTAAGATGGGAATAAAAAATGTGGCGACAAAAGCCAAAGCATTAAAAATCAGTTTCTTCATTTATTCTTTCTTCCAATTGTTGGGTGTATAATTAATTAAGGTGCAAAAGTAGTAAAATTGCATGGTGTTAGACGCAGATTTCAATGAAATATTTTGTGTATTCACTGAAAATTATTCTACTTGCTGGAATTTTGCAATCATCATTAATTAATGGACATTTTCATTAATAACTGTTGGTTATAGACAACATTATTCTGTCGGATTAGTTTTTCAGACACCCTATAGGCACAACTAAGACGTCGTCTTTAGGCCGCTTGTAGGCATAGTCACCGATGCCTGTCAACACCATCATGAATGAAGGCCGCTTCATTTTGGTAGTGTCAATTTTTTCAGCCAAGTCTTTTAGTGTTTTTGCCCCTTCTTCGATGAGGTCTTTTCCGCCCAACTTGATTTCAACGAGACCATATGAACCATTGCGTAGGTGAATAACTGCATCACATTCCAGATTGCTCTTGTCGCGGTAATGGTATACTGTTCCACCTAAGGCATCAGCATAGACGCGAAGGTCTCTCACACAGAGCGTTTCGAAAAACAGTCCGAATGTGTTCAGGCCGTTGATGAGGTCTTTTGGACCAAGTCCCAATGCGGCTGTGGCGACGGAAGGATCGGAAAAATATCTCGTATCGGAGGTTCTGATGGCGGTTTTGCTTCTCAAATTGGGATTCCAAGCATTGGCATCTTCAATGACGAATATTTTCTTCAACGCTTTGATATAGTTGTAGATAGTGTTTTCGCTCAAAGTGTCGGCCTCGTTTGTTCTGATGTCTTCCAAAATGGTGCCTGCCGTTGCCTGTGTGCCTTGGTGTCGGGCATAGGAACGCATCAGTCGCATGGTCAGTTCGGGGTCTCGTTCCACTTCATCCACGCGCGAAATGTCGGACCTCACCACAGCTTCGTAATATTCGATAGCCTGTGCCAAGGCAGCCTTCTCGCTTTTCTTCAACACGGCCTTGGGCCATCCGCCACGGCAGGTGAGGTAGGCCAAGCGGTCAAGGTCGATGTGACTTGTCCCATCAATCTTCTCGGTCGATTCGAAAAGACTTCCCAAACTAACTTCGCCAGTCGAGTCTTCTGACTCCCAAAGACTCATCGTGCGGAGTTTGAGATAGGCGATGCGCCCCGTGCCCGAATGGAAGATTTGCTCGTCTTCGTCCTTGGGTTTGGGCGGAACAGCGGAACCAGTCAGCATAAACTGTCCGTCTTCGTCTCTTCTGTCCACCTCGTTCCGCACGGCATCCCAAAATTGCGGCGCGAGTTGCCACTCGTCAATAAGTCGCGGTGTGTCGCCCTCCAAGAGTTTCCTGATGTTGGTCTTGGCCAAAGTCAAGTTTTGGTTTCTTGTTTCAGGGTCCGACATGTAAAGGATGCTTTTTGCCTGTCGCATGGCAAGCGAAGTCTTTCCGCAGTATTTCGGCCCCTCAATGAGGACAGCACCCATTGCCTCTAATTTGTCGGTTAAAATTTGGTCGGCAATTCTGTTTTTGTATTCTTTCATAAGAATTTCAATGTTTTCGAATGCAAAAATAGTGATTTTTATATTTAAAAATTGAAACAGTTTGAAAATTATTCATATTATTGATAATCAATAAATAAAATTGTTATAATGTGGCAGTTAGCGTGTTTTTGATGTGGCAGTTGGCGAGTTTTTGATGTGGCAGTTGGCGAGTTTTTGATGTGGCAGTTGGCAAGTTTTTGATGTGGCAGTTGGCGTATTTATAAAGGGCAATTTGTCGTTGAACACCGACCACAAAAACTTTGGATTTCCGCCAAAAAAGTTTGGACTAAACAATCCTTCAACCAATTCATTTACAAACTATTACAATTTTCTAACGCCGAAAAAGTTTGGAAAGCCCTTTCAACTGCTTGACAAAAGCAGTAGTTTATATACATTTGTCCCCATGAAACCACATCACTTGATACTGTTTTTCCTTTTTTCGGTTTTGGCCGCTTGTCATTCCCCAACCCACGATGTGAAGCAAGTCGCTTTCGATGCCTTGGAAAACGCTCGTATTCAGTTGGATTCAGGCAACAAGGCGGAGGCCATGAAGTTGTTCAAGGAAGCGGAGCATTATGCTGACGGTGGCTCATGCACGGTATCATATTGCTCAATGTTTGGGCTACTATGCTGATAAACAAGAGGTTGTTTCGTTGCTGAAGTCTGCTGCCGAGGGCTTTGGCGAAGATTACGCCGACCGTGCTGAAGCGCTTAGAGAGTTGGGCGATTTCTATCAGTATCACAAGCAATTTGATAGTGCAGCGTATTATATGAACCAGGCCATGACCTATGCTGACCAAAGCGGATCAACAGAAGCAAAACGCAATGTCTTGTCAGCTTTTCACACCATGTATTTCAACACAGGAGATTACGAAAAGTCGGCCGATTATCTCAATCAGTTTTGGCAATCCTCAATTTCTGATGGTGACGACAATCTGCTCATGTACTACTATCACGATATGGGGAACATCTATTCTGAGTCAGGCGACTTGGATTCTGCGGATTATTATTACAGCCGTTTGGAGGAACTTGTGTCCCAAACCGAGCCTAACGAAGATACTTGGTTCTATTACGGTGTTCTGTCCGATTTTGCCGAGGAGCGCGGCGATTATGAAACCGCTTGCAAATACGGCTGTCTGTTTGAGGAGGGCAGCAAGTTAAGAGAAATAGAGCAACAGGAGAACAATCTTGCGCTCATCAGTCATAAATATGATAGTGAGGTGATGCGGAACGAGTTGAACCGGAAAATCATCATCAAGCAGCGCATCATTGTCATCGTCAGTTTGGTAGCGACTTTGGTTTTGGCAGCGTTGTTGGTTTCGCAAATCCGTCTGGCAAAACAGCACAAACGTGAGGCAGAAATCAATGCCGAGCTGTTCCACTTCAAGCAGCAGAACAAGGATTTGGCCCAAAAACACGTTGAGCACGAGCAAATACAGCAGGACTACGCCGACCGCCTTTCGGATGCCCTGAAGAAGGAACAACGTATTATGCTATTATTGGACAACTATCTGAATAGCAACAAAAAAGCCATTCTTCTCAAAGAATTGGAAACATTCGTTTACGGCGACAAGGACCATTGGGAGGCCATGCTTGAGGTGGTGGACCAGCTCTATCCCGACCTTATGGCAACCCTCCGGGAAAAATATCCCGACTTGGACGAGGACGAGCGGAAGTCCTACATCCTTTCCTATTTCAAGCTCTCGCGCCAAGAGGAAGCCGACTATCTGGGCACTACGGTCAATATGATTGACAAACTCCGCGGAAGACGTAGAAAAAAGATGGAGGAAGGATAAAAAACTTTGGACTGTTTCCAAAAAACGTTTGGAAGAGGTGTTTTGTTATCTTATTCGTTTTCAATAATTTACACTTTTTATAACTCAAAATTGCTTGGAACGCCTGTTCGACCGCTTGACAAAGGTGGTAGGTTTGCAACATCATTTCAAAATCAAAACTTATTACCAATTATTCACAATTAAAATCAAAAGCAATGAAAAGAGTTATTTTTTTGCTTGGTGTCATGCTCCTTATGGCAGGAGCGGCCAAGGCGCAAGACGCTAAGACCCAGAGCGGTCCTGAAATCGAATTTGAGGAAATCGTCCACGACTACGGCGATGTGCCTTACAACGGCAACGGCGAATGTGAGTTCCGTTTCACCTAGTGATTCAAAAGCCCAAGTCGAGTTGCGGATGTACCGTTCCTTCATGGCCTGACAAGCCCATCCTCCCCGGCGAGTCGGATGTCATCAAGGTGACTTATAGGACCAGTCGCTGCGGCAACTTCAACAAGACAGTTACGGTTACCTCCAACGCCATCAAGAACTCCACTGTGGTGCTGCGCATCAAGGGTCGCGTGCTTGACCAGCCTACGGAAACCCTTCCCGAGAAGACGGACGGCTTCGACAACGGCTCTCCCTGTCAATAACAACTGATCTGAAGTAATGATTTGGTTATCATAAAGCCATCTAATGTTACTGTTAGATGGCTTTATTCGTGCTTTTCATACAAATTTTCCTCGAAAACCATTTGGCATTATCCCGTTTCCCCGTATCTTTGCCGCATGAAAATCAAGGGAATGAAACGAACGGGGCTGCCAACCGCCAACCTTGACCTGTTGGAGCGCCTATACAAGCACGGTGTTATCTGGTTCGTGCTGTTCATCATTTTCTTTGCTGTGCATCCTACAGGCAACTATCTTTTTAGGACAGTCAGTTCTTTGTGTTTTGTGGGAATGGTCATCCTACAGGTTATCTTCATCAATAAGGTGTTGATCAACCATTGGCTGAAGGAGAAGCATTTGGTGCTTTTTATACTGTTTTCCATTCTGTCTATCCCGATTTGGGCGGTGGTTTCTACACTCGTGGACGCTTGCTTTTTCCATTTCATTGTAAAAAAATCATACGATGAAATCCTAGTCTTTCCCACCACATGGGTCGTTTATATGGTGCGTTTGGTTTGGTTCATCGCCATCTATGCTGTGACTGTGATCTTTTATTATCAGCGGAAAGAGAATGAGGACAAAATCATTGCCAACCGCTTGAAGAGCGAGAAGCTGGATATGGAGTTGCGTTATCTGAAGTCGCAAATCAACCCGCATTTCCTTTTTAATGCCTTAAACAACATATACTCAATGGTTTACACACATGACGACAATGCCGCCGATGGCGTGTTGAAACTCTCTGAAATGCTGCGTTATGTGCTTGTCGACTGTCAAGCCGAAACGATTCCCCTGAGCAAGGAAATCAACTACATTGAGAACTTCATCGACTTCCAGATGATGCGTATGGAGGGACCGCGTGATGTGCGTTTTGAGAAAGATGTGGAAACGGAAGACTTTATGATTGCCCCGATGCTGCTGCAACCTATCATTGAGAACTGCTTCAAATACAGCCGTTTGGAGACCCATCCTGAGGGGTATGTGCATGTCAGAATTCAACTGAAGGATAACAAGTTCTGTTTTGAGGCGGAAAACACAGTGGCAGAAATCGCCAAGTCCGTTATTTTTGTCTCCGATGACAAAAAAATTGGCATAGGGCAGAAAAATGTACAACAACGTCTGATGTTGCATTATGGGAATGATTATTTATTTGATATTGAACAAGATAATAGTTTTTATAAAGTCAAGATTGAGCTATGAAAGAGAAATATAATGTGATGATCGTCGATGACGAGTATCTGGCGCAGAAACTGTTGCAAGACTATGTCTCCAAGGTGGATTCACTGCAATTGGTGGCTACTTGCTCCAATGCGTTTGATGCTATGAATGCCCTGAAAAACA
The DNA here is from genome assembly GCA_905234765.1 of uncultured Bacteroidales bacterium. The sequence continues at coordinate 65,437 of CAJOIF010000006.1, forward strand.
ACGAGGTTGACATCATGCTGCTTGACATACAAATGCCCGACCTGACAGGATTGGAGCTGGTGAAGGGCTTGGAGAAGAAACCAGCCGTCATCTTCACTACGGCCTATTCAGAGTATGCCGTTGATGCGTTCAACCTTGCCGTGACGGACTATTTGCTGAAACCTTTTGATTTTCCCCGTTTCATCCAAGCCATCAACAAGGCTATCGGCAAAGTGCAGCCGAATGCGGTGATGGAGCCGAAAATCGCCGATACCGTAAGTCGCTCCAATGATTTCATCACTGTGAAGGCGGATTATAAGTTGTACAAGATCAATTACGACGACCTGCTTTACATCGAAGGGCAACACGAATACGTCACTTTCCACACCACACAGCGACGCATCACAGCCCTATTTGCCTTGAAGGATTTGGAGGGGATTTTGCCGAAGGATAAATTTGTGCGTGTCCACAAGTCATACATTGTGTCTTTCAGACACATACAAGACCTTGACAAATCGGATGTGAATGTGGCGGGCAACAAAATCCCAGTCGGTTCCAGTTTCCGAGATGAACTTTTGGCTCGCCTACAGCAACCTTAAACGGCCTATTCTACGCTGATAATCCCGTTTTTGTTACACTTTACAATGACCCGTTTGTATTCGGTTCGGCCTTCGTATACACATTGTATGACCAAATGCAAACGGTAGATCTTTTCGCCGATGATGGGACGATAGTCTGTCGTTTCCCAAGCCCCAGATAAAGGGATGTGGGCGTTGTCCATCTTGCGGGTGAATTCCGTGATGTTGTAGCGGATGATGTCGTTGATGCCTTTCAGCGGGTAGGGACTGGCTTTGGCCAGTTCATTGGGCCAGATTTCCACTTTCTTTCTGAATAGCATTACTTTTTCGTCTTTGCCGCTGACTTCGTCGAACAAAGGCAGGCGGTTGCGCATTTGCATTACTTCGGGCAGCAACTTGTCGGCGTCGATGAAGTCGAAGCTGTCCTTGCTCCAGCCAATGTGACGGCCTTTGATGCTGAAGTCGGTGCGTGTGTCGAACACTTTGTTGCTGACGCGTCGTGCAAAAAACAATCGCAACCAATCTTTCAGACGATCCTTGAACATATAGCTGATTACCAGCGCGATAAGGAAGGGTAGGGTGAAGTTGCCGTAACGTTGTTGGAAGAAAAATGACGACAGGGTGGCCACCACCATTGCGGCACCGGCGGCAAGGCTGTAAAGGATTTGCTCGACAAGAAAGGTGTTTTTTCGTTTGTTGGAGCTGAGGAAGAGGTCACTTTCGATGAATTTCTTCAAGAGGCTGGCACGGAAGACGAAATCGCTGTTGCCGTTGCAGTCGTTGGCATCCACGCTGAGATAGCCTTTGTCTTTTCGGTAGGCTCGTTCGCCGAGAAGCACTTCCTTGAATTTAGCTTCCATTTGGCTGTATTCCTGTGGATGCGTCAACCTGATTTTGTCGCGTAGCTGATACGTGTTTTGCTCTATGATGTTGCTCAGGAATTCATCGGCGTAGGCAAAGTCCTGTTTCGTTTTCTCCGAGGTGTCGATGCCTTCCAATTGCTTGTACATAAGGCGGAAACGGCTGGCGATTTTCGAGACGTCGTCAAGGTAGAGGCTGATGGCTTCTGTCTTCTTTTGGATGTCAGCGACTTGGGAGATGTTTAGAGCGGCATCACGGAGAGAACTTTTGGCGATGGCGCAAAACATTTTCAGCGAATGGACGAGGTTCTTGGTGTCGTCGGGGGTGGCACGGAGGCCGTCGATGTCATCGGAAAGAGATTTGTTGGGTAGCAAATTCTCGTCGTTGGCAAGGTCATGGAGCGGATAGAACGGCGTGATAAGGCGTACATCCGACTTGATGTCACGATAGAAGTCTTCCTTGCTGTATTTGGCTGCATTGATGTCGAGGCTGTTAGGGACGAAAATCCACGTGTTCATCACGAAATCACTGAATTTCATTGGTTTCACCGATTCCTCTGTGTTGAATCCAACCTTGAATTCCAAGGTGAACTTGTCGTGGATTTTAGCCGTCAGGTCGATCATGGCTGTTGGTCTCTGTATTGTTCGTCCAAGTTGAAGCCTTCTGGATGTTTGGCTTTGATGTCTTTGTAGTAATCCCAAATCTCGGCTAAATCTTTGTCGTAATCGCCTGTAGGATAAAAGATTCGCTCAATTCCGCAATATTTTTTCTTGTAGTCGATGAAACCGAGAACGATGGGTACTTTGGCTCCTTCGGAAATGATATAAAACCCTTTTTTCCAATGTTTTACGGCTTTGCGAGTGCCTTCTGGACAAATGACGAGTTGCGTGTCCTTGTTTTGGCTGAACATGTCGATCATTTGTTCCACAAGGTGATTTTGGTGCCCGCGGTTGACAGGGATGCCGCCCATTTTCTTCAAGATCCAACCGACAACAGGCTTGAAGAACTCTTTTTTCATCATCACTTTGAACTTGATGCCATAGTACCAATAGAATCCCAAGCCGACGAAGAAGTCCTCTATGGCAGTATGCGGCGCAACGATGCAAACCGCATTGCCGAGGTCTTTAGGGGCCTCGTTGACGGTAGTCCAACCGCCAAGACGAAGCCCCCATTTACCTATGTATTTTTTTACGCCCATGATTACCAAATGGCTGCACGTTCCTCGGGAGCGATATACATCTTGTTCTCAGGTTCGATGTCAAAGGTCTCGTAGAAGTGTGGCATGGAGCCGAGAGTACGATTCACGCGGGCTTCCGCTGGTGAGTGCACATCTTCCTTGATGCGGCGTTCTAAGGCTTTGTCGCGGATGTTGTTGCGCCAGATGGTGCCGTAGCTGATGAAGAAACGTTGGGCAGGCGTGAAACCGTCGATGCTTTGGTTGGCCTTGGCTTCTTCGGTCATCTGATAAGCGTCCCAAGCGATGTTGAGGCCGCCGAGGTCGGCGATGTTCTCGCCAAGGGTGAGTTCGCCGTTGATGTGGTTGCCGCGCAACTCAAATTCGTTAAAGAGCTTCACCAGTTGTTGGGTGCGCTCTTTGAATTTCGTTTCGTCTTCTTCGGTCCACCAGTTGTTGAGGTTGCCGTTTTCGTCGTACTTGCAGCCTTGGTCGTCGAAGCCGTGGGTCATCTCGTGGCCAATCACCACACCGATACCACCGTAGTTGACAGCGTCATCAGCATCCATATTGAAGAAAGGCGGTTGCAGGATGGCGGCGGGGAACACGATTTCGTTCATCTCGGGGCTATAGTAGGCGTTGACGGTTTGCGGGGTCATAAACCATTCTTCCTTGTCGACGGGCTTGCCCAAGCGAGCCATCTCAAAGTCGTTCTCAAAAGCGACAAAGTTGTGGAAATTCTGGAAATACGAATCGGGAGTCACTTTGAAATCGGTGTAGTCGCGCCATTTGTTGGGGTAACCGATCTTCACATTGAAGCAGTCAAGCTTGTGGAGGGCTTTTTCCTTGGTCTCGTCGCTCATCCAATCTAAGTTCTTGATACGCTCACCCAAGGCGATTTTCAGATTGCCAACGAGATTGAGCATGCGCTCTTTGGCCTCGGCTGGGAAATGTCTCTCGACATAAAGTTGTCCAATGCCTTCGCCCAAGCAGCCGGAAGTGGCATCCAAGATGCGACGCCAACGAGGTTGTTGCGTCTCTTGGCCGTAGAGATAGTTGCCGTAGAAGTTGAAATTCTCGGTGTCGAGGTCACTGCTCAACAAGGAAGCACTGCCATGGATGACTTTCCAACGCAAGTAATCCTTGAGGGTGGCGAGATCGGTGTTGAGGATGATGCCGTTCATAGCCGTGATGAAATCGGGCATGCCCACGTTGAGACTATCAAACTCGGGCGCATCTATGTTGTTGTAGTACGCCTTCCAATTGAAGTTGGGAGTGGACTGTTGCAGTTCGGCGAAACTCCTCATATTAAAGGTGCGGTCGGGGTCGCGGCGTTCGACGCGGCTCATCGAGTTTTTAGCCAACTGTGTCTCAAAGGCAAGAATGCCCTTGGCTTTCTCTGTGGCTGCATCAGCATCTGTACCCGTCAGCTCAAACATCTTGGCCACATGCTCGACATACTTGTCACGCATCTCTTGTGAGGTTTCCTCAAGGTAGTCGTCGCGGTCAGGAAGGCTGAGACCGCCTTGATAGAGGTGCATGATGTAGCGGTTGGCGTCCTTGGGATCGAGGCTCGGACCGGCATAAAAGAAGCCACCGAAGCCGTTCTTGTGAAGGGTGCCTAGCAAGGCGGCAAGGTCGGTCTTGTCGTTGAGGGCTTCCACCATCTCGAAGTAAGGTGTCAGCTCAGTGTAACCACGCTCGTTGATAGCGACAGTGTCCATGCCCGCATTGTAGAAGTCGCGGATCTTCTGGGCCATGCTGCCTTCTTTGGCGTCGGCATCATGCGAGGCTTCATCGATAAGAGCTTGGATGAGTTTTTCGTTACGCTCCTCAATCTCGGTAAAGGCACCATACGTGGTGTATTCTTCCGGGATGGGATTGTTTTTCAACCAGTTGTTGTTGCAATAACGGAAGAAGTCGTCCGCGGGGTTGATGGTGGTGTCCATGTTACCCAACTCGATGGCGGGCGTAACTTCCTTTTCGGTTTTTTGAGTAGCCTTTTCGGTACAGGCTGTTGCCATTGTGCATAGAATCATCATGGCTGCAATGTGTTGTTTTTTCATTATGAATAAAGTTTATAAATCTCCTTCTAGTTTCAGTTCAGTTTGTAGCGTTCGCAAGAATGGTCGTTCTTCAACCATTTTCTCGAACTTGTCCTTGTCGGTGTAGGCCTCGATTTCTGCGGGACGTTCCATCAGTTCGGGGACGAGGTTGAATTGGTTGTTGTGCAAACTGTTTTTCAAGTGGTTGCGTAAGGCACTCATGCCTTCGGTGTCGCGCTCAAAAAGCATATTGTCGACGCTGAAATGGATTTCGCTTCCGTTGGCCAGTTTAGGTGTGTATTTCACGAGAGCCGCAGCAAAGTTGGGTGAGATGATTTTGTATCGGTTGACGAAATCGGTCCAGGCTGATGTCAACTGCTCTTGCGTGAAAGCGGAATCCCATTTCTCTTCTTTTTCCTCAGTTTTCTGTTCAGCCTGTTGCATGGCCTTGTTGATGCTAATGCTGCTGGTGGTGCCGCGTGGACGGACGGTGGGAGTGGGTTGAGCGGTCGTTGAGCTTGCCGAAACGCCGCTTTGAGCGGGTTGCTGTTGTTGATTTGCTGGTGGAGTCGGCCTTTCGATGGGCTCTGGGATCTTAGCTGTTTGTGTTGGTTGGGTTTGTGCGGTTTGCATAGGGGTAGACACATAGGTCTTCCCTTGTCCCTGTGAAACAGGTTGTTGCGCAGGCCTGTTCTGTGGCATTTGCACAGGCTGTGGCTGCTGTGTTGGCATGGCCAAGGCGTTACTGCATAGGGCGCACATTTTTAACAAGGCAATCTCCAAATGCAGTCGCTTGTTGTTCGCACTGCGGTAGTCGATGTCGCATTGGTTGTTGATTTCCAGTGCTTTGATGAGGAAGGGCAGGGGACAGGCTTGCGACTGCGCCAAATAGCGTTGTCTCAACTGCTCGCTGACTTCCAAGAGTTGTACTGTGGCAGCATCCTTACAGACCAACAGACTTCTCAAATGGTTGCCCATGCCGCTGACAAAGTGCTGTGGCTCAAATCCTTTACTAATGATATCATTGAGTATCAACAGGATATCACTTGTGTTGCCTTGCAGGATGTGGTCGACGATTTGGAAATAATAGTCATAGTCCAAAACGTTGAGGTTGTCAATGACATCCTTGTAAGTGATGTTTTTGCCAGAAAAACTGACCATTTGGTCGAAAATGGAGAGCGCGTCACGCAAGGCACCATCGGCTTTTTGGGCGATGATGTTCAAGGCTTCGGGTTCGGCGTTGACGCCTTCGCTTTGGGCGACGTATGCCAAATGCTTGGCAATATCGTCAACTGTAATTCGCTTGAAGTCAAAGATCTGACAGCGAGAGAGAATGGTCGGGATAATCTTGTGCTTTTCCGTTGTGGCAAGGATAAACTTGGCATACGCTGGAGGCTCTTCCAAAGTCTTCAAAAAAGCATTGAAAGCCGCTGCCGATAGCATGTGAACCTCGTCGATGATGTAGACCTTGTATTGCCCGATTTGCGGTGGAATCCTTACCTGGTCAACCAAGCTGCGGATGTCCTCGACCGAGTTGTTGGATGCCGCATCCAGTTCGTAAATATTGAACGAGGCGTTGTTGTTAAAGGCGCGGCACGACTCGCATTCGTTGCAAGCCTCCATGTTCTCGGTGGGGTTGAGGCAATTGATGGTCTTGGCCATGATGCGGGCACAGGTGGTCTTGCCCACGCCGCGCGGACCGCAAAACAGGAAAGCTTGCGCCAAAGTGTTATTGCGGATGGCGTTTTTCAAGGTATTGGTGATGGAACCTTGACCCACTACGGTGTCAAAGGTGATAGGCCTGTATTTTCTAGCGGATACGACGAAGTTTTCCATGTTGGATGTCTTATATTTAAAGGACAAAAATACAACTTTTCCATGTCACTTTGGCGAAGAAGGAACATTTTTCTTCAATTTTGCCGTGGGCATTGAAAATCGTGCTATTTTTGCAGGGATGAAAATGCTAGTTCACGTTCCTAAAATCAGCGACCGCGTTGCCTACACTTTTGATTTGGTGCTGGGCGACTTGCTTGGTCTTGACTTTGAACTGACCACCGATGCCGAGCGTTTCGCAGCCGCCGACGGACCTAAGTTTCAATATGGCTACGAACGTCTGTGCGAGGTGCCGTTTCAAAAGTCAGTCGGTTTGTTGTTTGAGAGGCATATCCATGAACAAGAACTTCAGTTGGTTGATTTTGAGAACGTTAAGGCTCTTTTCCCAGTTTATGGGAAAGAGTTGCTGATGCCTTTTGATGTCTTTGCGGCTTCGTTTTATTTGGTTTCGCGTTACGAGGAGTATTTGCCACAGGTGCGCGATAAATACGGGCGTTTTCAGGCCGAATCCAGTTGGATGTTTGAGAATGGCGTATTGCAGAAGCCTTTAGTGAATATCTGGGCGATGGAACTTAAAAAGCGCCTGCAAAAGGTCTATCCCGATTTGACATTCAAGCCAAAAAAGTTTTGCTTTGTTCCGACCTACGACATTGATGCGGCTTGGGCCTACAAACACAAGGGCCTTTATCGGACTATCGGCAGTTTTTTCATGGATTTGGCGGCTGGTGACAGCGATCGTATTCGCGAACGCCATCAGGTGTTGCGCGGCAAACGGAAAGACCCGTTCGATTCTTATGAGTTCCAATTTGAGTTGCAGAAAGAATTCAAGCTTAAGCCAATATATTTCATCCTTTGCGGAGAGTATGACACCAACGACAAAAACATCTCTATCCGTAAACCGAGTTTCCAATCCCTGATCAAGACACTTGGCGACTATGCCGATGTGGGTATACATCCCTCATTCTCTTCATATCTTGATGTTGATAAGATGCAGCGCGAAATCGACAATCTTTCCGAGGTGCTGCACCGTCCGCTGACCAAGAGCCGACAGCATTTCCTGCGGATGAATCTGCCGCGTAGCTATCAGAAACTCATAGAGTTGGACATCAGCGACGACTACACCATGGGCTTTGCCTCGCAAGCGGGTTTCCGTGCAGGCATTGCAGATACGTTCCGGTTTTACGATCTCGAAAACGATATGGCCACCAATCTGCGGGTGCATCCTTTCGCTTTGATGGACGGCACCATGCGTGATTATCTCAACTTGGATGTGGATGCCTCTCTCAACTTGGCTAAACAGTTGGTAGATGAAGTGAAAGCAGTAAATGGAAGGTTTATTTATCTCACTCATAATGAAACTCTTGGAGGGGAAAAACGCTGGGTCGGATGGCCGGAGATGTATCGCCAATTGTTGGAGTATATCGCGTCATGATACGTTATTTATTACATAATCAGATTGACTTTGGGAAATGGGACGCCACTATTACCGAATGTGGCAATATTTACGCCTATTCATGGTATCTTGACATCGTGCATCCCGAATGGGAGGCATTGGTTGAGGATGATTATCAGTCTGTTATGCCGTTGACAGGCGGAAAGAAATTTGGTGTGAATTATCTTTTCCAGCCTTATTTTGTCCAGCAGTTGGGAATCTTCTCGAAGTCGTTTCTGTCAAGGGAAAAAGCGGAGGCGTTTTTGCAAGCCATCCCGAAGAAATACCGTTTTTCTGAAATCCGTTTGAATGAAGGTAACTCGATTTTGGATGGATTGCAAGGTGTTGATTTCCATCGTAATGTGCTTCTTGACTTAAACCAAGACTACGAGACGATTCGTTCTCATTACCACACCAACACGAAGCGCAATCTCGCCAAAGCGGGAACCAATAACCTGCAAATTGTCAATACAGTGATTCCATATCATGTAGTGGCGTTGTTTACGGAAAACCGTGGAGCTTATTTGGACAAGTGGGGCGATGCCGAATATGCGCGTCTGACCCATTTGGCGCAGGTCGCCCAGCATCGCGATGCGGCCTTTTTCCTCGGTGTGACCGAAAAAGGTGTGGGTCAATTGATATGTGCTGCCATTTTTATGAAAGCCAATGGCCGCCTCACTTTCCTTTTCTCGGGGCTTACGCAGGAAGGCAAAGACCGCCAAGCCATGTCTTTTTTGCTTGACAATGTAATACAAACGTTTGCAAATCAGCCATTTGTTTTCGATTTTGAAGGTTCAGACGATGACAATTTGGCGCGGTTTTATCTAGGTTTCGGAGGTGTCGAAACGAGATACCCATCCTACACCTTTAATAAGATGTCACCGTTTGGCAAGGCTTTGCTGAAACTTTGGAAAAAACGTTGATTTCGACTTTATCTTAATTCCAACAGACACACATTCTCCACATGTTGCGTGTGCGGGAACATATCGACGGGCTGCACGGCCATAACTTTGTATGTAGAGTCAAGTAGTTGCAAATCACGCGCTTGTGTCGCTGGGTTACAGCTGACGTAAACGATTTTTTTTGCGCGGATTTTCAACAATTGTTCCACAACTTTTTCAGCCATGCCTGCGCGAGGCGGGTCGGTGACGATAAGATCGGGATGTCCGTTGGTGGTGATGAAGTCATCAGTGAAGACTTTTGCCATGTCGCCCGCATAGAAGCTGCAGTTGGTGATACCATTGATTTCGGCGTTCACCTTGGCATCCTCGATGGCGGCCTCAACGTATTCGATGCCAACGACTTTCTTAACAAAGCGTGAGAAATACTGCGCAATGGTGCCGGTGCCCGTGTAGAGGTCGTACATCAGTTCGTTGCCTTGTACATTGGCGAGGTCGAAAGCGACACGATAGAGCTTTTCAGCTTGATACACATTGGTTTGAAAGAACGAGACTGGCCCGATTCGGAATTTCAAATCATTATAACCCGCACGTGGCGAGGTCATCGTTTCTGTCAGGTAAGGCTCGCCTTTCAGACATTCGAAAGGCAGGTCGTTGATGATGTCGTTGAGCTTCGGATTGATCACCAATAGAAGCGAGACGATTTGAGGGAAGGCCATCTCCAAAGCAGGAATCAGCTCGTGGCGGACGATACTATTGTCCTCGCCGATAACGAGGATAACCATAAACTCTCCCTTTGAGTTGCAACGAACGACGAGATTGCGCATTAGGCCTTCATGGGCGCGGAAGTTATAGTATGGAAGCTTCCTGTCCATCGTGAAACGCCTGACAAACAGTCTGATGTCGTTCGACGGGTCGGCTTGCAGATGGCATTTTTCAATGTCGACTACGCGATCAAAGAGTTGGGGCAAATGGAAACCAAGGCCTTTGCAGGCTTCTTCGTCGTGGGTGCCGTTGGGAGCGCCGTCGGTGAGCCATTTGTGGTTCGAGAAGGTGAATTCCAACTTGTTACGGTAAGCAAACTGTTTCTCGCAACCAAGGATGGGGCGTATTTCAGGGTATTCAATCTTGCCGATGCGGTCGAAGTTGTCTTGTACTTGCTTCTGCTTGTAATAAGTCTGCCATTCGTAGGCCTCGTGTTGCCATTTGCAGCCGCCACAAAGACCAAAGTGTTGGCAAACAGGCTTTACGCGCTTGTCCGACATCTTCTTGAAGTTCAGTATCTTGCCTTCGAAATAGTTCTTCTTGCGTTTGTAAACTTCAATGTCAACTACGTCGCCTGGTACACCGAACGGAATGAAGATGACGCGGCCTTCAGGCTTGGCCACCGACATACCCTCAGAGCCAGCGTCGATGATTTCGACATCTTCCAAGTATTCGGGTTCTCGTTTTACTTTGCTTCTCGTCATATTTGAAATATTTCCCAAGTCTTTTTTGCTTGTTCCTCAAACATCTGTAATCCGCCGTACACTTTGGCACCCCAAGTCCTGCCCAATTCCATGAACGCCGTTTCTTTTGGGTTGTAAACCAAGTCGATAAGGATATGGCTCTTCGTCAAGCCTTGATAATGAAGGTCGGGGAAGTCATCGATTTGTGGATACATTCCCAATGGAGTGGTGTTGATGATGAGCGGATTTTGTCGCAGGATATCGTCAGACAGTGTCTCATAAGTGTAATCGCCCGTGGCAGCATCACGGCTGACGGTGGAATAAGGGATGGCTTTTTGCTTCAATACATATTGCACCGCTTTGCTGGCACCTCCCGTACCCAGAACCAAGGCGTGGGTGACTGTACGGTCTTTCAACGCCCTTTCCAAAAGGAGGTTGAACCCGTAAACGTCTGTGTTATAGCCTTTCAACTTGCCATCCGTGATTTTCACCACGTTCACTGCACCGACTTCTTTGGCTATATCGTCTATCTCGTCCAAGAGCGGGATGATGCTTTCTTTATAAGGTATTGTCACGTTGAATCCACAGAGGTCGGGATACTTGGCAAAAATATCGTGAAGTTCCTCCAACGATTTGATGTCGAAGTGCTGATAGAGGCAGTCCAGGCCTTCGTATTCGAATTTTTCGTTGAAGAGATGCCGCGAGAGCGAGTGCTTCAATGGGTGTCCGATGAGTCCGTAGCGTTTCATGATTTATCCAATTCCAAATATTGCTCCAAAACCTAATGTGCAGATGACGCCTACAATGACGCTGGCGAGTACCACGCCGCCAATGACGGCCACAACACTTTTCTTGAAGTCCATGTCCAAGAAGCTGGCGGCTAATGTGCCCGTCCAGGCGCCAGTGCCAGGCAGCGGGATGCCGACAAAGAGCAGCAAGGCCCAATAGAGGCCACGACCCGCTTTGGCTTGAAGTTTTTCGCCACCTTTCTCGCCTTTTTCGAGGCACCAGGTGAAGAACTTCCCGATGTACTTTTTGTCCTTGCCCCATTCCAGCACCTTGCGGGCGAAGAAATAGATGAACGGCACGGGTAACATGTTGCCTATGGCAATGATGACATAGCTCCAAAGTAAACTGAAGTCGGGGTTGGCGGTATGGATGCCATAAGCGACAGGAAGGGCACCGCGCAACTCAATGAGCGGTACCATGGCGATGAGGAAAATGTATATGTAGTTCTTCATGAGTCTTGTTCGTCGTGGGTGTTGTTCTCGTGGTTTTTCTTGTGCCGCTCGATGAGTTCGATGATATCAACGTCGTTGGAGAGCAGGTCGCGGTCATATTCAAGGAAGTCGTTCCACAATTCGAAGTCGGCTTCAAGAGCGAGGTCGAGAGTTTCCAAGCCTTGGTCGCGGCTGCCTTTGACGAAGTATGCGTAAGCGAGCAAGTAAAGCAGCGATGGGTCGTTGTCGGTCTGCAATAGCCCGTAATTGATGGTATTAATGGCTTCGTCGATTTGGTCCTGTTCGCCAAAGAGGTCGGCGATATAATAATAGGAGTCGGGGTCGCGCGGGTTCATCTCCTGAATCTTGCGCAGGTATTGCATCGAAAGGTCGAGGCGGTTGAGCTTGTGGTAGTCGGCAGCGATGGAGTAGAGGTGTTCGGTTTCCCAAGGCTCCAGCTTGAAGGCCTTTTCGAAGTATTTGATGGCTTTTTGACTGTCGCCACGGTCGCTGCTGACATAGCCCAATCCTGCCCATCCGCCACCGTTCATCTCGTTCATTTCGACGGCCTTGCGAAAGTTTTCCTCAGCGGTTTGCAAGTCGTTGAGGCGGTAGTAGCAGTCCCCTAATGAGGTGCGTATGATGGAGGTCTCCACGCCGTTGCGCAAAGCTTCCTCAAGGGTGTCGATGGCTTCCTTGTAGCGGCCGAGGTCATAGTAAATGTCGGCAAGGTGCATGTTGGTCCAGAGGTCTTCCGGGTCGATGGCGAGGGCGAATTCATAAGGATCGATGCTCTCTTCGTATTCGCCCATCATGCGGTAGCAGTCTCCGATATTGGTCCAGGCCTTGCTATTGTGCGGGTTCTCGTCGACGAGTCTCTGGAAGAACGCGATGGCTTCTTCTTTACGTCCTTCGGAAAGGTAACAGCTACGAATCTCGTGGTAAAGGGTGTCGCGTTCGTTGTTTTCGTCCGTGGCCATCACCAAAGCCTTGTTGTAGAACTCGATAGCTTGGTCGAATTTCTTGAGGCGTTGATATTCGTAGGCAATGGCATTATAAAGGTCGAAGTTTTCGTCTTCGTCGAAGTAGGGCAGGGCACTGAAGTAGTTTTCTAAGGCTTCTTTCGACTTACCCAAAGCGGCCAAACAACTGCCCAAAACGAGGAAATAGTCAGGCTCATTTTCTTCGTCGCGTTCCATGTGTTGTAAGATCTCAAAAGCATTTTCTGCTTGACCTTCAAGTAGATACTGACGGGCCTCTTTCACCTTCAGTATGTTGCTTTCGGGATGTTGCTGCATGGCGAGATCGACGGCTTGACGCGAACGCAAGAGTTGGTTTTTCTCCACGTAATTGTCGATGATGTATTCGAATTCCGCACTGTCGAAATAGGCTTCGTCATGCGATTTCAGCATGTCCTCATAACGCTTTATGGCCGCCTTTCGGTCTTGCTCCTCTTCGTAATAATCCTCAATGTCTTCGTCGTCAAACATGATAGGCTTTCCACAAAATTCGCTGCAAAGGTAATAAAATTTGAGATATGCTGCTATTTTGTATCTTTGTGGCCAACAATAGCTATTGTATCATGAAGAGAATTTCTGTGTTTCTTACATGCATCCTTCTGTCATTCAATTTGTTGTCACAAAATGTATGGACGGTTCAAACGGTGCCGAATACGCGCTTGCAAAGCAATGAAATCCATGTCAGCGACCCTGACGGCTACTTGTCGGACAGTGTTGAAATGACCATCAACACCGCATTATGTGCCATCCGTGATACTGCTGATGTTTTCATTGTAACATTGTCTTCTGTCGGTGATGCGGAGCCAAAGCATTTTGCAACTAGCCTATTCAATTTCTGGGGCATCGGCGATGCACAAAAGGACAATGGTGTGCTGCTGCTTTTTGTCGAAGACCAACATGCTTTGGAGTTTGAAACGGGTTATGGTGCAGAAGCTACACTCACAGATGCCAAGTGTGAGCGCATCTTCACGAGAACCATCATGCCTTTTTTCAAAGCCGGCGACTATGAGGGCGGCTTGTGTGCTGGTGTGGCCGACATCGTGGACGTCTATGGCGGTGAAATTCCCATGGGATTGAAGACGACTTTGCCTACCGTCAACAACGGCGATGAAGGTAATGGGTTGGAAGATGTTAGCATAGTCTTCATATTGTTTGCCTTATTGATGTTTGTGTTGCCCGTTCTTGGTGTTGTTTTTTGGGCGGTTAAACACAAAACAAAATCATCAGCTTCGGATAAGTACAACGTTATGGAAGAAAGTGGCACCACATATGTTGAAGGCTTTAAGACCTCATGGTCAGGGTCGCCGTGGGATGGGAAGGGCTGCCTTGGAGGATTGATGATAGGTTTTTCCGTCTTTGTGATGCTCTTTCTTGTTATCTTCGTTCTGGTTATCGCGTACCCCAATCTTGAAGAAAAGCAAATGTTCGATTGGGCTGCCATAGGTTCATTTGTTTTGTATATCACTTGGATTTGTTTCCGTCATAACCAACGCGTTTTGAGGACGGCCAATAAGCTGGCTAGGAATTCTGTCAATCCGAAGTCGGTCTATGAGGCGGCAAACGACCATCTTGCCAATAAGGTTGCCATGTGGATGGCACCGTGGTTGGGTTGGGTGTATTACCTTATCTTCAAGAAAAAGTTGGCGGCCAATGACGATTGCCAGTGCCCCAAGTGTGGCGAAGTAATGCGGAAAGACGGCATGTTTGGATTACCTGAAAACCATTTGGCAGAAGAAAGGGTAGGAGCCTTTAGGTTTACGCCATATTACTGCAACAACGGACATAGGATTGTGGTGAAGGAGCATGGGAACCATTATTCCGACTTCTCAACCTGTTCGAAGTGTGGTGCATATACTTTGAAGCTGACCAAAACGGAAACCATCAGGGAGGCTGATTATTCAAGGAGCGGTGAGAGGAAAGAGACCTATGAATGTCAGCACTGCGGCGATATTGTCACTAAGACTGTCACGATTCCGAAGAAGGTGCATTACACAAGTGGTAGCAGCGGTTCGTCCAGCTCCTCAAGCAGCCGAAGCTATTCTAGCCACAGTCACAGCCACAGTTCGGGAGGCTCATTCGGAGGTGGCCGCAGTGGAGGTGGTGGATATTCAGGGAGGTGGTAAGGAAAAGACTTCCGCTTATCTGAAATCTTCCCACGACAGTTCCCGCCCGCAATTTGGGCAGAAGTGGTTGCTGGGTTCGATGACTTCGCCGCAGTCGGGGCAACGGTACATGCTGTTGATGTTCACAAGGCGGTAACCCAAGCGTTTCAGCAGTTTAATGGTATGGGTGGCCATGCGTCGGTCGGGCTCCTTGTCGGCTTCAGAGAGCATGAAATAGGGGACGAGATAGTGGTTGTGCCCTTTTTCTTCGTTACCGTTATTATCAAGCGGAGCATAGGTAGAACCTGCTTTCATCTTGTCGACGGCCCAAACGTCATGTGCGTTCTCTGCAATCACTTCGATGAGCTCCATCAAATCATCGTTGAGCTTTACTTTGCTGACATCCACGGGCTGCGGATTGTATTCTTGAGGGAAGTTTTTGACTCGGGCTGTGACCATATAATGTCGCGACTCGCCCCAAGCGCTCTCAAAACGTTTGAGGTCGTATGTCGTGGCTTCCTCTTGGACGGCGGGATTGTAAATGATGATGTTGCCCACTTCTTTGTCAATCGAAAGCACCACCACCGCATGGTTGGGGTTGTCGTCGAAATTGAAATCGTCGGAGAACAGGTCGACTTTTTTGCCAATAAGCATGTCGCCGTTGACCACGACGATGACCTTGTGGCTTTGCATGGCTTCTTCCAGGTCGTCAAGGGTCGCATCGAAACGGCGGTTGACCAGCAGCCCCTCTTTTTCCATCAGTTTGCCCATATTGTAAAGAGGAGTGCCTTCGCCTCGCAGCCAATAGTTTTGGCGCGATTCGTTAGCCATCACGTTTTCGTCTATGTCATGCCCCAAAGCCTTCAGGATATAAGTCTCGCATTGGAAATCGCACAGGTTCTGTCCATCATCGGCGGCCATGCTGCTAACGGGGATGAAACTTCCATAGTCTTCCATCTGCTCGTTGGCATAAGCCATTCTCCGATGCGTAATCACAGACTCTTCGAGTTCGGGATTGACGGCAATGGCGGCCATTATTTCAACTGTTTCTTCTACAGAGGTGCGGCCCTGAAGAAAACGTTCCATTATTTCATTTGTAATCGTCATAATGTTGTGCTTTTGTTGGTTGGTTTGTTTTCAAAGACAGCTTGATGCGGCGTTTTCTACCACTTGGCCGGCTTTTTTTGTTCCTTTTCGGCCTGCCGTTGCTCTCGGGCGTCTTTCCGTTTTTCTTTCTCTTCTATCTCGCTCTCACGTTTGGCGGTCTTCAACAATACTTTGTATTCTTTTATTATGGCTTTTTCCAAATCGTCCCGTTTCATCCCTTTGCTGAGGGCAATGGCGCTGAGGTCTTGTCCGCTGAAGAAGAATTGGTTCAGCAAGGCGGCTTGTCTGTCGTCCATGTCTGTTTCGTATTTTTTGAACAAACTTTTCCCGCGAGTACGAATGTCGGTTAGGCTGACCTGAAGCAGTTTGTCCCAGGCACGGCTGTAGTCGCGGTAAATGTCATCGACGCTCTTTCCGTAGTCTTCGGCCATAGTCTCCACTGGAACATCCTCCAACTTGATGGCGCGGATGAGGTCGCGATAATAGCCATTGTTGATTTTATTGATATAGGACTCGAGGACAGAGGCGGCCCAGCCCGATGTGTCTTCTGGTTCAGTGATGTCGTCTGGCACTTCGATATCATCGTTGTCTTTGCTGTCATCGTTGTTGTCTTGGTCTTTGGCTTTCAAGCTGTCGTCGTATTCTGACGTGCTGTCGTCAATGTCGATGCAAAGCAATTCGTTGATTCTCTTTCTGTTGCCGTTGCAGAACCGACATGCGGCGACAAACAGCCAGTTTTTCAAGTCGTCAATTTCGCGCAACTTTTCTGGGTTGAGATGCTCCAAATAGGTTACGAAAAGCGACTCGAAAACCATATAGGTCTCAGAGAACATGCCTTGGTAGTGTCTCCCTGAAAAACATGTCCTTACGGCCCCTTCCAAAGCCACTACATAGTCGTTTTTCTTATATCGGGCGCGCTCGTCTCGCTGGGCGGTGTCGTGTCCGTGAAACAGAAGCTGGATGCAACGGTTGTGCATCCTTCTGTCCGCAGTATTGATGATGCCCTCAATAAGCTGTATTTCTCTTTCGTTCATTGATGAATGATGCAGTTGGGCTGCAAAGATAGTGAAATCTTGTGTTTGATGGTAGATTCCGATAAAAATCCTGCTCTTTGTTGTTGTAAACAAAACTAATGTAATGAAAACAAATAAATACACCCCCAAGCCCGTCAACACCGATGATGTTGTGTTTCCCGATGAACTGAAAGATCTTTCTGAGTTGTTGTCGCGTAATGTACACGACAACTGGGCTTTAAGTCGTTTTCGAGAAGGATGGAGTTATGGCCCCATGCGCAATGACGTGCTTAAGCAGCATCCCTGTCTCGTTGATTATGATGAATTGCCGGAAAACGAGAAAGAGTATGATCGCAAAACGGCACTTGAAACGCTAAAGACAATCTTGAAACTAGGCTATTGCGTACGAAAGCCTTGAAAGAGGCAAGGTTTCAGAAAAAGATTGAAAAACAAAATAAAAGAGAAGGTGGTTGTATGAGTTTTTTCCGTAGATTTGCGGCAGAATTCTACAATTAAAACGCTTCACTATGACTATTAACGAATTGGAAAGAATCGCCTCGCAGGTGCGTCGTGACATCATTCGTATGGTGCACGGGTGCCAGTCGGGACATCCAGGCGGTTCTTTGGGCGCTACCGACATTGTCACCGCCCTTTATTTCGACCAAATGCAAATCGACCCAACCCATTTCCGCATGGACGGTGACGGTGAGGATATGTTCTTCCTCTCCAATGGTCACATCAGCCCGATGTTCTACAGCATCTTGGCACGGCGTGGTTATTTTCCTGTCAGTGAACTGGCTACGTTCCGCCGTCTTGGTACCCGCTTGCAAGGTCATCCCACTACGGCGGAAGGGTTGCCAGGTGTCCGTATCGCATCGGGTTCACTCGGGCAAGGGCTTTCCGTTGCCGTCGGTGCGGCACAAGCCAAGAAACTGAATGGTGACAAACACCTCGTCTTCGTTCTCATGGGTGACGGTGAGCAGGAGGAAGGCCAGATTTGGGAGGCCGCTATGTATGCCCCTGCCAAAGGCGTGGACAATCTTGTGGCCATTATTGATTATAACAAGAAACAGATTGACGGTTCCACGGACGATGTGATGAACCTCGGCGACATGCGCGCCAAATACGAGGCCTTCGGCTGGAAGGTCATTGAGATGAACGGAAACAAGATGCAGGAAGTTGTTGACACTTTGAACTTCGCCAGAAAAAATGCCTGTCAAGGCAAGCCTCAGCTTATCCTGGCTCATACAGAGATGGGTATGGGTGTCGACTTCATGATGGGTACCCACAAATGGCACGGCACAGCCCCCAACGATGAGCAAGCCGCCAACGCACTCTCACAACTCAAAGAAACATTAGGAGATTATTGATATGGACTTTATGATTCAAAACCAAAAAGATACAAGATCGGGATTCGGTGAGGGCCTGCTTGAGGCGGGTCGCCGCAATCCAAAGGTGGTGGCTTTCTGTGCCGACCTCATCGGCTCGCTGAAGATGGGTGACTTCGTCAAGGAGTTCCCCAACCGTTTCTTTCAGACGGGCATCGCCGAAGCCAATATGATCGACATGGCGGCAGGCATGGCCTTGAGCGGTTTCGTGCCGTTCACGGGTACCTTCGCGGCTTTTTCAACGGGACGCGTTTACGACCAGATTCGCCAGAGTGTGGCTTATTCCAACAAGAACGTGAAAATTGCTGCCTCTCACGCAGGTGTCACCCTTGGCGAGGATGGTGCCACACACCAAATCCTGGAGGACATCGGTATGATGAAGATGTTGCCCAATATGACTGTTATCGTACCATGCGATTTCAACCAGACCAAAAACGCCACCATCGCTGCGGCCGAGTATGACGGACCGGTCTATCTGCGTTTTGGTCGCCCGAAAGTGCCGAATTTTACTCCCGTGGATGAGAAATTCATCATTGGTAAGGCACAGATGCTGCAGGAAGGCACCGACGTGACCATCTTCGCCTGCGGTCATCTCGTTTGGAAAGCTATTGAAGCCTTGCCGTTGCTTAAAAACAGAGGTATCAATGCAGAACTCATTAACATCCATACTATCAAGCCATTGGATGTGGAGGCAGTGTTGAAATCAGTGAAGAAAACCCGTTGTGTGGTCACGGCGGAGGAGCACCAACGCAATGGCGGCCTCGGCGACAGCATCGCTCAGGTGCTTGCGTTGAACATGCCTTGTCCGATGGAGATGGTGGCCGTTGATGACGAGTTTGGCCAGAGCGGCACCCCTGACGAGTTGCTAAAAGCCTATCATCTCGACACCCCCGACATCGTGGAAGCAGTGAAAAAAGTTGTTGGGAGGAAGCAATAAAACATTAGAATTAACGATTATAAAGCTGTCAGCTATCAGCCATCAGCTATCAGCATGGTTTGATTGTTGCTGAGAACTGAAGGCTGATTGCTGAAAGCAAAACAAATCAATTCAATATGAAAAAACTATCTACATTATCCCTTATCGCCCTTGCTGTTTTGGGCATTTTGTCATCCTGCAACCAGAAAACCGAAGCCCAAGAGCCGCCCAAAGCCGTGAATGTCATCTATATGATTGGTGACGGTATGGCTTTGCCTCAGGTCTATGCGGCCATGCTTGCTTCGCATGAGTCGATGACCTTCTCTCAGTTCCCCTACATTGGTGTGGTCGACACCCATTCGGCCAGCAACGATATCACTGATTCTTCCGCTGGAGGCACGGCCCTAGCCAGCGACCACAAGACCAAGAATGGTATGGTGGGTATGAATCCCGACACGATTCCTGTGAAGACCGTTTTGGAAGTACTTGCAGAACAAGGTAAGGAAACGGGTATCGTCGTGACGAGTTATGTCACCCATGCCACACCAGCCACTTTCTATGCCAAGGTGCCGCATCGTCGCCAGTATGAGGATATTGCCGTTCAAATGGCTGAAAACGAAAACATAAATCTCATTATTGGCGGTGGTATGAAGCATTTCAACCAACGGAAAGACAGTGTTAACCTTGTCGAGCGCATGGAGAACGAGTTGGGTTGGAAGGTTTATGATACTCTTGCTGACATTGATGTGACTTGCAAGAAATACGCAGTCATGGCCAACGAAGACCATATGCCGCAGGCTGCTGAACGCGGCGATTTCTTGCCGCGTGCTGTGAAGACCGCCTTGCAGACCCTCGATGGGGCAGAGAACGGCTTCTTCCTCATGGTGGAAGGCTCGCAAATTGACTTTGCTTGCCATGCTAACGATTCCACTTGGATGATGGATGAGATGCTTGATTTCAACTACGCAATCCAAGTCGCATTGAACTATGCCAAGGAACATGGCAACACTCTTGTTGTGGTCACTGCCGACCATGAGACGGGTGGCCTTACACTGCCCGATCCGCAAGGCAAGTACACCAATGTGACGTTCAATTATTCCACCAACAGCCACACCTGCCTGCCTGTGATGGTGTATGCCTATGGTCCTGGTGCTGAACAGTTTACGGGCTGGATGCAGAATCGAGACCTTAAGGGCAAGATTCTGAACGCATGCGGTTTGGAGAATATCAGTGACAACCTCCCTGAACACGATGGCCCACAGATAAAAGCCGTTAAAGCCAATCTTGACTCCAACCGTAATAATTGATTGCCAACTCAATGAAACTTTCTGTCGTCATCGTCAACTATAACGTCGAGTATTTCCTCGAACAATGTCTGTATTCGGTGCGTCGTGCCATGCAGGGCATTGAGGGCGAGGTGTTTGTTGTCGACAACAACTCCGTCGATGGCTCGTTGAAGATGTTGGCGCAGAAGTTTCCTGAAGTGAAAGTCATCGCCAATAAGGACAATGTAGGTTTTGCAAAGGCGAACAACCAGGCGATTCGTATTTCTACAGGGGAGTATGTGCTGTTGCTCAATCCCGATACGGTGGTGGAGGACGACACCTTCTCGAAGTGCATTGTTTTTATGGACAGCCATCCCGATGCGGGCGGTCTCGGTGTGAAGATGGTGGACGGCAAGGGACAGTTCCTGCCAGAGTCAAAGCGAGGACTGCCCACGGCCAAGACCGCGTTCTACAAGATGTTCGGCTTGTGCAAGCTCTTCCCGCATAGCAAACGTTTTGCAAGGTATTATATGGGACATCTCTCCAACGATGAGACTAACGAAGTGGAGATTCTGGCAGGTGCTTTTATGCTCATGCGGAAAGAGACGCTTGATAAGGTTGGTCTGTTGGACGAAACCTTCTTTATGTATGGCGAGGATATCGACCTGTCGTACCGCATAACACAAGGTGGTTACAAAAACTATTATTTCCCTGAGACGCGCATCATCCATTACAAGGGCGAGAGCACCAAGAAAACCAGCGTGAATTATGTGTTCGTGTTTTATCGTGCCATGGAAATCTTTGCCAAGAAGCACTTTGGTGGTTCTTGGGCCAAGTCGTTCTCTTTCCTTATTAATATGGCCATCTATCTCAAGGCATTTCTCGCTTTGGTGTCTCAGTTTTTCCACAAGGCGGCTATCCCGTTCCTTGATGCTGTTTTGGGCTATGGTGGCTTGGCTACCATCAGCTATTTGTGGGGCCATGGTACGATTTACGAAGGGAGTGGCACCTATCCAATTCTGCTTTTTGCCGCAGTCTTGCCCGCTTACATCTTAATATGGCTTTTATCAACTTATTTTTCAGGAGGTTACGATAAGCCTTATGGTATCGCGAAGGCTGTTTTGGGTGTGGCATTTGGTAGTGCCGTTATCCTGGTGCTATATGCCTTGTTGCCTGAGAGTCTGCGTTTTTCAAGGGCTTTGATTCTCTTTGGCATGGTTTGGCTGGCCTTGGAGATGAGCCTCACACGCTTCATCGGCATTTTGCTCGGCAACGAGAACTTCCAGTCGAAGCGGACGGAGAAAAAACGTTTTTTGGTCATTGGGAGCCCTGAGGAGACGCAACGGGTTAATTCCATATTGGAGAGCACTTCCATCAAGCCGGATTTCATCGGTTTGGTGAGTTCGGAAACCCAAGGGGAGGCACCCGAAGGCTTTGTCGGCAACCTTGCGCAAGTGCCTGATATCATTGAGATTTACAAGATTACGGAGGTCATCTTCTGCTCAAAAGACGTTCCGCATCAGATTATCATCGACAAGATGGTGGACTGGCATGCTTCCAATGTGGACTATAAGATTGCTCCTGAGGATAGTTTGTCCATCATCGGCAGCAACAGCATCAACACACGCGGCGACCTCTACACCGTTGATATTAAGGCCATTGACACCAAGTCCAACCGTCGCAACAAACGCCTCTTCGATGTGTTGATGAGTGTATTCAGCATCGTGTTTTGGCTGCCTTTGGCCTTGGTGGTGAAGCAACCAGTAAAGTTTTTGAGAAATGCCGTTTTGGTGCTCATCGGGCGCCGTACGTGGGTGGGCTATTGCTCGCCTGCCGACGAGATGCAGAAACTTCCCAAAATTTGTAAAGGAGTATATCATCCGGCCTCACACCTCGAAAAAACGGTTACGGAGCCTGATTTCATCAACCAGTTGAATCTGCTCTACGCCCGCGACTACACGGTTTGGAAAGATGCTGAAATATTCTTTCGCTCAGTAACAGCGAAGTGATTTTATTTCAGATACTTGAAGACAAAAAAGAATGAGATGGCGAGGATAACGATGACCGATATTATTCCAAGTATAAGGTAATAAAGGGCGACGGTCAGAGTGCTACGCCAAATCGTTTTTACCGTGCTGAATCCCATCATTTTTCTGAAGCAAGCGGTCAAGGCTATGATGATGGCAACAGGCTCAAAGACCGCCATTTTCCCGTAAAAGTCAGGTGAAAAGGGATAAATGAGGTTAATGACGCATCGGTAAAGCACCAACATCACCATTGCGTAGACAATGGCGACGATGTATTCGGCACGGTTATAGCGTTTCCGGTTTTGCTTGCCGTAACATCGCCTTGCCGCAATGACGAACAAAGGCAGGGTGAGCATATAACACAGCGTGTAATGGTTGAGGTAAAAGTGGAACGCATTGATGAAGAGTCGGTTGATTTCGAGAGAAATCTGCTCATTTGTTGTGGCATTGTCGGATAAATTCAAATCCATGTCGGTTGTTATTCCACCTTTACTGCCTGTAAGGCTAAAGATTAGGATGTATAGGGTTAAGGTCAGAAACAACATAGGGAAGGGGGAGACATACTTTTTACGCTTCCCATCGAGGTTTTCTACAATCATCTTTCCGGGACGCGAAAACAGGTTCTTGAAGGTGTAGGCAATGCCTCCATCCCTGCCTAAAATG
Source organism: uncultured Bacteroidales bacterium (assembly GCA_905234765.1). The sequence goes on from CAJOIF010000006.1 coordinate 88,406, forward strand.
GCCGCGAGGAGGTTCTCCCCGATGAATTTCAGTGTGAATCGTCCCGTTTCGGCGCTTTGTCCGCACTCAGGACAGAACTTGCCCTCGAACTCGGTGCCACAGTTGAGGCATTTTGTGGTTTTGGCTTCGGTTTCAGTTTGGATTTCAGTTTGCATGATGAGCCGTGTTTGATTGGGCAAAATTAGAAATAATTTGTCAAAATATCGGTGGAAATCTTTAATGGATAGGGATGTTGAATGGATAAATCTGTATTTTTGTAGGTCATTAAACCATGTTGCTATGAAACAAGAAGATTTTGACGAGTATATCCGACAGGTCGAGCCATCGGCGCAGGAAAGTGCGGCGGCTTGGCAGACTGCCATTGGGTTGCAGCAGGTGGATGGACTGAAGCCTTCCCAGTATCTGCTTGATGTAGCACGCCGCAACATTGAAGGCGACATTACCATCGACGAAGTGAGGCAACTTCTTGACACTTACTATAGCAGCAAGACCAACCGTACGCCGATGGATGACGATGCCGCCGAGTGCGACAAGGCATCGGCCAATATCAAGAAGATTCTCTCTACCAGGACTTTCGCCTTCAACACCAATGGTTTTGTGGCAACTCATCGCCGTATATTTGAGGGCGTGTACAAACATGCCGGCGAGCTTCGTCAGTTCGACATCACCAAAAAGGAATGGGTGCTTAAGGGCGACACGGTCAATTACCTGAATTGGGAAGACCTGCGACGCGCCATAGACTATGACATTCAGCAGGAACGTGAATTTAGCTACAAGGGTTTAACCGAAGAAGAAAAAGTGCGCCATATTTGCCAATTCGTTTCAGGATTGTGGCAGATCCATCCATTCCGAGAGGGGAATACGCGCACAACGGCTGTGTTCACCATTCAATATCTACGTTCTTTGGGTTATGAGACAACCAACGATATGTTCAAAGAACATTCATGGTACTTCCGCAATGCGTTGGTCCGTGCCAACTACAAGAATGCTCGGCTTGGCATCGACTATGACTTTAACTTCCTTGAACGTTTCTTCCGTAACCTGTTGCTGAACGAAAACAATGAGTTAAGGAATCGTTACATGCTCATTAATGCGCCCGAAGGATGGGAACCCGCCGACGATAAATCTAAAACAACCGACGATAAACCGACGATAATTTTGGCCTATCTCAAAGAAAAAGGCAGTTGCAAGACATCGGAGTTATCGGCAATCCTTGGCTTAAAGCCAACGCAGACCAAGGCCTATCTTTACCAGTTGTTGCACGAGGGCAAAATTGTGGCGCAGGGAGCGAACAAAAACAGAACTTATAGTTTAGCATAAGACGATTATTCAATTTGTCATTTTGTCATAAACTCTAACCATAACTCTTTGATTTACCGACAATTTGTCATAAATCAAGCCAAATTTACATTGCGTATGGATTGGCCGCGATTTTGATGAATTGGGACGCGTGACTGCGAAATGCAGGACACAATACTAGTCTCGTGTCCCGCAGTCTCGCAGTCCCAAAGTCAAAAAAAGAAACAAAGAAAGGAGAACCATAATATGAACTTCAACCAATTCACCATCAAATCACAGGAAGCCATCCAGAAGGCGTTGGAGATTGCGCAGTCGCACCAATGCCAGACCATTGAGAGCTTCCACCTGTTGAAGGGTATGCTGTTGAGCGACGATTACCTGATTCCCAACCTGATGAAAAAGTTGGGAGTCAATGTCAGCCGCCTCAACGATGCCCTTGACCAGACCATCAATTCGCAGCCGCGCAGTAGTGGTACGGATATGTATTATTCTTCGGAAGTCAGCAGGGTGTTTACTGAAGCCACCAACTTGGCCAAGAAGATGGGCGACGATTACGCTTCCATCGAGCACTTGCTGCTGGCAGTTTTTGAGAGCAATGGCATCGCTTCGCAGCTGATGAAGGACCAAGGCATCCGCAAGGACGACCTCGAAAAGGCCATCATGCAGTTCCGCAAGGGCAAGAAGGTCGATTCGCAAGATGCCGAACAGAACTACGACTCGCTTAACCGTTTCGCCAAGAACCTCAACGATTTGGCGCGCGAAGGCAAACTCGATCCGGTCATCGGCCGTGATGAGGAAATCCGTCGTGTGTTACAAATCCTGAGCCGACGCACGAAGAACAACCCTATCTTGATAGGTGAGCCGGGCGTGGGTAAGACCGCTATCGTGGAGGGTTTGGCCCAACGTATCGTCAATCGCGATGTGCCCGAGAACTTGAAAAGCAAGACTGTGTTCAGTTTGGACATGGGCGCTCTGCTTGCCGGCGCGAAATACAAAGGCGAGTTTGAGGAACGTCTGAAAAATGTCGTCAAGGAAGTCGTGGACAGCGACGGCGAAGTCATCCTGTTCATCGATGAAATCCATACCTTGGTCGGTGCGGGTGGCGGCGAAGGCGCCATGGACGCGGCCAACATCCTGAAGCCGGCCCTGTCGCGTGGCGAACTGCGTGCCATCGGTGCCACCACCTTGAAGGAATACCAGCAGTATTTCGAGAAGGACAAGGCGTTGGAGCGTCGTTTCCAGAAAGTGCTCATCGACGAGCCTGACGAGGCTTCTGCCATCAGCATCCTCCGTGGCTTGAAGGAGCGTTACGAGACACACCACCACATCCGAATCTTGGACGAGGCCATCATCGCCGCCGTGCAGCTGTCGGTGCGTTACATCAGCGACCGTTTCCTGCCCGACAAGGCCATCGACCTGATTGACGAGGCCGCCTCGCGTTTGCGTTTGCAAATCGACTCGATGCCAGAGGAATTGGAGGACGTTGAGCGCGCCATCCGTCAGCTGGAGATTGAGCGCGAGGCCATCAAACGTGAGAACGACACCAAGAAAGTGGAGGAGATAGGGAAGGAGCTGGCCGAGCTGAACGACAAGCGTTCCGCCATCAAGGCGAAATGGGAGACCGAGCGTAATTACGTGGAACTCATTCAGAAGGAAAAGAGCAATATCGAGACCTACAAGCACCAGGCCGAGGTGGCCGAACGCGATGGCGACTATGGCCGTGTGGCTGAACTGCGTTACGGCAAGATTCGCGAGGCAGAGGCTGCCATCGAGAAGGCCAAGGCAGACCTGAATGCAGCACAAGGCGACCATCCGTTGGTGGATGAGGAAGTCAGCGCCGACGACGTGGCTGAAATTGTGTCACGTTGGACGGGCATCCCCGTGAACAAGATGATGCAAAGTGAGCGCGAGAAGCTGTTGCACCTTGAGGACGAGCTGCACAAACGTGTGGTGGGCCAAGATGAGGCCATCACTGCCGTCAGCGATGCTATCCGTCGTAGCCGTGCGGGCTTGCAGGATGCCAAACGTCCTATAGGTTCTTTCATCTTCATGGGTACCACGGGCGTGGGTAAAACCGAGTTGGCCAAGGCATTGGCCGAGTTCCTGTTCGACGACGAGAACGCCATGGTGCGTATCGACATGTCGGAGTATCAGGAGCGTCACACGGTGTCGCGACTCATTGGAGCGCCTCCAGGATATGTGGGCTATGAAGAGAGTGGCCAACTGACCGAGGCTGTGCGTCGTAAGCCTTACTCCGTCATTCTGTTGGATGAAATCGAAAAGGCTCACCCTGATGTGTTCAACATCCTGCTGCAAGTGCTTGACGACGGCCGTCTGACCGACAACAAGGGCCGTACCGTCGATTTCAAGAACACCATCGTCATCATGACCTCCAACATCGGCGCCAATGTCATCCAGGACAACTTTGCCCGTTTGACTGACAGCAATGCCGAGGAAGTCTTTGAGAAGACCCGCAACGAGGTGATGGAGCAGCTGAAGCAGTTCATGCGGCCTGAGTTCCTGAACCGTGTCGATGACATCATCATGTTCAAGCCTTTGGACGAGAACCAGATTGCCGACATCGTGAGGATGCAGTTCCGCAGCGTGCAGAAGATGCTGGCCGCCAACGACATCCGTATCGACATTACCGATGCCGCCGTCGACTTCATCGCAAGCCAAAGCTACAACCCGCAGTACGGTGCGCGTCCCGTGAAGCGTATGATGCAGCGTGAGTTGCTCAATTCGCTGTCGAAGATGATTCTGGCTGAATCGGTCGACAAATCCAAGACCATTATCGTGGATGTGAATGGCGATGGACTGATTTTCAGGAATTAAAAGCCTTTGCCAGTTCAAACGAAAAGCCAAGGAGCGCGAAAGTGCTTCTTGGCTTTTTTTATTCTTTTTCGGAAAAAGTGCGATTTTTAGGGTTCTATTTTTCGGAAAAAGTGTATTTTTGCCACATAAAATTTTCGGAAAAAGTGTGTTTTTTAGGTGTTGTTTTTAAGGAAAAAGTGCTAAATATATGTTATTCAGAAAGATAGAAAAAGAAATCCGAGACTATTGCCTGAACAAGCCAAACAAGGTTTTGGTCGTTGATGGTGCCCGTCAAGTTGGAAAGTCGTTCATCATCCGGCATGTCGGGCAGCAAATGTTTGACAACTACATTGAAATCAACCTGTTAGAGGATGCTGATGGGATGCGTTTTTTTGAGTCGGTTAAAACCACGGAGGATTTCTATTTTCGTTTGAGTTCGGTGGCCAAAGGCAGATTGGGCAACAAGGAAAACACATTGGTCTTTCTCGATGAGATTCAGGCATATCCGCATATTTTCACAATGCTGAAGTTCCTGAAAGCCGAAGACCGTTTTACATACATTGCCAGCGGCTCGTTGTTAGGTGTTGCGTTGGCCAAGTCGGTTTCCATCCCCATCGGAAGCATACAAGTAAGGCACATGTATCCGCTTGATTTTGAGGAGTTCCTTATCGCTAACGGCATAGGACAAGATGTGATTGGCTACTTGCAGAAACAATTTGAACAGGAGTTGCCGCTTGACGAAGGTTTTCATTCCAAAATACTCGGTTTGTTCAAGAAATACTTGTTGGTGGGTGGTCTTCCCGATGCGGTCAACACCTATTTGGCGACCACTGATATTGTGGAGGTGAGGCGTGTCCAGTTGGAAGTACATGATTACTATGGTGCGGATGCTTCCCAATATGATGTTGCAAACAAGTTGAAAATCAAGAATGTATATGATTCTGTTCCGTCCAATCTCGAAAATAAGCGCAAACGGGTGTTTGCCAACCGTATCGAAAACAAACCCGGCAAGCGTTTTGATGACTATGTTGAGGAATTTGATTATTTGGTCAATGCGGGTATTGCCTTGCAGGTGAAGGCCGTTTCGCAGCCCAAGTTCCCGCTTTTGGAATCGATGCAGAAGAACCTTTTGAAGTTGTATCTCAATGATGTGGGCATTTTGACTGGACTTTTGTATGGTCGCAATGTGGCCGCTGTGCTTGATGACATTAGAAGCATCAATTTGGGGTCTGTGTATGAGTCGGTGGTGGCGCAAGAACTTCACGCCCACGGACATCGGTTGTTTTATTACGACAGCAAGAAGCATGGCGAGGTGGACTTCCTTGTGGAAAGCGATATGCTGTTGTCGGTGGTGCCGATTGAGGTGAAATCAGGCAAGGATTATACTGCCCACAGTGCGCTGACGACCTTCATCGCGACGAAAGATTACGGCGTCAAAAAGGCATACGTGCTTTTCAACGACCGAAATGTCGTCACCGAAGAAGGGATTACTTATCTGCCCATCTATTATGTGATGTTTTTTTGAAGTCGTGAAGCGTATGATGCAGCGTGAGTTGCTTAACTCGCTCTCGAAGATGGTGCTGGCCGACAAGGTCGATAAGAGCAAGACCATCATTGTGGATGTACAAGGCGACGGTTTGATTTTCAGGAATTAACTCCGTGAATACGCAGATAAAAGCCGTGAGGGGCAATCCTTCACGGCTTTTTTGTATTTGCTCTTTGGGGCAAATTTGGGGCAAATTTGGTGCAAAAGAAAAACCGTAACCTGATTTTCAGCAGATTACGGCTTTGTTCTGTAGCCCATAGCGGAATCGAAACTTGAACCTTAATTGTCGGTAATCGGTATGTTGTTTGGCTGTGTATTATTATTTAATCAATTGAAAATCATTTATTTATATTGTTTGTTTAAAATGTTTAGACTGATAACAAATTATCACGAATGAGCATTTTTTTTGTTTCGGTTGACACGGCGTTGACACGGGTTTGGAATTTTTTTCGTATATTTGCAGTGTCTTTTGAAGGGGTGGGCTACCCCTCCAATTTGACAGATAACAAACATCTAATTTAATATTGTTATGGCAACTGTAAAATTTTATCTTTCGAGGTACATCAAGAATGATGACGAAAGAGGCGAAATTCAGCTACGTTTCAGTGGTAACAGGAATTTCGTGAAGAGAGCAGCCTCGGGTATCTTTATTTCAGCGGGCAATTGGGATGCTGATAAGGGGATGCCAAAGGGCAAGAAACAAAACAAGTATGGCGACAACTGCGAGGAAATCAGAGACAGGCTAAATCTCTTGACTTCCTATCTGCTTCGATGCTGGGAGCAGGCCGATGAAAACCGACTACAACCAAACACACTCACCATTTGGATGGATGATATAGTTTGGGAGACGAAACCGCAAGAGGCTTTTATTGGAGGCAATCGTGTAACGTTTAACAAGTGGGAGCTTACAAGCAAAACCCAATTGGCGTCACAGAAAGCATCCATGACGCGGGAAATGTCGAGGTTTGAAAATCAGTACTTCCTCGATGCCTTTAAGTACTACATAGATGAGCAGTACAATAACGGAGTGATTGCAGAGGTTCGCCACCGGACTTATTTCACATGCTGGGGTATTTGGGACCGAATGGAAAAGTATCAAGGGAAGCGGTACAAAATCAAAGACCTCACTACAGCTGATTTGTACGAGTTTCGAAGCTTCATCATTAACGAGTGCGATTTGTGGGAATCAAGTAAGGTGACGACAGGCATTTATAAGAAATGCCAAAAGACCGTTGAAAAGAAGGTTCCAAAAAAACGATACGAGCACATTTATCAAGGGTATGATTATGTTTTGATTAGAGGTGTTGAAAGACGTAGTTTGAACACGGTGGTAGTGCATTTTAAGTATCTGAAGGCTTTTTGGCATTGGCTCATCAGGATTCAGAAGGCGATAGTCGAGGATATATTTGCTACATTCACCATGGATCAGTCTGTTTATGGGACACCTTTCTTCTTTTCTAACGAGGATAGGAATATTCTCTTCAATGCGGATTTCAGTAGTCGCCCAGAATTGGCAGTGCAAAGGGACATCTTCGTTTTTCAGTCTTTGGTGGGTTGTAGAATTGGTGACTTACGTAGACTGAAGAAGTCAAACATCATAGATGGGGAATATCTGCAATATGTGGCGGGAAAGACCAAGAATAAGAGCGGGAAAATCGTGACGGTGCCGCTTCACCCCATTGCAAAGACCATTCTTGAACGATACCAATATTTGGATGATGACCGGCTGCTGCCGTTTGATTCAGACCAGCGTTATAACACTATGATTAAGGAGATGTTTAAGGCCATTCCGGAAATCAATCATGTTGTTACGATACTCGACCCAGTGACTAGGCTTGAAAAGCAGGTGCGATTGTCTGAAGTGGCAAGCAGTCACATGGGGCGACGGAACTTCTGCGGCAACCTGTATGAAGCTGGCTATAGGGATGCGGACATTGCTGCGATGAGCGGACACTCGGAAGGTAGTCACGCAATAGCGAGGTATCGAAGAGTAAGCAATGAAACGAAACAGAAGATGATAAACAGTCTTTGAGTAGACAAAACGGGGCAACTGTGAAAGCAGTTGCCCCGTTTTAATAAAATAGGGAAGCCGATTAAACTGGGCTATGCGGCTTCCCAAAGATAACAAACTCCATATTGTTATGGCTACGGAGTTGGTTGCAAAGGTAGGTATTTTCTTGAAATGGTGCAGCGGCCCAGGAAAGTTTTTTTTATGGGGACGCGGGATATTTACCCTGATGGCCGAGGTTGCTGGGGGTTTCCTTTTTTGTTTTCCTTCTGGAGTCTGACTGACTGACGAAGGGCGTGGCCATGAAGCCCGAAGAAAAGGGCTGAAGCTACACCCCGCGACCTTTGGCAGGCAGGCAGCTTTCCCGAATCCCTATCATTGCCGGAAAGGGGACGCGGATTTAGTGCGAGGACGGGAAATGAGCGCGGGAAAACGCGACCCCTTTTTAGCCGCTGGCGGACGAAGATTGCGTAAATGCCCGTAGAAAAACGGAGGGGCTTCCCTGCAATCTTTGGCCGACAGCGGATTAACTTAAAAAACCAGTTTGAAGATGTCATTGGTTTCAAGGCAAAAAAAAGAAGCCCTCGATTAGGAGGACTTCACCATTTTGATTACTATCGTTATGGCCGTGACGATGACGGCCAACAAGACTATCACCACACCGAAAAGAAACCAGGCTAAATTGGACGGTTTCTTTTCGGCGGGTTTCGCCTCGATGACGACTTGCGGGATGTAGACCGTATCGGCGAAGTGGATTGGCTCCAGTTCGGCATCGTAGGCGATTGATAGCGTGTCGTCGTCGATGGAGGCTGTGAACGTGCCTTGGGGCGTGGTGACGGTGAGCGTTTTCCCATCGAGGAGCGGACGGAGCGGCATGGCCGCGCTGTCGGCCACTGGCGCGACGGGAAGGAATGTGTCGATGGCGTGTGCCTGTTCGCTCAGCAGTTCCGGGCATCGCTCGACGATGCGGCGGATGCGACGCTCGGCGCGACGCTGGGCATTGCAGGCACACAGTGCCATCGACACCGACAACAGGAGGAAGATGATGCAGCGCGTTTTCATGGCCTTACAGGTTTTCGATCAATTGCTTCAGTTCGGCGTTTTCGAGATTAAGCTGCTCGACCTGAGCCGAAAGCCCGACGATGGCACGGCGGGCCTCGGTAAGCTCGGTGTAGACGCGCTTGTTTTCCTCAACCAGGTTGTAGATGGTCTGCTGCATCTCGCGGATGGTACGGTTTTGGCGCAGCCGCGTAGCGGCGAGCCAAGAGGCGATGCCAGTGAGCGGAGCGAGCAACAGGGAGATCCATTCGTAGATAGTCATGGCTTTAGAGGTTTAGGAGTTCTTTTTTGGTGGACGGGCTGGACGCTCGTTCACGCCGATTGTTCCGAAGCCGTGAGGCGCGGTGGTGGCACCCGTGCTGAGCATGAAACCCCTGAAGGTGTCGGAGCCGATGCCGAAGGCGGCGAAGTCAACCGAGAAGGATTGCCCACCGGATGCGCCGATGGTGACGGTGGAATGCACCAGGAAGATTTTCTTCTGGGTGACATTGATTAGGAAGATGGTCGGATATTCCTCTGCATGAGTGCTGCGCCAGTCGCTCACGGCATTCCACGAGATGGTAATGTTGGAGCGCGTGGCAGTAACCTCGATGGCGGGCAGGTCAGCCGTAGGCGCGTTGCCGACGGTGGCCAGTTCAGCGAGGTTGACGGACTTGCTGTCGTCGGTGACGACAGGATCCTCCGCGAGTTGCTTGGCCAGTGCATTGCGACGGGTCATGCCGACAGGCGATGACGGGAAGAGGAACTTCTGTTGTTCGTCGGACAGTTGCCCGACAAGATCTTGCACTTCCTTGAAGAAAGCGCGTTGCTTCAACTGCTTATCGGTCTTGGGGTTCTTAACCGATTGTGGACGGCCTTTCATGTAGGCAATGCCGTTCCATGAGGAGCCGATGACGGTTCCCACCGTGCCTTTGAATCCTCCGAGGATTCCTTGCTTGATTTTTCCCATAGTGCTTGATGTTTTTAGGTGATTTTTAACTCGTTTTTGATTTTGTATAGTTGGTATAGCGTTGGTATAGCGTTGACCCCTACCAGACCGCTATCGGAAAGGCCCTTAAAAAAGCCGTCCCGAAGGGCGGCTTTTTCGGGCTGTTGAAAGAGCCTTTTATCGGTTCTTTCGGGCGGGACGATTGGTAACGCCCATTGTGCCGAAGCCAACGAGGGCAATTTTGGAGCCGTTCAGGAGCATGAAGCCGCTGAAGGTGTCTGTGGCTTCGCCGTAGGTGGACAGGGTGGCGTTGAACGACACCGAGCCGGATGCACCGAGGGCGGCGGTTGAGTTGACCAAAAAGACCTTCTTCTTGGTGACGTTGGCCACGAATACGGTGGGGTATTCCTCGGCATGGGCGGTGCGGATGTCGCTGGCACCGTCCCAAGAGATGGCGAGGTTGGTGCCATCGGCGGCGACGGTGACGGCGGGCAGGTCAGCCGTCGGCGCATTGCCGACGGTGGCCAGTTCTGCGAGGTCGACGCTCTTGGTGTCGCCATCGACGACGGAAGCGGCAGCGATCTGCTGCGTCAGCAGGTTGCGACGGGTCATGCCCTTGGGCGTTGACGGAAAGAGGAAGTTCAGTTGCTCGTTGGAGAATTGGCCAGCGAGATCCTGGACTTCCTTGAAGAAGGTGCGCTGGGTCTGTTGGCCAGCGGTCTTCGGGTTTTTGATGGATTGGGCGATACCGCGCATGTAGCTGATACCGTTCCATGAGGAACCGATGACGGTTCCCACCTTACCTTTGAATCCTCCGAGGATTCCTTGCTTGATTTTTCCCATAGTGTTTGATTGTTTTTGGGGGTTAGTGAATGTGTGGATTGACGCGGTCTTGAATCCCCCTGACCCCCTTTTTAAAGGGGGAAGGGCTACCGCACGGACGACTTGCTGCAGCTGGGTCGGCTGAAATAGAAGCCCTGCAAGGAGATAATCTTCGTATTGTTTTTTTTGTTCCGATGCAGGGCTTTCTGAGGTCAGCGAGGCAAAGATAACGGAAAAGGGGGGCTAAGTCAAATAAGTGGTTGATATTGACGCATTTTGACGCGAAATGACACTTTAATTCAAGGATTATTTGTATTATCTTTGCAGGGCACTAAAAAACAACAGATTATGAGAAAATTTTTGATTGTGGCGGCTGCGCTTCTTATGCTTTCTTGCAGCTGCCGAGAGGGAATGGAAAGCGAACTCCCCCGGCCTTCGGCCACCCCCTCAGAGAGGGGGAAGGAGAGCCGCGTAGCGGCGACGGTTACGGGCATCATCTCAGGGAATGACAGTGAGCCTGTGCAATTGAAGGTGAGCCGTATTGTGGACGGTGACACCTTTGAGGGGCATATCGCGACGAGCGGCGGAGGCCGCACGGCAGCACCTCAATCTGGTGTCGGCGGATGGTGGTCACAGCAAATGGCGGTGACGGTCATACGGATCAATGGCATCGACGCGCCGGAGCGCGGGCAGTTCTTTGGGGATGTGGCGAAGGCGCATCTTCATTGGTTGGTGAGCGGAAAGACGGTAGTCTTGAAGCTGAAGCAACGCGACCAGTACGGCCGATGGATAGCGACGGCGTATGCCGACGGTATGAATGTCGGCGCGGAAATGCTGAAGGAGGGTTTGGCTTGGCATTACGAACAATATGACAACAGCGTTGTCTATGCTCAGCTGGAAGCTGAGGCGAAGCGAGCCGGACGCGGCTTGTGGTGTGATGAGCGAGCCCTACCCCCTTGGGAATGGAGAAAGATGAGCAAATATGAACGCGACGCATACAGATAGGAGGTCGATATGGAATTATCAGAACTTTCAAAAAAGCGGCTGGAAGGCGTTGATGAACGCCTGAAGGCGATTGTGATTGAGTGCGCGAAGCGGTGCCCCTACCCTTTCAATGTGAGTGAGGGTTTGCGCTCGATAGAGCTACAGCGCGAATATGTGAGGCAGGGAAAGTCGCGGACGATGAAATCAAAGCACCTGACTGGGGAAGCGGTGGACTTGTACCCACTGACGATGAACCGAAAGGCGGTGGACTGGTCCAGGTTCGAGGAGTTGGCCGACCTGATGTTTCAGGTGGCCTGCGAACTCGGTACAAAAATCGTTTGGGGTGGCCACTGGAAGACATTCGTCGACAAGTGCCATTTTGAACTGTAATAGTCATCAAAGAACATACATTTTTTTCATTTTTTGAAGCCCTGCCGTGACGGTTAAGGGCTTCTTTTTTATTGGATTGCAGACCTTTCCTAATACTTTACTTAGGGTGGTTGGCGGGGATTGATGGTGGCACGGAGCGGAGTTTTACGGAGCGACACATATTCCGAATGCTCTATTTAGGGTGGTTGGTGGGGTAAGTGGTGGAACTGTAGCAGGCGAGCCGCCTGCGAGCCGTGCGGTGGGAAAAAACCGAAAGGGGGAAAAGCGCCTGCGGCCTAAAGACAGAGACGACAGAACAGGAGAGAGAAACTTCAGGGCAACTGTACCACGCCTGAGTGGGAAACCCTGCGCCCCGTTCGCGCCAGGGAGCCCGACCCGCCCGACAGGAGTCCGCGCACGGTTTCAATCCGAAGCGGCGGCGGGCGTGCCTTTTGCGGCGGCGCACCCGAAGAGGCAGGCACCAGTATGGCCATCGCGGGAAGGGGTGGCAACGATGAGGGGGCGAAACACGATGCGCTTTAGCGCTCCGACAAGGGAACCGCCGGGCGGGCGACCAAGCAGGGGCGCAAAACTA
>CAJOIF010000006.1:100875-129350 GCA_905234765.1 uncultured Bacteroidales bacterium
GGCCAAGAAAGCCCCGAGCGAGCAAGGAGCCACGAAAGCGGCTGGCCTTGGAGCCGCTGACGCTCGTCTGGAGCCGCGCCAGTGGAGCGCAGCGGAACGCTTGTCGCGGGACAGCGAAGAGCAGCGGCGGTGTTGCGCAAGGGCGGCAACCTGAAAAAGCGCACGGAGCTTGCGTAGCTCAGCATTTTTTCAGATTGCCGCTCGTTATACCCTTGCGCACACCAAGGCAACCGCAAGAAGCGGCGACGCAGGGAACACCGATTTCCCCCTCGGTTTTTAATTAGGGAGGAAGTTTGAGGTAGGAGTTATGATTTTTTTCGTGTTTGCGTACTATCGTGCTTACGTGCTTACGACACTATTTCAACCACTTCTTGTACTTGATCCAGACGCGGAGCCAGATGCGGGCGATGGAGTCGATGGCATCACCAAATATCATCTTGCTGTATTTGTCGAAGTTCTGTCCCCACTCGGTCTGCTCCATGAATTCTTGCATGGGCTGTGTGTTCTGGAAGGTCTCGGGAATGAGATAGTATGAGAACAGATAGGAGTATTGCGACACGGCACTCATGTAGTCCCATGTGTTGTCGTTGTCGCCTCCCCAACCGTGGGTGTATTTGCGCGTGGCTATGTCGTTCTCGACATCCAAAATGAAGGGTGTCGGTTTGAGTGGCAAGGGATAGCCATCAGGGTCGTAGAAGAAGCGGTTGTTGTCCTTGTCAATCTTGTAGGACTTGTTGACCTGGTCTTCCCATTTCTTTTCAATGGCTCCGTGGATGCCTTTCTCGTCGGAGAATGGACGACTGTCGCAATGCAGCGGCATGTGACAGTCGGCAATGTAGTGGCTGAGGATGAAGAAACGCGTGGTAGCGATGGGACAGCCTCTATCCTCATGGTGCAGCATCTTGAAATTATCAACGATGCTGTGGGATATGGATTCGCAACGGTCGGCACAGTTGCCAGCAACGCATTCGTAGGGCTTGTTGTACAATGGCGACGACTTCCGCATCAATTCATAGATGCTGTGGGTTGTGGGTAGTTTGCTGAAGGTGGTATAAGGACCGTCTTCAGTGGGTTGGTATTTGACGATGTGGCTGGTGGACATGTCCTTGAACACTTCATCGGGATACCAAGCTCCTTGGATTACGAAATCGCGGTAGTTCTTGAACCATCTGACAAGGGCTTTGGCTTCCTTGCGGACGTCTTCGCTGACACCTTTGATGACGGTTTCGTTATCGGTGGTGGCGATGACTTCCAATCTTTTGATGGCCATGAAGGCTATCCAGGCGTGGGAGTATTTTTTCATAGTGTTGGAGTTTTAACTACGTTGAATCTTCGATTTGAGGCTTCAAAGATAGTGAAAAATTAGATTGCGGGTCAAGCCCGCAATGAGGATTATCGTTATACGTGCTATCGTGCTATCGTGCTTACGATGGTTTGGCTTTCAAGTACGTTGAAGCTTTAGGATAACAGTTGAGTCAGCCGCTGGCGGGACACCTGCGAACCAGATGGGGCTGCACTGGGCAAGAGGCGTATTTTGTTGAGATTTTATTTCGTGCTAACGTGCTTTCGTACTATCGTGATTTACGACGAAAGGTTTTGCTAACGCTTCTTGCACAGGGCAAAGGAAAAGATGAGGCTGGCCGTCGCGCGGGCTGGGCGGTGTTGCCGACGAACAGAGTGCCCGCCCGGAAGCATGAGGACGGACACCCTGCTCGGCGGCATTACCGCACAGCATTGGGGAGGCAGGGTTAAAGCCCAAGAAATGCAAAAGGCGTGACAGCGGCGGTGCAAGGCAGTAGAGGCTAATAAATGGGAGCTATAGGACTGATGGGACTAATAGCGAGGATTGAGGATTTTTTCGGGAGCGGGGCTGCTGACATTGGCCGCGACGGGTAGAGAAGGGAGGCGGCTTGGTTAGATGGGGCTTAGCGACCGATGACGGTAGTAAAGGCTTGAAGGGCGTTTGAGACCAGAGAGCGAGGATAGCCCGAAAGTGGCGGGCGGCTGACGAAGCGGAGCGCGTCGACGGCGGAGGCACGGAGCCGTCGACACGCGGAGCGAAGGCAGGTGTCGCCCGCCTGCACGGGCGTTGCTTTTAGTAACGATGATGCTGAGGGAGCGGAAAGAGATGGTGATAGTTTCTGGATTGCTTTGTGCCTCGCAATGACGGTGGAGACAGCCCCCGAAACGACCAAAGCGGCTATTGGCAGCAGCTTAGGTTTGTGCGTAGGCAAAGGGCAAACACGATGTGGAGCCACCAAAGCGAGGCGAGCAGGCGCAGGGGACGGCAGCGCGGAGAGGCGATAATGGAGCGAAGCCACAGCGAGGAACGAGCCGTGGCGTAGCGAAATGGTAGCCCGTAGCACTGACGGCCACAAGACAAACGCTTCGCTGGGGGCGGAACTCCTCTAACGGGTGGGATAAGTGGAGTTGTTAGTTTGCAGTTGTTCAGTTTTCAGTTGAGATTTGTTTAGGGCGGGTTGGGCGGGACAGTAAGAGCTTTCAATTACCACTACCTAAGCGGACGTAAAAGCCAAGGGTTTGAGCCTAAATGCGGAGAATGAGGCTTGAAGTGCGTTGAAGCTATAGAGCGGGGAACGCGCAAGGGATTGGAGGGGCTTGGTGGTTTTGCGTAATGCAGACGAGCGACGCAGCGAGGTACGAGCCGCGCCCCTCGTCTGCATGGAGCAAAAGCACGGGAGCGATAGCGTACCCCCGGAAAGCCCGACCCCCGACGGCCAGTTGGAGCCATCAGGGGCCATGAAGCTATAAGGACGGCGGGGGATGCGCCCAAATAATAATGTGCTTATCGAAAAGAGATGGTTAGAAATCAAGGATGTATGATATGGAGCTTGTACCCTCAGCTTTTAACATCCATGGTTCAGAGCCACGGCAAATCGAGATTTGTAACTTGCCTCCACCACTTAAAGAGGCATGAAAACCATTAGCTACAGGCCCCACAACGTATTCAAAATGAAATGCCTGATTGGTTGATGTGACATGTTTTGGATTTCCTGTTTCGTCTGTGTAGGTTGCGTTACATGGCATGGCATGACCGTATATAGAATAAAGGTCATACTTGATGTAAAAATCGGGAGCTGCTTCTTCAGACTTCTTGCAACTTGTTACAGCCAGTGAGCAAACGGCCAAAATGAGTAACAATACTTTTTCCATTTTTCGGTATTTTTATAGTTTAAAGTGTGACTATTATTATGATTATTAGTATATTCGCATAACGCCTCTATTTGATGGTTCAAGGCTCCATTGGACTTGCCAACAGCGGCCATCTATTTGGTCGAGGAGAATGAAATTGTAGGTGTTTTTGGTGGGATAAAGCGTGAAACGGCCACATATTGGGTCGTCGAAGTATTCTGATATGCGAGGAGTTATGTCTAGAATAGTTTCAAACCTATATTCAGGGCCTTCTACTGTGTATTGAACTTGCCAGATTTGGCCTGTGATAGTATTTAATTTGAGGAAAGTCCACATGTTTTCTGTAGGGAATAGCTGGTATTGAGGCTCTTTAAGTTGCCGCTTATAGGTGTCCAGGTATTCAAACAATAGAGTGTCTCTTGACGTCAGTTTTAGCTCTGATGCTTTGTCTGAAGGAGATTGGGCTTTGACTGTGAAACTCATTGAAAAGCACAGGACGGCGATGGCAAATAATAGCTTTTTCATACGGTGTATTGTGTTGATTTAATTGCGCAAATGTATGAAAAAAATGGATATGCGCAGAACGGTTTCTGTCCATGTTGTCCAAGTTGAGGCGGAAGTGAGGTTGGGATGGGGGTAAAGACTTATTTTTGCAACACATTAACAATAAAAATGTACTATTATGAGCGTAAGGAATTTTATCATTGGAGCAGCTGTGGTTTGCTGCGCTTTCATTGCACAATCGTGCGGTACGATGATGCAAACATCGAAGTATGTGGTTAACCTTTCGGCGGTGGAAAGCCCTGAGAACGCCAAAGTTCAATTTGGCGAGACGAAGGTGGTGACCTTCAAGGATGGGGATGTCCAGAAGTATCGCTATGAGGATGATTTCATCAACATCGTTTGGTTTGTGGGCTATAAGGAGTTTGACTTTTCGCTCACCAACAAGAGCGACCACACCATCAAAATCAATTGGGATGACATCAGCTATGTTGACATCAATGGCAATGTTGGCCGTGTGATGCACTCAGGTGTGAAGTACATCGATAGGAACAGCAGCCAGCCTGCGACTTCCATCCCGAAGCGGGCGAGCATTACAGATCTGCTTATGCCGACCGAGAATGTGTATTATGTTTCAGGGCAATATGGCGGCTGGAGAGAAAGCCCATTGATTCCTGCCAGCTATAACCAAGGTGGGGCAGAGGGTAAGACGATGACTATCCTGATGCCTATCATGATTGAGAATGTGCAAAATGACTATACTTTCGAGTTTGTCATTAGTGCGAAACCTGAAGCACCTGCAAACTAAGGGAATGTGCTGAGGTAAAACAGAAAAGGGATGGCCAAACGAAAGTGGCCATCCCTTTTATTTTACCTGTATGGCAGTGATTGCGCCGTGGGTTTTGTAGTTGCCCATGAGGGAGCCACGGATGACTTGCTCAGCCTCCAAGACTTCGCCTTTGCGGATGTGATGAACCAGCAAGATGTCGCCAGGGCGCAAGCTGCTGTTTTTGGCTGATACGACCTTCAGGGCGTTTTGGCCTTCGTGGGTTACGACGATGAGTTTTAGTTTCCTGTTGAGGTATTGCAATTCGATGGTTTGACCTGCTTTGAGTGAAAGGATGTAAACTGAATTGTCGGGGTAGTTCCAGATGCTGTCGTTGAAGGCTTGGTCGCTATAACTGTTCCAAGAGGGATGACCGAGATATTGGGCGATGGTGTCCAAAGTATAGGGATTGGCTTTGCGGGTGTCGGTGATGTTGCCCATCAGTCTTTTGAGGGTGGTGACACCGATGCTGCGGCCAGTGGTTTTCAGGATGATGTCGGAGAGGGCGACAAAGTCTTTGACTTTGTTGAACTCCAAGCCTGACTTGTCCTTGATTTCCTGTATGGTGGATTCTTCGAGTACCATGCTATATCTTCAGTTTGATTATTGAATAGTTGTCGTGGAAAAGCGCGTTGTTGTCGCTTAGGTACTGCTGCAGCTCATTTGTTTCAGATGGCAGCAGCTCGATGTTGACTTCCTTGTGAAGGCCATCGGAGCAGAGGAAAAGGGTGTCGCCTTGCTGTAGGGATAGGGTAGTGACCTCGATGGGGCCAAGGTTTTCGTCGCCCATGACGCAGCGGGTTACGGTGTTGGCGTAGCGCTGGATTTGAGCTGGCGACAACACCCTCTTGGCACCCCATTCTTTCAGAGCGGAGTGGTCGGAACTGACGAAGAGACATTGGCCATCGCGGTAGTGATAGATGCGGCTATCGCCGAGCCAGGTGCAAAAGGCGGTATCGCCTTTGACCAAGGCGAGAGCGATGACAGTTCCCATGGCGATGCAGCCGTAGGCGTAGCGACGAATGGAAAGCTGCTGGTTAGCCTCTACAATGGCTTTGTGTAACAGCTCGTTAGGCTGTAGTGAGTCGCGATGGGCAGAGACGAAGCCAGCAATGGCTTCGGCGACCAAAGCGGCTGCTTCTTCGCCATTGGAATAGCCGCCCATGCCATCGGCGACGATGAAGAGTGCTTCATCGTCGCTGAAAGGCTGAACGAGGATGCGGTCTTGATTGACGGCACGCTGGCCAGTTCCACTATATTGAAAGACCTGCATCATTTGATTGCGCTTATGGTGTCGCCGCCGTGCTTGGTGACACGGGGACGGATGGAAACCTTGATAGGACGCTGGGTGACGAGCTTATCGGTGGACTTGACTGCCCATAGGTAGGCTTCGCCGATGCCCAAGGATGACATTTCGCTGGGTGTGAGCGACTGGAGGGCAATGATGGCCTTTTGGACATGCTTGACCCAAGCGGGTGAGTTGAACTTGTGCATGATGACGATGGAGCTCAGCTCAATGATTTCGACAGGCAGGCTCATAGGATCCTGACTGGCTATCATGACGGACACGCCTTTGTGACGCATTTCACGGATGGCGGTGACGATGGAAGTGACCAAATCGCGGTTGTTCATGTACTTGTGGGCTTCGTCGAAGACGATGAACTTGTTGAAAGCCTTTCCTGCGACTTCCTTGACACTGGAGAAGATGTTGAGCATGACCACGAATAGGCCAAGGGCTTCGTCCTTTTCAATGAACTCGTCGCGGAGGTCAACGATGATGAGGCGACCAGGCTTCAGGTACTGCTGGAGCATGGTGCCGTCGTTGATGTATTCTTCAGCGAATTGGAGCCGTTGCAGGGCGAGGTTGCGCTGAGCGGTGGATAGGAAGGTGCTGTTGTTGACACCGGCACGGATGTATTGCAGGGTCATGTTATTACGGCAGGCCTTCATAATCTGCTTCAGTTCCTTGATATAGGTGGAATCGTTGCCTGTTGCACCGAGGAGGAACATCCAATCTGTGACATTCAGCTCCTTGGAATCGAATCCGATGGGATGCACCTCGATGCCCGGGTATTCGGCCTTGCGTTTTTCAACCTGGCTTTCGGGAGCGAGGAGCAGCACATCTTTGACGCTGCCTGGCTCGACGCCATAGTTGGCTTTGAGCAGGGCGAGCTGACGCTCATCGTCGTTGGGATAGATCATCGATGTGAACTCAGGTGCATAGTCCATGCTTTCGCTGTAGTGGAAGATGACACTGGCCATAGGAGCAGGCAACTTGTTGACATTGCTGAATTGTTTGAGTGTCATTTCGGCGACGGTGCCGATGGTGAAGCTCTTGCCCGCGCCTTGCACACCGAAGAGGCTGATGGTGTTGCACTTGTTGAGGTCGATGGCAATTTTGCGCTTGTTGGAAACCACCTGACCGAGGATGCCGTATTGAGAGGAAGGCTCGTTGTCGCCAATGAGCATTTCGTATTTGGGTTCGATGTAGTTGGGGTCTGGCTCTTCGACAGGCTCGGGATTTACTCCCCCTTGCCCCCTCTCAGAGGGGGAAGTGCTATCGTCCTTACGTGCTGACGTGCTATCGACGGGAGGGATGGGAGTTATAGGACTGATGGGACTGATGGAGTCTTCGTTGACTCCCCCTTGCCCCCTCTCAGAGGGGGAAGTGCTTTCGTGCTTATGGTCTTTCGCGCTATCGATGGAAGGGATAGGACTTATAGGACTGATGGGACTGATGGGACTATCCTGGTCTTCATCGTTCCAGTTTACAGAGACTTCGTCCTCGATTGGTTTACCTGTGCGGCGAGAGACCAGCTCTTCGCGGTGTTTTGGCTCAAAGAAGTGGGTGATGTCTTCGGCCTGCTCTTCGGGCTTGGTCGTGCTCATGGTGGCTGTGTCGCTGAGGATTTCGCCAATGGAAGGCGTGCCCATGCGGTAGATGACCAAATCGCCCAAATAGTCTTTCTCTTGGCGAACAGCTTGGGAGAAATCGAAGATGACTCCCAACTGCTTGAAGCGCAGCTCGTAGCCCTCTTCGAGGGTGGAGAGGAAGCTTAGGTATTCCATGGCGATAGTGGCATCCAGCTGGTTGTAGCGATGGGAACGCTTGATGTAGAACTCCAACAGATTCTTGAACTCCAGCGTCTTCAGCTCGCGGTCGAGTCGGTCGTTGACCGGCTTGATCTCGAAATGCTCTTTCAGCACTGTGATGGTGTTGGTGATTTGGCTGAGAATCTTGGTTTCCAAGTCGGCGCGGTCGGCCTCGTTGAGGAACTTGCGGCACTTGATTTCGAGGACGGTGATGATGATTTCGCGCTTCTCGACATCGAAGCTGACCAGCAGGTTGTCGGCGCGTTCCTTGTTATCATCGTCGGCCTGCAGGAAGAGGTCTTTATGCAGATCGATGGGGATGATGAAGGTTTCGTCGAGCAGGCCTTTCTTCTGGAGCATCCGCTTGGTAAGCGTTGTGCCCAAGACCTCGAAGGCCTTGTTGGGTGTGGTGTTGGCCTGCATGACGATGGAGCCGCTGACTGTACGGACATCTTCAAGGAGATTCTTGAAAAGCTCCTTGTCTTCGATGTTGATGCCAAACTCCTTGAAGCAGGGTGCCATCACGCCTTCGACCTCGCTGGTGGGACGGGTGGTGAGGAATGACGAAATGCCTGTGGAAGTGTCGTGGCTCGGCGTATAGTCGAGGAGGTAGGGCATTTCCTCACCATCCATACGGGGCAGGTCGTAGAACTCGGGACCCATATTCTTGTCGAAGGTGACGACCCAATCGGACACATCGTGGACGAAGGAGAGAAGCATGGCATCGCTTTCCTTCAGGCGCAAGGCGGTGGAAGGTACGGATTCCTTTTGTGTGGAGGACATCACCTTGGCCGTCATGCGCTGCAGGTTGGTAAACATGCCTGTGCTGACCTCGGCGAAGCCGGTGATGGACTGCAGCAGGTTCTTTTCGGAATAGTAGCGGTGCCAGACATGGGTCTTTCCATCGGTGGTTTGCATGACCACATTGTTGCACACCAAGCCGTTGACATAGAAGGAACGACTCAGCTCATCCTGACGCACCAACTCTGTCTGGACAGGGAAGGGGTTGATGAGGAAGGAGATGTGTGCCTGGTACTTGTTGCGGTTGACAAGGAAGTCTTTGATCTTATTGCGTGAGAAGCGGAGCTTCGGGAAGAGACGGTTTTGCGACGCTTGGGCGAAGGCTTCAGCTTCGTCGGCGATGGATGACTCAGGGTTAAGCAGGTCGTTGAGGGCTGCGCCTGGCTGCATCAGATCATCGTCAGTGAAGAGACGGATTTCATAGTCGAGGGATTTGTCGGAGCGTTCGAGGTCGAGCATGGTGGCTGCGAAGACCAGGGCATCGCCCGGGTTGAAGAGGTTGATGACCAGCTTATTGGTGTAGGGGTGCGCCTTGACATAGTTGACGATATGGTTGCGCACCAAGAGCGGGCTGACATCGGTATCGACGCGCTTCTCACGGGTGACATTCATGAGGGTGGCCGTGTAGTCGAGCAGCTGACGCAGTTCAGATGCGAAGGCGTTGCCTTCCTCAATGCTTTGCTTGGCTAATAAGCCCCAGCCATAGGTGAGTTCGCCCACATACTGGAAAGGCTCGTTCATAGCACTTTCGGCCATGATGAGCGGAGCGATGTTCAAAGGCAGGCCAACTCTTGCACGGAAATGATTTTCGAGATTGCGGAACCAATCCTTTTGATAGGGCTTGTACTCCTTGGTCTTCTGTTCCCAATCCTCAAACAGCTCAAAGAGGTTGACTTGCCATGCCAGACGGATGGGATGGAGCGGAGTGAGCAAGCGGACGGGGCAGGTTGAGCCATCGGGCTTCTCGACTTCGAGGAGCACGGTGTCGATGTTCTGCACCTCCAAGGCTTTGGCCTCGGGCATTTCCTGTTCGCCCAGCTCACGGAGCCAGTTGGCATAGTCGGTGAGGTATTGTTTGAGCGGGCCGATGTTGGTGGCCAAGTCGAAAGTGGCGCTTACGCCGGTGTTGTCGCTGGCCGACTCGCTGATGAGCGAGAAGAGCGTTTGACGCGACTCGCGAAGGCTGTCGGGGATAACGATGTCGGGGTTGAGCGGAGCGAAACTCGCTTCTTTCAGCTTGGCATCGGTGGGGTTGGCGCCGACAATGGCGCGGACTTGGCCTAAGCTGTCCTTATGCTTCAGGAAGACCTGCTCCAAGAAGATGAGTTTCTTAGGCAGTTGGATTTGGAAGGCTTCGCTGAATCCGAAATCGAAGTGGAAGATGTTGTTGAGCGGGCCTTCAATCCAAGTTGAGCTTTCCTTTTCTTCATGGCGTTCGCTTTCCTCGTTTTTATGCTCATCTTCATCCTTCATGTGGTTGATGTGATGACGGATATAGCCTTGAAGATAGCAGTTGGCACGGTTCCATTTCTTGCCTTCTTCATTTTCATCTCCAATCAGCTCATCTTTTTCTGGGTCGTCAGGATCCACATTGTTGACAAAGAAAGTGCTGGTTTCGTTGGTGAAAGGCATTGCCCTTTTTGTGTCCTGGAGTCTAAAGGCATCGCGCGTCAAGGTATTGTCGTCTTTCTGCGCATCTTGGAATCTTGTTTCTTCTTCCTTTACCTTGAAGGGATTATCGGCATCGAGCACCTGGTCATCCACATTCAAGGCATGAACAGCCAAAAGATAATTACCGTCTTCTAATGACTTGTAAGGGATGTTGACCGATATGGTGCGCGACTTGTTGCGGTTGGTAGTGAGTTTGAATTTGCGGAGCATTGAGGCCACAGCATAATTCTCGCGGTTGACGATGAGTATTTGGAAGGCGACAATGTCTGGACAATCCTTAGGAGCAGGAAGGGAAGCCACGGAGAGCTTGATTTTCGCCTTTTTGTTAGGCAGAAGATTGAGCACGAGGCCGTATTCGTTGGTCTGCACCAGCTCTTTCTCACGGTCTTTGCCCGGGATGACTTCGGCAAAGACTGTGACATTCTCGGTCTTTACAGCCTCGGTGGTCAGTGGCCAGTTGGCGAAATTGAGAGCGGTGTATTTATCGTGGATGCGGTAGAAGATGTCGTTGCGGGTGTTGATGTCCTTCTCATTGTAGAAGAAATCAATGAGGTCTTTTTGAATAGTTTTAGGCTTGATGGGAAGCCTTCTGACACGGTCAACAGGCGTATCGCCGAAATCGCTCATAGCAGAAGCGACAGCGAAATTGAAGCAGAAACGCCAACGGACATTGTTGTCGTCCTCAAACAGCTTGTCGTCGGGCAACATGCCTAGCAGGTAAAGACCATCGCCCCAGACGGCAGGCTCGTAGTGGCCATCGTCCACAAAGAGCAAGTAATTGACCCATAAAACGCGTGGGATTTCCAGTTCCATCAAGAGCGGGAGCAGGGCCAACCAATATCCCTTTTTGTCCTCAGGAATTTCGTCGACGAGCTTGTTGAGGAAAGCGTCCTGTAGCTCGGCCACATTGAGATTGCGGAAGGTAGCATCGCCATAGGAGTCTTCGGCGGAGGTGCGGCTGCCCGCAGGGATGAGCATGAGCAGCGGAGCCGTGGCCGTGTTGCGCAGCTCGATGAGTTTAGTGGCACTGATATAGTCGGAGCCTTTAAGGTCATCGGAGAGGATATAGACCAGCATGTTGGGATTGACAGTGCGGATGCTGCCGATGAGTGTTTGCAGCTCGGGCAGGGCGAGGCCTGTAATCTTCAAGCAGTGGCCAGGCTGGGCTTGTTTAAGGTCGGTTTCGTAGCTGGCAATGACGTGGCTGAGGAAACGGCTGTAATATAGTTTGTTGATGTCCTTCATGGTCAATCGAGTTTATAGCGTGGGTGAATCTTTTGGAGGATGGTGGCATCGCTGAGGTCGGTGTAGAAGCCGATTTGGCGGAGCTTATTCTTGAACGCATCCATGTTTTCCTTGAACGCGGCATTGGTGTTGACATCGGCGTTGGTGAAGCGGGGACTGTCGGCACCGTTGATGATGAGGCCATAGCGTTCGTAGATCATGTGGGTCAGCTCATCGATGGAGAGGGTGCGGGTGTAGTATTTGTTGTTTTCGTCCTGGTGCAAAACGAGCAGCTGGACGAGGGTTTCGAGGAGTTTGGAGCCGATGACGCCGCGACGCGGATAGCGTTTGGAGCGGCCATCGGCGAGGAGCATGGAGTTGGAGTTTTTCATGCAGCAGTTGTCGATGAATTTGCCGAGGAACTTCACTTGCGATTCGCCAAGGTTGGATGATTCGAGCAGATAGACAAATTTGTTGAAATAGTCTTCTTCAGGGAAATACTGCAGCAGCTCGTCAAACATCTTGGCGGCGTCTTGCTCATCCTTATGGTCGGAAATATACTTGTCACGAATAACACCCAAACGCCACTGATAATAGCCACTTGTGTTGCCTTGCACTATACCTGTTTTGATGGAGGCCAAGACACTATCAGGGTCGTTGTCTTTGCCATAATTACGGTTCTGCTCCAGATTATACATAAAGGTGGCACGGACATAGTTGCGGTAGTTGTTGGAGAGCTTCTCCATATCGGCGCAGGCGTATTGTGAAATTAGGCTGTCGAGGTGGTCGGTGACATCGACGATGAGCGACCAGTCGTCGGGGATGTTGCGTGTGCCGTTATCGACCATCTTGGGCAGGAGATAGACCAACTTCATGGTGTAGAGGCCCAGATGGAAACCGCAGATGATGCGGAGGTAGTCGATGAAGACGGAGCGTGGTAGCTTGTCTTGATAGACCAGAAGCCTGCGAATATCATCGCAGAAGAGGTTGGCTTGCTTTTCGAGGAAAGGCTTTGTCTCTGTTTCGGGCTTGTTGCCAAAAACAGGATGTGGTTTGATGCCTTGGGTCATATAGAGGATGCCGGCTGTGTCGACATCGACTTTTTCGTTGTTGACCAGGCTTCCTGAATTTTCGTCCCAGCCTTGCACGAGATAATTTCTTAAACCTTTCAGCACCTCGGGGCAACTATTAAGCATGATGAACAATTGGTCGGAGGTGTTGTAGTCGCGGTTGTATTTCTTGTTTTGGACGCAGAAACTCTTCAGGTGCATTGGGCGAAGAGAAGCGACCTTTTCTTTCACCATATTGCCACGGAAAACCAAATCTACGAGGTTGCTGCGCAGCCAGTCCTCGACGGCATCGGTATTGGCGGATGCGCCAGTGACCAGTCCTTTCTCTTCGAGTTTGTTCATGAACTCCTTCAACGAATCTATGGTATATTCCTTCGGCCTGGCTTGTAAGAGCAACTGGGAGCCGTTGGCATAGATGAGTTTGTAGAGATTTATCAATACACGATCGAGATTGATGGCCTTGGTATCGACAGCAAAAAGCTGAGGATTACGGAAGGTGACTTCTCCTTTTTTGAGTGATATTAACATAGGGCTGGTAGTTTACAGGGGTTGGATTTGGATGACCTTATCATCGGTAAGGCGTATGACATAATACTGACGCTCATTTTTGGTAACGATAATCTCGTTGTAGGTCTTGCTTTCCATGAGGTTCTTGAAAATCTGAAGCTCGATGAAGCGGCCACGGAGGTCGTTGACGGAGGGGTTGAAGCCTTCCTGGATGAACTTCAGCATTTCGTATAGGTCGAGCGAGACCGTGAGTTGGATATGCTGGTCGGTACGGTGGCGGAAGATGAGGCTGTCGCTTTCGTACTCGATGTATTGCGTGAGGTGAGAGGTGTTGTTGACAAACAGCTCGAAGTCGGAGAGTGGGAAGCGTTTGTAGCTCTTGGAATTGGGGTCTTTGGTGTGACTGCCCGCAAGCAAGAGGTGATGCTTCTGGATTTCCTTGTTGAAGCAGCCTTCGCTGTTGGAGATAGCCTCGGCCAGTGCCTCCTTGGTTTCATCCAACTTGGAGTAGTCGATGGTTGTCATCAGGTCGTTGAAGTCCTTGATGTAGCGGTAGGGCAGGCGATGCAAGTAGTCGAACTGACCTTCAAAGTACTGATGACGGATATAGCAATGATGGCGAATCTCGATGATTTGTTTCAAAGTGATATCCTTTTCCCATCCGGGCATCTGAGAGCTGTTTTTGTTGAAGGTCTGGAGGAGGGACTGAGAGCGGTCGGTGAAGATGAGATAGTCTTCGGGGCGTTTGTTGCGGAAATAGAGGTCGCGGTCGAACGAAGGCAGAGCGACGCGGGCGATATCGGTTTCACGCAGCAGACGGATAAGGCGGTCGTTGGATTCGAGCGTAGGGAAGGGGAAATACTTATTGGGTCTTATGTAAGGAGCTGTGATGTTGAAATAGTAATACTGCCAGTAATACTCGGCGAGGTCTTCTGTGCTTACATACTCGATGAGCTTTTTCACTTGCTCACAAGAGTAGTCGCGGGTGAGCATGAAGGCAATCATGGAGCGGAGGTCGCGCATGGTGATGTGCAGCTCACGCTTATAGACGATAGTGCGCAGCAGCCATTCGAGGCGTGTGATGACGGCATCGCCAGAGGTGGAGTCTTGGAAAGTCTCGACATTGTAGCGGATATAGCAACGGTCGGCGACGGGGCAACCTTGGCACTTCGTCCACAATTCGGGCTTGGTGATGGCCTTGATTTGCTGAGCGAGGAGCGAAGGCGTATCGCCTTCGCCACGAGCGGTGACGGAGCGCAGATTGAGGTTGATAACCATCAGGCCGGGGAGCAGCTCAACATGGCCTTCGCGGTAGAAGTAGTCCTCGATGTTTTCGTCGAGCTGACGGAGGCCAGGTTGTGAGTGAAGGAAGTCGATGAGACGACCTTCGTTGATGGCGATGATGCGGCCTTCGTCAAGCTTGTCGTATTGGGAGAGGTAGTAGAATGGCTTGAAGAAGTCGGCCAGCACATCGTTGTTGGCGCGTTCTTCTTCGTCCTGAGAGCCGTCGTAGTTGCTGATGAAGGGGATGCCGTTGAGGGTGAAACGGGCACCGTTGCGATTGTCCAAAGGTTGTCGATTATGGTCTTCAGCCTCTACCTTACGGATGAAAGCGGTCTTACCATCACCAGCATTACCGGTGATGATGATGAGCTTGTATTTGCCCTGCTTGATGTCGCCGATGAGCTTCTTGTCGAGCTTGGTTTGCGTGTAGGTGAGATGGTCGAAGACCTGTTCCTTGTTGCCTACACGAGTGCCGGCATTGCCGTGGATGCTCTGGCTATAGAGCGAGTTAAGGTAGTCAACGATGTCGGTATGCTCACCCGGGATGGTGACGATGACGCGGTTGGTGTCTTTGAGCAGTCCATCGGGGCCGATTGCGTTGAGCGCGTCGAGCATTTCCTGCGCATTGCGGAAACGCTTGGTGCGGTCGGTGATGATGGAGCGCATCACGAAATTAGCGAAGGCATCGGTGAGTTTGTCGTTGTAAGTGCGGATGTCGACAGGGGCGACAGCAGTCTTGGGGCAAGGATTGCTGCCAGACCAGGGATAGATGTGGGCGAGCAGCTCGTAGAGCGTGATGCCCAGTGAGAAGGTATCAGCAGAGGTGTCCCAATCAATTTTGTTGCCTGACATCACCAAGTCGGGAGCCATGTAGGGGCGGGTGCCTGCGAAGGCTTTGTCTTCGGTGGTGGTGGAGATATTGAAGTCGATGAGGACATAACGCTGGCGTTTGTCCCAGACGATATTATTGGGTTTGATGTCGCGGTGATAGACGGGCGGCACCTTGGCCTGCATGAAGACCAGTGCGGAGAGGATCTGCTGCAACATCTTATAGATTTCGGTGATGGGAAGGCGAAGGTCGCCTTTGGTGTAGCTGCCGAGGTTTTCGCCGTCGAGCAATTCCATGAGGGTGTAGAAGAGGCCTTGGTTGGACTTGCCGTTGTAAACGAACTTAACGATGTTGTCGTGCTTCAAACCTTCGAGTGCGGTGAACTCGTTGATGGTTTCAGAGATTGATGCGTCTTTGTCGAAGACCTTGACGGCGTAGAACTTGTTTTGGATGAGGTGTTTGGCCTTGAAGACACGACCGAATCCGCCTTTGCCCAGCTCCTCGTAAAGCACCAGTTCGGGCGTGATGTTGTCGCCAGGCTTCAGGTCTTTAAGGTAGATGGTTTTAGGGTCGGGAGGCGTGTAGGGTTGGTTTCCCAGATGGCTTTCAATGAAAGAAATCAGCTCGTCGGCTTCCTGCCAACGCTGGTCTTGGTCGAGGGTGATGGTGTGGCGCACCACTTCATCCGTCCATTCGGGCAGGTCGGGGACAATGTGCGAAGGCAGCAGGTTGTCGGGGAAGAGGCCGAGGGTGCGGAAAGAGGAAGTGCTTTGGAACGGCAGCTTGTCGGTGAGCAGCTCATAGAAGATGACACCGAGTGAATAGAGGTCGCTGGCTGGTGAAACATCGTCGTCTGCGAACTCTGGAGGGGTATAGGGTGAGTTTTCATCCGGCAGGATAGAAGCCACGGTGTAATTCAAATCGGAATGCTCGGAGAACCAGGAATGGCCAAAGTTGGCGAGCGCAGCGGTGCCAGAATTGAGGAGATAGATATTCTCGGGGCAGACATCGCGATGGAACACGTTCTTGCTGTGTGCCTCTTTGAGGGCGCGGGCGATGTCGAGGATGATATGCAGCTTTTCGAGCTGGGTGAAGGTCTTTTGGCGAAGCTTGGCGCGAAGGGTACATTCCTCGATGTAGTCGCTAATCTCGTAGAAAACCGTATGGGCATCGTTGAGGTGACAGTTGCACTTGACAATGTAAGGGCAAGGGTCGAGCTTTTCCTGCGCAAAGCGGGCGTTTTCGGCACGGTTACGGATGGTTTCAAGCTCCAAGGGGCTCTTGTCGGCGAAATCCAAGGGATATTCGCGCACTTTATAGCGTTTGTCCACAAAATACTTGGGCTGGCAGAGATATTCGGTGAAGGTCTCGGTGGTTTGCAGCACCTCAATAATGTCGTAATCGAGGATGGAGGTCTTCTCCTTCATTGGGCGCATTGAACTTTCGCCGGTGAGGAAATCCACTATGGCTTTCTGAATGTCGGCGATGTAGCCAGCGGGCTTGCCTGCGCGGTTGTGGTCGGTGATGAAGGCAATCAGTTCCTCGCCGAGGGTGAAGGTTTGAGGATAGCAATCGCAATGGGGGTCGAGGCCGAACTTGGACTGTGCGGGGTTGCTCAAAGTGACGGCCGTAGATACGAAGACGCGGTTCCAGTCGGTATTCTTCTGGACCAGTTTTGCGGCGAGTATCTTGCTTTTGAGCGCAGCGGTCTTGTGTGGGTTTTTGCGTTCGGCACCGTTGATGAACCAGGCGAAGTCGTCGCCTTGGAGATTGCCGCCCCAATCCTTGTTTTCGAGGTGATAGAGGGCATGGGGAGCGACCACGAGGCAGTCGTATTCCCAGAAGCGCATCATGCCTTGTGGCGAGGTGCTTGCGTATTCGCCGTTGGGGACGATGTAATAATCGTCGGGCAGGTTGACTTCGAGGAACTTGACGAGGCGTTTTTCGCCTTCGTTAGGTTCGGGAGCTTGATGGGGCTTATAGACTGTAGCCATAGCGATAGGGGTTTTATAGGGTTAGGCTGTCGGTGACTGCCATTTTTCAATTTCTTGTTCGACCATGGTGATGGCCTTATTTTCGTCTTGTTTAGATTGAGAAATGAGCTTCACATAGTCTTCAATCAATGAGGCTATTTCATCGTATTTGTCATCAGGAGTTGGAATGAACAATTCGGATAGTCTTTCAGGAGTGATGAAAGGAATCATTGTGCCAGTTGCTAGTCTTTGCAACATTCTGACAGAGCCCTTGGATTTCAGGAAAGCAAATGTCCATAAGGCCATCTTTTCATCCTTGAAGACAACCCTGATAACATGGTCGGATAGACAACATCCATCCAGTTGGTCGTCAGCAATAAAGACATTGCCAAGGATGCCGCCATCGGTCGTTCCAGACTTGTAAAGCAAAAGGGTTCCTTTGCGGACAATATAATCGTTGATGTCTTTCACTCCACGGGGTGATAGCCATCTGTAATATCTCAAATTGAATTTTGAGAGTTCGCTACCAGTCATAAACGGATAGCCATTATCCTTGTTGAGATAGATATGCTTGAAAAGCGGAGGAGCGAAAACTTTTGTGGTGATATTAGCCAGTTTTACTGAATGGCTTTTATAGGTTTCGATGAAAGCATCAACTTCCAGATTGTTGTTATAGGAAGCGAAGCCCATAGGAAGGTTGTTCACCTTCTTGGTGAATATCTGTTGAGTGTCAGGAGAAATCTGATACTGGTCATCAAAATACTTCACTGCTTCATCGAGTTTAGCGGAGGCTTGTTCGCGGAGCGTTGCGGATTGTTGGATGAGGTCGTCGACTTCTTTTTGGAAGGTGGTGGGGAAGTTGGGGACTATGATGCTCCTCATGTGGCTCTCGTTGATGTGCTTTACAACACCGCCAAATTGAGATTGCGTAATTTGGTAGTAACCATATTTCCCAGATAAGAAGGCATATAGCGTTCCCTTGTTTACTTTTCGATCATTTGGGATGATACGAATCAAATCGTGAGTGGCAATATGGTTCTCAAAGATTTTGTTGGTATAAGTCACATTGCCTAATGTGCCGGAACATGTCACCAAAATCCAATCCTTTTTCAGCATCAGATAACTCAACTGGTTTGCTTGCTTCTTGGAAAGATACCTTCCTGTGTTGATGTCAGACAAAACGGTTTCAGAGGCGGCAAGGTAAGGAACACCGTGGTCGGGCTTTTTCACAAAGACTCTTGAAAAGATATTTCCATAGAACACATCGCTTGCGCTGTCACCAACTATAGAAAGCCCATAGGGGGATTTGTGGAGCTGGCTTCTGACTTTTACTCCTTCGCTCAAATGAAAGCTTGGGTCGAAACGGAGGCTTGCACCAAAAATGTCGTTCTTATTTACGGTTGACGTTTTCATTGCCTGTCCTCCAAAAACTGTTTGTAAGCTTCGGACACCTTCGGCAGGTCGTCGGCGAGGTGCTTGATTTGCTCGTTGCGGGTGCGCAGCACCTGACGGCCATGCTCATCCCAAGAAATCCATTTTTTCTCGTTGGGGAAGAGCAGCTCGGCACCATCGTCGTCCTTTTCGTAGATGGGCACGCCACGGCGGTCTTTGCCCACCTGCTCGACAATGGCCATGAAGACCTCGTAGTCTTCGTTGGCGATAGGCACCAGCATCTCTGCCTCGGTCTTCTTCTGGAGGAAGAGCAACGAGGCCTGTACGCCCACTTGGGGCAGGAAGGTCTCAACAGGCAAATCGACAGAGGCGAGCAAATAGAAGTGGTTGAGAATCCAGAGGCGGACTTCTTCGGTGTTTGGGTTGCCGAGGATGCCATCAGGCAGCACGATGGCCATCTTGCCACCAGGCTTCAGGAAGTTGTAGCAAGCCTCGATGAAAAGCACCTCGGGAGCCTTGTAGCCCATGCGCCCCAGCTCATATTGGTCCACAATGCTCTGCTCCACTTCAATCTTGGTGCCGAAAGGCGGGTTGGTGAAGCACATATCGAACTTACCTTGGGCGTTGTTGGCGGCTTTGGTGAAGGGGAAGTTATTATCGGCGCTGTGCTGGATGCTCTCTTGCACCTTGGGTGCGATGAGCGGCACATCGGGCAGCTGGCCGTTGGGATATTCGAGCGAGTTAATGTTGAAGATGTTGGCATGGCCATCGCCCGCCATGACCATGTTCATACGGGCGGCCTTGCGGAGGTCGGGGTCGAAGTCGAAGCCGAAGATCATCTTCTCGGCATACTCGCGGACGCGGTCGTTGACCTCGGGCGTGTTGTATTTTTCCTCCAGCCAAACGTCGCTCAACTCGGGATACATGGATTGTGCAATCTTGCGACGCACATGGTCGAGCACCATGACGATGAAGCCGCCGCTGCCGCAGGCTGGGTCGAGCACGCGGGTGTTCTCGTCAGGGTCGAGCATGGACACCATGCACTTGATGATGTTACGCGGGGTAAAGAACTGGCCAGCCTCCTGCTTCAGGGTGTTGGACACGATGGTTTCATAAGCGGTGCCTTTGACATCGACAGTGGCATCCAAGAAGGAGTATTTAGCGATTTCGGAGGCGACATAGGCCAGCCCACGGTTGGAGAGGCTGATGACCTCGTTGCCGTCGAAGACATCGGCGTAGAGGTTGTCTGTCTTCAGGTCTTCGAAAATGCCCTTGATGCGGTTGGCCACAGCTGCCTGGCCTTCGGGGGAGTTCAGCTCTTTTACGCCAACCCAAAAACGGCGGCGGTAGCTGGTGGTGGTGATGGCAAAGCGTTGCTTCTCATCGTAGAGCTTACAGAAGATGAGGTTGAGTAGCTCCCAAAAAGCATCTTTCTTACGGCCTTCGTTGCCGTGGATGTAATCGTGGCAACGCTTGAAAGTCTTGATGATCGACTCGTTGGCGGGCTTACGCGGCGCAGCTTTCTCGCCGGCTTCAACGAGATCCTGGAGCGTTTGGCCGTTGGCGGGGAAGTCGGAGAGCGATTCTAACTCAACCTGACCCCAATCGTCGACGATGCGGTGAAGGAACTGGAGGTCGTCGCCGTTGGTCCAGCAGCCAAACTCGCACTCGGTGTAAGTAAGGACGGGTTCGAGAGTGGCCAAAGCTCCAGCTTTGCGGTCGTCGGCTTTCACCTTGGCATCCTTGGCGACGATGATGGCGCGGATGAGGTATTCGGCATCGTGGGCCATGCCGTGGTCGAACACGGCGAGGTCGATGCGGGCGGTCTTCTTTGCGCCGTCTTGGTTCTCATACTTCAGTTTGTAATCGCGCTCGATGTCTTCGGCTGGGAAGCCATATTCGACAGTAAGCATGTCGATCATCGACTGTAGGGCGAGCTCCTTGTCGGTCACTTTGAGTATGCGACCAGTGAGGGAGCATACGAGTTGGCCGTCTTCAAGGACGATTTCGTTAGTGGGAAGTTGTTCGCTCATAGCTGACTGAAAGGAATTGCAAAAATACTTATTATCATTCGTTGACAGGGCGGGATGGTTTTGTCCATCTTGTCCAAGTTTGTTTTGATTAGCAACCTATTATTTATAATAGGTGCTAACGAAGGGCAAAAATAGGGAAAAAGGAAGTGGGTTTTCGTTTTTGGTGCGAAAAAGTGAATCTGAGATTATAATTTTGGCAGAATTTTAGTTTTATTGCCGAAATTATATTTATCTTTGCACGTTGAAACAAACAAGTGTAAAAGATGACGGTATCCGATAGAATCATTGAATATGCGATGCAACACGGGACGTTTGGAGTTGATGAAATCGTGTCGGAGCATACGGACATAAACAGAAACACTTTGCTGTGTATGTTATCTCGGCTTGTCAAGGATGGTGAGCTGGTCAGGAAGAAACAGGGAGTGTATGCGCGGTGTTTGCCATCCAACTCGTTCCATGTGGTGCTCAAAGGGCAGGAGAAGGCCATACATGGCTTGATTAAGAAAGCACTGCCTTTGGTTTCGTATTGCCTGTACAACGGAGAGACATTGGCACCACTACAACATCATGTTTTCCAGAACAGTGCCACCTATATCGAAGTGGAGCGAGAAGCTGTTGATACCGTTTTCCACATTTGCAAAGACAACGGCTACGAATCCTTCAAGAGCCCGACGATGGAGATGACCAAAGACTATATTGACTTAAGCAAGCCGGTGGTCATTGTCAAGCCATTGGTTACGGAATCGCCTCTGACGCAAAATGATGGCATCATGGTGCCGACGTTGGAGAAACTACTGGTTGATTTACGCAAAGACGAGGACTTCTATTTCCTAAGGGGCGTAGAGGAAAGCTATATCATGGAAAATGCCCAGTCGTTGTACGGCATCAATGAGAGCCGTTTGAAAAGATATGCCAAAAGAAGAAACATAGACCCTAAAAACTTTGAACTATAATGATTTCCGAAAAATGCTATACACAAGAATGGGTGGAGGAAAAGTCGGTTGAGCTTGGAATCCGCGACAAGAACCTCATTGAGAAGGTGATTAGAGCCTTTTCGCTTCTTGACATGCTGGCCCAATCGGGGTGCCCATTCCATTTCAAGGGTGGGACGAGCCTTATGCTCATACTTGGGGAGGCCACAAACCGACTTTCCATTGACATTGACATCATGTGCCCACCAGAGACCCAGATAGAACAATACTTGAACGATCTGAGCCGAAGCGGTTTCATCAGATACGAGATGGTGGAGCGGAGGCAAGCCGGAAAGAATGTGCCGAAAAGCCATTCAAAGTTTTTCTATCAGGTGACTTACAAAGGTGCCAAAGAAGTGGAGTCTTTCATATTGCTGGATGTCCTGTATGAGGATTGCCATTATCATCAAGTCCAGGAAGTGGAAATAGACAGCCCTTTCATAGCGATTGAGGGAGAAAGGCACCGCGTGAGCGTTCCATCGGTTGGAGATATTCTTGGCGACAAGTTGACTGCCTTTGCAC
The DNA here is from genome assembly GCA_905234765.1 of uncultured Bacteroidales bacterium. The sequence continues at coordinate 122,726 of CAJOIF010000006.1, forward strand.
CGGAGACCACAGGAGTGCCCTATTTCAAAAACGGGAAGTCAGGCTCGTTGGAAATCATCAAACAGCTGTATGACGTTGGCAGGCTGTTCGAGAAAGTGGACGACCTTTCTATTACGGCGCAGGCGTTCAAGAGCATTGGAGAGGTTGAATTAGGATACAGGGGCTTGCCTAACGACATTTCCATCATTTATGATGACATCAGGAACACGGCCTTGAATCTCAGCCTGCGGGGCATGATTGACAAAGAAAAGTTTACTATGCTTCAAGACGGTATCAATAGATTCAAACCTTTCATATACAACACTTCGTATTATATTGAGAATGCCATTGCCGATGCTTCAAAAGCAGCTTATTTGGCTGCTTTGTTGAAACATGGGGTGGTGAAGGTGGAGAAGTATGCGGAGGGTTCTTCCGCATTGCTGGACATTCCGACCGCAGCTGACTGGCCCAACAAGCTGAACAAGCTTAGGAAACTTAATCCCGAAGCGTATTATTATTGGGTCAAGGCTTATACTGTGGTATAAAAACCAAAAAAATGCGTTGAAAACGAGTTTTGGTTTTTAGAATGGTTTTTAGAAAAATGGTCTTTTTGCTGACAATCAAACAGTTAGTAAAAATCGACAAAACACGATGGTTTTTAGAGTGTTTTTAGGATTGTTTTGGGGTATACCAGAGCTATGCGAGAAAAATGATTTTGAGGATTTGAGGATTTGAGGAAATGAGGATGTCAAAAAGCGCAAATTCATGGATTTTGACACTTTCGACGGAGAAAATTCCTAATTTTGCCGTCGATTACGACATAGAAAAGGGCTTTACGCTCTTGTTTCCTTCAGACAGAATCTGGCAATATTCTACTTACAAGGGAAGCGAGGCAGTAAAGTTCGCGCTTTGGCGCGGACTTTTGCGTTTCCGTCTTGTAAGGGGCTTTGCCAGAGCCTTGTTTGTGATGGGGACAAAAAGGCTGCGCCTTTTTTGTACCATTGGAATAACGAAAAATTAGCATAAGCAATGGACAAACAAATACTTGTACTGCGCATGATGGAGCTGAGGACGCAATTGGCAGACATCAGTAGAAGGCTGGAGGATATGGACAGCATTTTTGATGATGGCGTGACAGACGAGGCAGTGAAAAAGTATGCCGATGAACTGAAGCATATCATGGCTGAGCGGGAACCTATATTGAAAGAGATCCGAAGCCTGTTGTTGCTGGTGGATGAAAAAGCCCCAGGCATCGGAGATGGCGGGGCAATGGTGAACTGACGATGAGCGGAACGCTCAACGGGGTTCGCTTGGAGGAAACACCGGCTCGACGGAGATTTGTCGGATGGTGAAATAGAGGTTTAAGGGTTGGTGTCTAAGATCTTTATTCTGTAGCATGATGCTGGTATTTTAGCCTTCTGTAAGGCTTCTTTTAGTGTTGCTATCATTTCATCGCCTTTTCTGGTCCTTATAGTGGCATGACAGGTGGTCAGAAAGAATACACGTTTTATGACATTAGCCTTTATCACTATAGGATGAATGGCGGCATAGGCTTTGATGTGGCGGGTTTCGATGTGGATGGTGGTAATCATGTTTAAGCAGGTTTTGAAATGTTTTTACTCCCCCAGACCCCCTCACAGAGGGGGACGGGAGGTGCTGATTGTTTGAAGTGTAACGATGGAGTACTCGGAATGGGGGATGCCTGCGCTACGCGCAGCGTGGTTGACGACATCACATAGGTAGGCGTAATCTTTCATAAAGATAGAGGCCGAAATGGTGAGGCCGCAAACGCCGAGGTAGCCAACACGGGCTGTTACGACGGCGGGACGGATGGCGCGGTACGCGGCCATCGTGTAGGTTTCGATATGGATGGTGGCTTTCATAGTGCTTGTTTTTGATAGTTGTCTTTGGTGGGATGGGACAGTAGTCCAGCTTTGCAGAGTTCGGAGATGTACCGCTCGGCGGTCTTCTCCGAGATGTCGAGCGAAGCGGCGGCTTGCAGGTATGCCGCACGGTCGAATGATGCGGGAAGTGCGGCAAGGTAGGCTTGGCGGCGGTCGTTGGTGCTGCGGTGGCCACGGGGCTTGTAGAAGTCGTGGCGAGGCAGTGACTGGAAGACCGTGGCCGAGTGCTGCAGCAGGACTTTGACCATCGCAAGGGCGGTGGCAAAGTCGGCATCAGCACAGGTGAGGACGTTTTCGGGGCGGGAGCCTTCTTCGTTGCCGGAAGGCAACGGGAAGGCTCCATCGTCCATCTGGCGGAGCACCGTCAGGATCATCGCGAAGCGAAAGAGGATGAGGCCAAGGCGGCGAACTGAAGCTATGATGTCGTCGCCATACATGGCGGCGTATTCCTCTTGCGTGTCGGAAAAGAAGGTGTTGAACCGTTGACGCTGGTCGGCGGTGAGGGTGAAACGGATGGGCTGAGCTGACAGCAGTTTGTGGAACTGGTAGAAGTCCTGGCCTATCTCCTTGAAAAGCTCGTCAGCGGTGGTCTCTTGTGCATCAAACATATCGTGCCAAACGATTTCCGTGGGCATGACATAGAAGATGAAACGGCTGAAGAGGCCGTTTTCAGCTGATGGGATGAGGTTGAAAACCTGTTGGGGAGTGCCTGACAGTATGGCCGAGAACTTGGGCTTGGTGATTTCGACATACTCACGATCCTTTTTCCTCAGATAGGAAATGGTTTCGTGGTGGAAGGCCTTGCGGAAGCCATCGGAGTAGTTGCCAAGGTCGGAATTGAAGGCGTTGGCCAGGGTGTCGCCTTCTGTCTCGAACAGAAGGCCGACACCGTTGTTTTGGCTGAGGGTTTGATAGACGACGGTGGCCGTGCTGTTGGCAGGGATGAACAAAGTGAGGAACGGCGGTTCTTGCGGCTCAGCCGCATCGCCGTTCTTTTTGTTCAGGGAGTATTGGAGCTGGTCGCGCTTGAATTTCTCCATGGACTTGCGGTATTGCTCGCGAAGCTCCCGATGGAGCGGAGCGGCAAGATGGCGGCACAGGGAAAGCCTGCCTTTGCCTGCTGAGGCGCGGGCGGTGACATAGAGGAAGAGGTTTGAGAAAACCTCGCGGCGGTCGTACACGCCGTAGACATTCGGCAGGCAGGCCGAAAAGACGGTGAGCGAGCCGAGGATGAGCAGGTCGGCATCGACATCAGAAACGGAATCGGCGACGATGCGTTTGAGGATGTCGGGGAGATGGTGCCGGACTGACTGGGAAAAGGTGTCGGTTTTGACGCGATTTGACAGGTTGGTAGTTTCGGAAGTTGTCAAGAAGTGGCTTTTGACGCGATTTGACATCCTCAAATCCTCGGTTTCCTCAAATTGAAGTTTTGAGGATTGGGGGTGAGGGAAGGTTGGAAGCGGGTCGGGAATCCCCCGGCCTGCGGCCACCCCCTTTGCGAAGGGGGAAGCGCAAAGCGGCGAGGGAGTGGATTGCTGCGCTTCGCTCGCAATGACGGTAGGCGGGATGCCTGGGTATCTTTGGGCAGGCGGGATGCCCGCGAACCCTGTGGCAGGCGAGCCGCCTGCGAACCCAGAGCCTCCTGCCTGTCGCCACTGCACACCGTGGAGGTGGGCGATGTGGAAGAGGGATGCGATGGTGATTTGACGGCTGCCGTCGTGAAGGCAGGCGGAATATTGGCGGTCGGTCTCGCGGGCTTCGTAGTTCGGATTGAAACGGCTGAGGCGGTGGAAGATGGAACGGCCATCTTCGCCGAGTTCAGAAACGAGGGCGAAGGCGATGGACAGCCATTCGCTGTAGGTGGGCGTGATGTCGACGGCGAAAGCCTCGACAGCACCCACCAAGGCGAGAATGGCGGGGAGATTGGGCGACGCGCCGAAGGTTGGAGAAAGTGCAGCAGGCACTTTCTCCACCGAGGCAGCGACCCAATCGGAAGGGTTGAAAACAGCGTTTTTCATAGCAACGAGGGATTAAGGTAGGCGGATGGGTCGTGAGGCAAGAAGCAGGCGCGGGACAGGTTGCGGCATGAACGGTCGACTTCAACGCCGTAGTGGTTGAAGATGTAATTGTAGAGGCTGGCGAAAAACCTAACCTGGTATTCGCCATAGGATTCTCCATCGTTGCCGTACCGATAGAAGGAATCGTTAAAGGAGATGACCCACTTAAGGCCGTCGCCGGACGGACTGCGAAAAAGCAAAAGGGTGTCGAAATAATGGTCTTCTTTCAGGGCCTCAAATGTGCCTTCGACATCCTTCAGGTGGTCGAAGTCGAGGCACAACAGCCCTGAGTGCTGGATGATGGCCTTGTCGACGCGGACGCGGAAGATGCCGCTGAAGGTGCAATAGTCGAACTTGTCGCTCTTGTACTGGCGGCGGTAACGCTCATCTTTGATTGCGCGATATTCGCGGGTGCGGTCTTTGGCGTAGTCGCTTATGATGTAGTTATAGACATCAATAAGGTTGACGACTTGATAAGGGTATTTGTTGGTAATGGGTCGGCGGAAGATGGAGAAGCATGGAATCTTCGCGAGCTTGTCGGGTGATGAGGGCCTGACAGTGTAGTTGTTGGGCGTTCCCCAGAAATACATGGCGGGTGTGTTGGAAAGGACGGTGTTCATAACTTGTAATTTTTGTAGTTGGAGTAAAGGATGAGTTCGATGTCTTGACGGAGGAAATAGATCCTCTTTTTGACGCGGCTGCATTTCAAGCCATAGGAGGCGCACCAGTCTTTGAGCGTATTGCGCGAGATGCGGAGCATGTTGAGCAGTTCGGACATCTCAATCCAATCGTAAAGCAGCGGGACGCTGGAAAGTTCTTCATTCTTCATCGTAAAGGCCTCCTATCTCCATTTGGTTGCGTTGGGAACGGATGGCTGCGTCGTGGAGCGCGTTGCGCTCCTGACGCGACATTTGGCGGCTGGAAGCAATCCAGGCATCGACTTCGGACTTCTTGAATTTGATGCGACGGGTGACAGCGTCTTTGTAGAAGGGGAGGTAACCGAGCCGTTTCCAACGGCGGACGGTTTGCTGTGAGGGGTGGTCGGGATGGTAGGCGCACAGTTCCTCGACGGTGAGGTAGGTGTCTTTGCCGGAGCCGTTGTCGCGGAGGTCGTTGCAGATCGATTTGATTTCGGCGAGGTCGTCAAGGATGTTGACGACGGCCTTGGGGAGTTGTTCAAAGGTGATTGTGTCTAACATGATGATTGAGTATTAGGCGCAGGCCATCTTCACGGTACCAATAAAGAAAAAGCCCACGGTGGTTAAATCGTGGGCAAAGGTGGGGAGTTGTTAGCGTACAAGAACTATACTTAAGTCTAAGTCAAGTTTCGTTGAACGGCAATTTTAGAGCTTGTGGGCGGTCTTTGATGGTCGGCTTGTTACCTGTGTTTTCAAGGGCATCGCCTTTCTCGTAGAAGTCTAGGGCGTATTGGTAGATTTTTTCAAAGACATCCATGTAGTTCTTGGCCTGCTTTGCACTTGCAAGAAGGCCGTGGGGCGTTTTTATAGGGGTGTTGAAGAAATCGCCCAATGAGTTTACAAAATCCTCAAAATTAGAAACATAGAGGCCGTTTTCCTGTTCAAACATACGGAGATCAAAAACAGCACGGACGATTTTGACGAAGTTTGTGATTTGCCTGTCGGCGATATGGTAAGGGCTGTGAAGGTTTTTCGCTTCGGGACGTTCCAGAATGCGCTCGATGGCCATTTCAAGAATTTTGTCCCAGTCGCCACTTTCATCGGCTAAGGTGGCACGGATGACCCTAAGAACCGTGGCGGCTTCGTAGTTGGGAAGCAACTCGGCATGGATCATCAGGCTTTGGATTTTGACATATTGCAGTGAATCGTTCAATGCGGGTTGGGCTGAAATGGCTGCAGCCGATGATGGCTGGAAGGTTACAGAGTTTGGATAAAGAGGCGCGAGCGAAGTGGCCGACATCAGGACAGGCCGAAAGATTTCAGGGATTGCCTTTTCAAGCATGTTTCTGAGATTGCCCAGATAGAGGCGCAGATCCGCTGCCTTCTCATGGAAGGAGAGAAGGAAGAAAACGAAGCAGTGGGCGAGGATGGACGAGCGCGAAGCGCTTTGAGCCATCAAGGGAAATGATGCGCTGCGCGAGGTGTGAATGTCAGGCTCTGCCAGGACTGCAATGGAGATTGTGTAAGCCTCATTGAAAGCCTCCAATATGGTTTCTTCAGGAAGGCTTGTGTTGGCCTTGAGGCAACGATAGAGGAATTGGTTAGGTAGGTTCTCTGAAAGGAAATCGGCCACGGATTTCCTTTTCTCGAAATGAAATCTTTGTTGTAACATGGCTGAGTAGTTTTAGAGACCGAAATAGAGGTCTGTGTTTTCAGCCACAATAATAAGGAAAAAAGATGAACTATCGTGAGCAGTTGGGGATGAAGCGGGCATAACAAGTGGCGTGTCAACGGACGTGTCAACGGTGAGCACTTGTTTTCGGTGGTCGTGTCAACGAAATATCAAAGAGCGGAAAATCGGTTGACACGGGGTTGACACGGGAGGGGGAGTTTGGGTAAAATAAAAAACCCAACTGCTTGATTTTCAGTTGGGTTTGTTTTGATTATCTGTAGCCCATAGCGGAATCGAACCGCTGTTTTAAGTGTGAGAAACTTACGACCTAACCGCTAGTCGAATGGGCCAAAAAAAGGTTCTTTTTGCGGAACC
>CAJOIF010000007.1 GCA_905234765.1 uncultured Bacteroidales bacterium
CTTCGCCATCCTAAGAAGCGGAATGAATTATGACGAAAACCATATCAGCGAAAAAAAAGTTCAAAAAATGCTTGCGTATTAACACAGTTCTTCCCTGCGGCTGGCCGTGCGATAGAATGGGATCTATGCCTGATGAGGCCGTCCTTTATAGGTTTTTGTCTTTTAAACCGCCTTCTATAGATTCCCGCCTACCCACCTACCTACGTTGGAATGACATAGAAGGCTAGCTGGAATGACATGCACGGCTAGCTGGAAAAACATAAAGGACCTGTTTATTCTGTTATTAGATTTATTTCTTCTGAATTAAGGTCATATAGAGCAAAGATAAAACTATCTATCTCTTTTGAAGCATTTTCATCTCCGCACAAAGCTTGATCTACGAGGGTTGTGAGTTGTTCATTCAGTTCGGCCGAAATCTTCGGGAACGGCAAAGTCGAAAGGTTGCCCTTTAAGATTTTGAGGTCGTTGAACCGTTTGGCGTACAAGAAGTTGAATAATGATGAATTGAGAAACGCCAACACGGTCTTGGTACTCATGCCGTCGATTTCTGGGATGAGGATGTTCGCGCTGTTGAGGAAGAGCCGCTGCTTGTCGTCATAGGTGAAACAAAGCCGACTGGAGACAAACTTATACACCAGTTTCTCCTTAGCGCGATAGAACTCATCCTTGGCGCATTGCTGGAAGCTGGCGCGGTCGTATTTGAGGTAGCGGCTGGCCTTCTTCAGGCCATACTTGCTGATGTCCTTGCCCGTGAAGATAGGCTCCAAGCCTTTACGTGGCCTGTCTTTCAGCACCTTGGCGTTGTTGCCCGTGATGATGCCCAAGGCCCACTGGCTGTGCGAAAGGTCGTCGTGGCGCAGACGCTCCACCTTGGCGAGGATGGCCTCGTCGCGGTCGGCGAGCATGGGGATGGCGCAGAAGTCGTCGTCAAGCGGCTTGAACTCCTTGCGCGACACCTCGTTGTTGGCACCATACACCAGGTAATTCTGTGTGCCGAAGGTAGGTTTCCTGCTGACTTTCAGGCTGATGAAGTCGGTGAACACCCCTTTGAAACGCTCGTGGTAGCCTTTCAGACTCTCGATGCGTGTCTCCTGCGTCACAAAACGGCGCAAGTCGGCATGCACCTTGATCTTCATCAATGATGACGGCAGCAAGAAATGTTGGATGCCATCCTTGTTCAAGAACTTGAACGACTCGGTGAAGAACAGCGAGGCCTTCTCCTTCGACTGGATGACGTCTGAAGCGTGGAGCTTGCCTTTCTCGGTACCCCACGGCGGGTTGGTGACGATGTAGTCGAAGCGCAAGTCGCCCAAAGCCGAGGCGGCGTGGAGCAGGAAGTCCATCTGGTAGATCTGGGGATAGACCGATGATTCGCTGAATTTCACCATCAGGTTGGCCTTGGCAATCATCACCGCGAGTGGGTCGTTGTCGATGCCATAGAGCTGCTCCAGCTGCGCATGTTCCACCTTCAACAGGAAGATGCCGCTGCCGCAGCAAGGGTCGAGGAACTTTTCCCCGTTGCGTATGCGGATATCGGAGAGCATCTCGTTGACAATCGCGGGCTTGGTGTAATAGAGGCCTTTCAGGATACGGCTACCCTCCGCCGTCAGCGACTGGTAAATGAAACCAATCCAGTCGTCCTGTCGGTTTCTCAGGATCTGGCGCGGAACGTATACGTCAGCGCGTGAGTAGTTGGCATATTCCTCAAAGAAACGCTTTCGGTTGGCCTCGTTCACCTTGTTGTGCTCCACATACTGGACGCACAAGCTGAATATCAACGCATTGATGGAATAGGTCGTGTCCCTCAGCTCCTCCACAAAACGGGGCAGGCTGCCTGCCATTACATAACCTTCGGGCGTGATGATTTTCTGCGAACGGCTCTTGTTAGCCCGTCGCGTGAGACGGTCAGCGCCGCCGTTTTTCAGCTTGTCCCAGTTGCGTTGCGTGGCCTTTGATATGAAAATGTTAGATTCCGTCATGATACAGCTTCGCCTCCTAAGTCCCATTAATACTACTTAACGAACTCTATTTCAACTATTTACATATTCGCCTAAAAAGGCATATTAATTTGCAAATATACGCTTTTCCGAAAAATAACAACTTATTTATTATAAAAAAATTAAGTAATGGTGAAAAAGCATGGTTTCACAAGGGTTTTTTCCCTATTTTTGCGCAATAAAACGACACGAAAATGATACTGTGTTTGGAAACGGCCACACCGGTTTGCTCGGTGGCGCTTAACGACGGCTGCTGCACTATCGCCTTGCGCGAGACGGAGGGACAAAACGCGCATTCCGAGAAGATTACCAACTTCATCCGCGAAGTGATGGAAACGGCTAAGATCGACTATGCTCAACTCGACGCTGTGTCGGTAAGCAAAGGCCCTGGCTCCTACACGGGTCTGCGCATTGGCGTGAGCACCGCCAAAGGCATCTGCTATGCCGCCGACCTCCCGTTGATGGCCATCGACACCTTGGAAGCCATGGCCTACGGCATGAAAGAGAAACTCGGCAGCCAAATCGCTGAAAACGACCTGCTCATCCCCATGATCGACGCCCGAAGAATGGAGGTTTATGCCGCCATTTTCGACGCGAACTTAAACAAAACCGAAGACACCGCAGCACTGGTCATCGACGAGAATGCCTTCGAGGACTTGCGCAAAGACCACCACCTCTGGCTCTTCGGCGACGGCGCACCGAAACTATCCAGACTCTTTGAGAACCAGCCTAATATCAGCGTCATCGACGGCTTCAAACCCTCGGCGGCGTATATGCGTCCTCTGGCAGAAAAGGCCTTGCGTGAACAAGATTTTGTCGACGTGGCGTATTTCGAGCCGTTTTATCTGAAGGATTTCATTGCGGGGAAACCGCATGTTAAGGGGTTAGTTGAGAATTGACAAATGCGAAGCATTCGACGAAGTCAATTGAGAATTGAGAATGAAATGAGAATTGTAGGGGCAGACCGGTGTGTCTGCCCAAAAATACCAGAAATATGAAGAAAATAGTATTCGTTACGTTGTTTTTGGTATGTGGCCTTTGGGCTTCGGCACAGGCACCCCATATCTTTGAACACGACTACCCGGTGGTCACGACGGAGGACCCGCAAATCCGCGCATTGATGGACTCAGTTTCTCTTGACAGCATCAGGGCCAACATCGAGCACCTCAGCGCGTACCACACGCGTCGCTATGACAGCCATTACATCTATGAGGTACAAGACTGGCTTGTAGCACGTTACAAAGGTTTCGGTGTCGACACGGTGATGCTCCACGACTTCGACGTGCCTTACTTTGAACAGGGTACTGCCGACAACGTCATCGCCGTGAAATGGGGTACCGTGACACCAGAAGAATTCGTGATTTGCGGTGCCCACTACGACTCGTGGAATGCCGACGGCTACGACCCCGACACCATCCGCTCGCCTGGTGCCGACGACAACGCCTCAGGCGTGGCAGGCATCCTCGAAACCGCCAGAATATTAAGCCCTTACACATTCGACCGATCCATTATCTTCGCCAACTGGTGCGCCGAGGAAATCGGCCTGGTAGGAAGCGCCGCCTATGCCCACGACTGTGCCGAACAACGCATGGACATCGTGGCCTATTTTAACCTCGACATGACCGGCTATCTCGCCGAAGGCGACGACATCCATGTCAACCTGATGTACACCGGTCAAGATGCACCCTTAGCTGATTACGTCAAAGACTTCAGCCATGTCTATTTTCCCGAGATGCGCATCTGGCAGGACTGGCTGCAATGGGGCGACAGCGACTATTCCTCCTTCAACCGCAACGGCTACCCCGCCATCCATCCCTTCGAGGATGTGGATGCCAGCTCACCTTTCATCCATTCCAGACAAGACGTTTTAGGATTGAGTGTCAACAACTTGGAGCAATCCAAACGCTTCACGGAGCTCAACCTCGGCACCTTCGCCATCCTGGCGGGACTGAACAAATACAACGTGCCTGAAAACGAAACCGCCAAGGTGGCGCTTTACCCCAATCCGGCTCATGAGGCTGTCAACATCACGGCGGAAGACGGCCTGCAACGCATTGTGGTTTGCAACCTTTTGGGACAACATGTCAAGACATTGGAGCTGCACGGCGAAAACAGATGCACCGTCATCACAAGTGACTTGACATCAGGACTTTACATTGTAAATATCACGACAGCAAAAGGCTGCTCCAGCCAACGCTTGGTGGTGCAATAAGGCTATTCCATGTCCTCGTACCTGAAGACATGCATCTCGTAGCGCGAGGGCTTCACAAACGACTTCATCAGACTTTCGTCTATGGTCGTCACCGAGATCTGCTTTGGCGACAGCCCGTTGGCTTTCCAAAGGTAATCGCATAGCAATTCGTTACGCCTGGCCATCAACCGGGGTAGCATTTTTTCCGATTTCTCATGATAAACTTCCCAAGCCACCGAAGTCACATCCTTCGATGAATGCAGCCTGTGTTTGCTGGAATACTGGGCAGCATACTCACACAAATCCCTGTCGTTCAGCTTGATGGAACGGATGGCTTCGTTGGTGAGGAAATCCATGTCGGAGGGCTTCATTTCGGGATGTTCCGAGAAGTAAAATTCGTGTTTCAACTGCATGATACACAGCTCTTTGATAGCTTCTTCGTATTGCACCTGCTCCTCTAGGATGATGCTCAAGTCTGAGCGGCTTTGCAATGTGGCCACCACATTGTCGATCATCACATATTGCTCCGGGGTGAAATCAAACTGCAAGGGGTCGAAGGGGATGTATTTCAGGTTGTTTTCCTCGTCGGTCATCAGGCGGAAAGGCGATGCGGCCACCTTGGCCAACACATTGGAAAACACCTTGGCAAGCGCCTTGCGATAGGAGAAATGCGGGTCGTTCAAGTCACCCGAAACGGGAAGGTCGAGGCTGACATTGTTGTGCTTGTCGGAAAGCAAATAAAAACCAAGCCTTAGCGGCACTTTTTCAAAACGGGGATGGAAATGCTTCAACTTGTTGCCAAACTCTGGGTCAGCAATCTGTAACTTGTTGATGCCATTTAGGTTACCATTGGAAATAACGTTTTGGCTATGGAAGGACAAGGTGCCCTTTTCCACGGGAACACCAAACCATTGGATGACATAAGGTGAAAAGTCGACGACTTTCACGTTACTGAGCATGAGCGTCAGGTTGTGGTTGTCGCGTCCGTCAAATCTTCCTTGCCATTTGAGATGGAGTTTGCCCACCGTGTTGAGTGCCGCATGCAGCTGCATGGCATTTTCTCCATCAAGGGTGAAGTGTTTGGAAATCAGATTAATATCCGACACTTCGTAATGGAAGGTTTCGGGCAAGGTATGGTCCTCAAAGAAGAGTTGTGACCCATCCAAAGCCAAGTCGTCGATGCTGATTTTCCACGGCTTTTTCTCCTTCAATCCTATGGAAAGCGTGTCGGTATCCAGCAGCATTTTGAGGCTGTCCGAACGGCGATAGCTGTCCAAAACCAAGTCAAAGTTGGCCATGCTATCCGCATCGATGACATAATCCAACTTAAGCCCGGAAACAATGAGCTTGCTGAAATCCATCTCCCTGTCGTCCAGACTCAAGCGGTTGAAATTCGCAAAAACGGAATCGATATCCGCCAAAGACTTCCCTTCGGTGTCTTTCAACGCAACGTTGTTGAGCACCAGGTCGCCTTTCATGTCGAAATCAAGGATGTGGTCGGTCAAACCCCGAGCCTCGACGTCAAGATTAAGGGTTCCTCCAACAATATCGACAGGATATTTCTGTTGCACGTATGGCTCGATGACTTCAATATCCAAGTTGCTCAATTTCAAGTTGATGCAATACTTCTTGGCATTATCGGAAAGTCTAATGTCGGTATGCAAGACAGCACTGTCGGAGAGACGAAGGTCGAGGCCGACATCGGTATTCAAATCTGACAAGTCGAGAGAGGGAACGTTAAGGGCGATGTCGTTTAGATTGAACTCGTTTCCCAAGGCCAAGTCGGCGTAACGGAAACCACCTTTTTCTATCGTGACGTCATTGAACACCAAGCCGAAATCAGCCGACGATTCCTTTGTTTTTCTCGAGGCCAAATGTTCACGTAAACTGTTGAAATTAAACCAGTCACGGTCTTGTTCTATATTGACTTTCGGTCCAGAGAGCACGGCGTGTTTCACCCAAAGGCGATGGCGCAACAAGTCTCGGAGTCGTATTCTTGATTCAAAGCGGTCAAACTGCACAAACGGTGTCGTGTCGTCGTCCTCGAAAAGTGTCAACTCTTTGATCTTCAGCTTTCCAGTGAACAAGTTCACCCCTACCCTTTTGACGCTCACCTCGCGGCCCAGCAGTTCGTTGTCGTGCTTTTCCACATAGTTTTTCGCTACCGGACCAGTCACAAAGTTAGCCACCAGGAGTAGCCCGAAGACCACTCCTAGGACAATAAGGGGAATCTTGTATGCGCTTTTCATCAGCCCAGCACCTTCACGCCTGCGTCGATGCGCTTGAGGGTCTCATCCTTGCCCAAAAGTTCAAGGATCTCGCCGATGTGCGGGCCCTTGCCGGCACCGACCACCATCAGGCGAAGGCCGTTCATCACGAGGCCCATATTGAGCTCGTTGGTGGTGATCCAGTTGTTGAGCGTCTCGTCGATGTTGGCCAAGGTGAAAGGCTCGATGCCATTAATGACTTCCTTGACCTTGAGCATGGTCTCGGCGGAGTTTTCTTTCCAGCGTTTCTTCACCGTCACGGGGTCGTATTCCGTGGGTGCCTCGAAGAAGAAGAAGCTCTGGTCCCAGATTTCCTTTACGAAGTTGACGCGGTCTTTCACCAAGCCAGCGACTTTCACGGCGAAGTCGAGGTCTACGTCAAGGTTCTTCTCGGCCTTCAGCCAAGCTTGGTAGTCCTTGCCGACTTCCTCGTTGGATTTGCGCATAAGCCACTCGTGGTTGAACCACTTGGTTTTCTCCACGTTGAACTTGGCACCGCTCTTGCTGCATCGCTCCAGCGAGAAAGCCTGAATGAGTTCGTCCATGGTGAAGATTTCCTGCTCGGTGCCTGGGTTCCAACCCAGCAAAGCCAGCATGTTGATGAACGCTTCCGGATAATAGCCTGACTGCTTGTAACCCATAGCTGTGTCGCCTGTCTTCGGGTCGACCCAATACATGGGGAAAACAGGGAAACCGAGACGGTCGCCGTCGCGCTTGCTGAGTTTGCCGTTACCATCGGGTTTGAGCAGCAGCGGCAGGTGGGCAAATTGCGGCGCTTCCCAGCCGAAGGCCTCGTAAAGCATGACGTGCAGCGGCATCGAAGGCAGCCATTCCTCGCCACGGATGACGTGACTAATCTCCATCAGGTGGTCGTCGACAATGTTGGCCAGGTGATACGTGGGCATGCCGTCGCTCTTGAACAGCACCTTGTCGTCGAGGGTGTTGGTCTGCACCTTCACCTCGCCACGGATAAGGTCGTGCATGACGATCTCGCGGTCCTCTGGAATCATGAAACGCACCGTGTAAGGCACGCCGTCGGCAATGAGTTTGTCGACTTCTTCTTTGCTCATCGTCAAGCTGTTACGCAGGTGCTTACGGCTCTGGCAGTTGTAGATGAAAGTCTGCTTGTTGGCTTCTGCTTCCTTGCGGTATTGGTCGAGTTCCTCGGCGGTGTCGAAAGCGATGTAGGCACAGCCTTTGGCCAGCAACTCGTCGCTATATTGCTTGTAGAGGTGTTTGCGGTTGCTCTGCTTGTAGGGGCCGAATTCGCCGCCCACGTAGTCGCTTTCGTCGAACTTGATGCCACACCAGTCGAGCGATTCAACGATATATTGCTCGGCGCCGGGCACAAAGCGGGTTTGGTCGGTGTCCTCGATGCGGAGGATCATCTTGCCGCCGTTCTTCTTGGCAAACAGATAGTTATATAATGCGGTACGCACGCCCCCGATGTGCAAAGGGCCCGTCGGGCTGGGGGCAAATCTGACTCTTACTTCTTTCATTTCATAAGGTTTTGAGGCTGCAAAAATATTGAATTAATCAACAAAAACGAAAAAAGCCCGCTGAAATTCAGCAGGCTTTTGAGGTACCTGGCGGACTCGAACCGCCGTCCCCGGTTTTGCAGACCGATCCCTAACCACTCGGGCAAGGTACCCTTTTGCGGCTGCAAAGATACAACTATTTGGTGAATTGCAAAGGTTTTTGTGTGAAAAAATTTACACCATGCCTCTCGCCGACAACTTCAGCCAGTTCCAAGCCAGCAAAGCAAGGAAGAGCACACCGCAATATACATAGAAGAGTTTCAGGTCTTTACGACGCGTATGCGTCATGGCATACGCCGCCATTAATACGATTAATGGCACCGCCGGCTCGTGGTAGCGCTCCGAGTTGGCGGCAAAAGAAAACATAATCATCGCCAAATAGGACAACTCAAAAGCCCCAATGAGGCTGAAATCACGCCATTTCTTTTGTTGGAAAGCAATGACGATGGCTAACATCGCGAAGAAAGCCAAGAAGTTCTTGACGTAGGTACTGCCGTGTATCATCTTGTTGTGGTCGGGCGACTCTTCCACCATGGGAGCCAAAGGCAGTACAAAAGCACCTGGGGCCATAATCCAGCTCTGGGCCAACTCGCTGTGTCTTAAGCCTTCGGCAGCATATTTTTCCTGTTGATAACTTAAATCTGTGAATTTCAAGCGATAGATGATATGCATCTCGCGACCCACTGGAGAGAACAAGAAGGCAAAAAACACGACTATTGTGGCCGCTAAAGTGATGATTTTCCCTTTTTTGCCCACTAAGTCTTTTGATGACAGCAATACAAAGACCAGGAACGCAAAAATCAAACACATGCCAATGATGGTGCGGAAGCCGAAGGTCAGACCTGTCAAAAGAATGGGAACTAAAATGTTCCAGAAAGTGTATTTCTTGCTGCGGACGAGGTAATCCATGCGTTCAAGAGCGAAGATGGAAAGGAAAATCATCTCGGCCTCCTTGGTGTGCAGACCGCAAATTTGTATCAGGATGGGCATGAAGACACACATTACAGCGGCCAGACGACCCGTACGCTCGCCGAAGGTACGTTGACCCAATTTGTAAACCACGATGCACAAATAGGCATGCATCAAAGCCTTGAAAAGCCTCGGCACCAACCAGCTACGACCAAAGATGGTGTAAATCAAGGTCAGCCAAAGCAGGTAGCCCTGGTCGGAATAGCCCATGGTGTAGGCATTCAAAAACTTGAAAACGTATGAGATATGACCCGCCCGAACGCATCGCGAAAGATTAACTGCCGTGGGATGATACCAGATGCTGTCGGCAGCACCATACTCAAACCCGATGCCCGTCTCCCAATAATAATAGTAGCACATCACGAAGGCATACACCACCCTGATGGCCAAGGCGGTCCAAAACACCTTGCGACAAAACTTTTTTGTTTCGTCGTTTTTCCATCGGGGATAGAAAATGGCGGTCAGCACAAAGAAAAACAGCACCTCGCCGATGCCCCAGAGCATCCATTTCAGCTGCAGGGCATGCTCCCTAAATGCCAGACTGACAACCGCCAGTGTCACCAGGTACAACCCGATGCCAAAGAGAGCAATATAGCGGGTCAGCGTCTTCGACATGCTTTATTCCGAAATGAATATCGGTTCGCCTTTCCTACGCTTCGAGGCCTTCTGACGCAGGATGGCCTTGTCCTCAGGTTGGATCGTTGCCACCTTGCGCATGTCGGCGCGCTCCCAGAAATTGGGTTTGAATTCATGCATGAAACGATAAAGCGAGTCGCTAGCGGTCAATACATTAGGCGCGTAGCTTTCGGGGGCACCGTCGATGGTTTCAAAATCAATATGAAGGATGAGACTATCCGGAACAAAAGAATACGTGAACGACCACCAAGCTATAGTGTCTGTATGATGGTCACGTTGCACGCCTTGGCCATTTTCGAAGAAATACATGAGATAGCCCGTGGCGGTATCGTAAGGATTAAATTCATAGATTTTGTAGGAGTCTTCAACCATCTGCCCATAATAGTCCGTGTTCCATCTTTCATCGATCATACAGCCATAGACCTTGTTCACCATGCTATAGACATCCACCTTGTTCTGCGAAACGAAAATCGTTCGACGCACGTGACCGCTCGGCGAAGAGATGACGAATTTCGAACTCCGGTAATCGGCATCATCCATCGCATCGACAGTGATGGTGAGTGTGCCGTCGTTCTTTCCATTCATCTTATCTATCGTGTACCAGTCCGCATCATCGTATTGTATAACGGTCCATTTGCAGTTGGCGATGATTTCCAGAGTCTGTGTTCCTTGCTCCACGTCAAACCAAAGGTTGTTGGTAGAGATTTGGATGCTATAATTCTTGACGCAACCCGTGAGATATGCCAAGGCAACAACCAGTGAGGCAGCCAATGACAGGAATATGATTCTCTTTTTCATATCGTTTAGCATTAATTCAAAGTGCAAAAGTACATTTTTTTCTTAATACAAGCGTTTCTTCTGTTTCGACCTCTTGGCGGTTGGCAATGTGTCGGCCAGCATCTCGAAGTCCATCTTGTGCCTGAAGAGGTCGACAGCCTTCACGCGGATGCGCACCTCATCGCCCAATTGGATGATGCGCCCTGTGTCCTGTCCGATGACGCGGAAATTGTCGTCATCGAGATAGTAATAGTCGCCGGGCAAATCCTCATATCGCACCAAGCCTTCGCATTTGTTGCCTTTCAGCTCGACAAAGAGACCCCACTTGCTCACGCCCGACACCAAACCTTCAAACACCTGTCCGATCTTATCTTGCAGATATTCAGCCTGCTTGTATTTGATAGACTGGCGTTCCATCTCCTCGGCCTGTTTTTCCATCTCGCTGGCGTGGACACACATCTCTTCGTATTCCTTCTTGTTGACGGAACCTTGGTTTTTTATGAGATACCTTTCTATTAATCGGTGTACCATCAGGTCGGGATAGCGGCGGATGGGCGAAGTGAAGTGGGTGTAGTAGTCGAAGGCCAAGCCGTAGTGTCCGATGTTGTCGGTGCTGTAGATGGCCTTGGCCATGGTGCGCAGGGCGACGGTCTGGATGAGGTTCTTCTCACCCTTGCCCTCCACGTCCTCGAACAGTTTATTATAGGAGTTCACCAAGGTGGTGCGGTTGCTGAGGTTCATGGTATAGCCCAAACGAGAAATCAACAGCATGAACTTGTTGAGTTTCTCGGGGTTAGGCTCGTCGTGGATACGATAGACGAAGGTGTAGTTGCTCCATTTGCTGCCAGGCATGCCGAAGGTCTCGGCCACGGTGCGGTTGGCCAGCAGCATGAAGTCCTCAATTAATTCGTGCGACTCGTTTTGCACGCGTACATAGGTGTCGATGGGTTTCTTGTTCTCGTCGAGGATGAAACGCACCTCCTCCGAGTGGAAATTAATGCTGCCTGCCGCCATGCGCTTCTCACGGAGTTTAGTGGCCAAGCTGTTGAATGTCAGGATTTCATCCTTGTAGTCGCCGGGGCCGCCTTCTATCATGGTCTGCACCTCCTCGTAGGTATAGCGGCGGCACGACTTGATGATGGTCTTGCCAATCCACTTGTCGTAGATGTTGGCATCGTCGTCCATCTCGAAGACCACGCTGAAGGTCAACTTCTCCTCGTTGGGACGCAGCGAGCATACGTTGTTGCAAAGCTTCTCGGGCAGCATGGGGATGGTACGGTCGACGAGGTACACGCTGGTACCACGATCAAGAGCCTCGCGGTCGATGGCGGAGCCTTTCTTCACATAATGCGACACGTCGGCGATATGCACACCCACTTGCCAATGGCCGTTGGGCAATTTTTGCAGGCTGATGGCGTCGTCGAAGTCCTTGGCGTCGGCCGGATCGATGGTGATGGTAAACACTTTCCTAAAATCCTTCCGGATTCGGAATTCGGAATTCGGAATGCTGACAGGGATGCTGTCCGCTTCCTTTTCCACTTCTCCAGGAAACTCGATGGGATACTCATGGGCGGCGAGGATGGATTCCATCTCCACGTCGTTCTCGCCGGGCTTGCCCAGCACGCGGACGATCTCGCCGAAGGGGTTACCCGAGCCATCAGGCCAGTCCGTGAGGTGGACGATGACCTTCATGCCGTCCTTGGCGCCGTGGAGGTCGCCACGAGGAATGAAGATATCCACCGGCATCCACTCCACGTCGGGGCGGACGAAGACATAGCCATGGGTAATGCTCAACACGCCCACAAACTCGGTATGACGGCGTTCGAGCACCTCGACAATCTCACCTTCGGGCTTGCTGTTGTTGCGCTTGGGGAACATCGCCACACGCACGCGGTCGCCGTGCAGCGCCTTGTAAGTGTCGTGTGCGGCGATGAAGATGTCCTCGCCTTCGCCGTCGTCACGCACCACATAGGCCTTGCCTGTCGACTTCATCTCCACGGTGCCTTCCACATACTTCGTCTTGGGACCGAACTGCGCCATGCCTGCATTGCTCATCACATAGCTGTAGGGACGAACTTCTTGCAGCAAACCTTTGTCTTTCAATTCAATGAGGAGATTATACACCACATCCTTCCCCGCCTGGTCCTTGATACCCATAATCTTACAAACCTGTTTGTAGTTCTTCGGACGGAAAGGCTGGTCGGCAAAAATGCCCAGGATGACACTGGTGAAAGTGCTCAATTTATTCTCGATTTTTTTCTTCTTTGCCATGACAATTTCAAAAATTTTTGCAAAGATAAATAAATCACCTGATTAGCCTGTTGATAATTTTGTTGACAAAAAAAGTGAAGGATTAATTTGTGGGTTAAAACCAAAATACTCTACCTTTGCAAAAGAAGTTTCTTCCACCAAAAGAAACAAGGAACCCCTTGATAATCAGAAACTAAATTGATAACGAGCACATTTTTATGAGCAACGGAGGATTGTACATTACCAAAAGGGATGGCAAGCAGGAAGCCTTCTCTCTTGACAAAATTAAAGTGGCCATCAGCAAGGCCTTTCTCGCTTCGGGATTCTATGCCACCGACGAGGACCTCAACGGCATCTTGAGCCGTGTCCGTGTGACCAACGGCATCACCGTCGAGGAGATCCAGAACCAGGTGGAGACCGCATTAATGGCGGAGCAGTACTACACTGTAGCCAAAAACTACATCCTGTACCGCCAAAAGCATACCGAAGACCGTGAGATCCGCGAGAAGATCGACTTCCTGAGCAACTACGTCAACGCCTCGAATGCCGCCACAGGCTCGAAGTACGACGCCAACGCCAATGTGGAGAAGAAAAACATCGCCACATTAATCGGTGAGCTGCCCAAGTCGAGCTTCATCCGTATCAACCGTCGCCTGCTCACCGACCGCATCAAGTCGTTGTTCGGCAAGGAGCTTGCAGACCGTTACCTCTATTTGCTCAACAACCACTTTATTTACAAGAACGACGAGACCAGTCTGGCCAACTACTGCGCCTCCATCACCATGTACCCCTGGCTCAATGAAGGTACAGCCTCCATCGGCGGTAATTCCACCGCCCCCACCAAGCTGCGCTCCTTCTGCGGCGGCTTTATCAACATGGTGTTCATGGTATCGTCGCAATTGTCGGGTGCCTGTGCCACGCCGGAGTTCCTGATGTATATGAACTATTTCATCGGAAAAGACTATGGCACAGACTACTACAAACGTGCCGATGAAGTGGTTGATCATTCTCTAAAACCGCGCACCATCGATAAGGTCATCACCGACTGCTTCCAGCAAATCGTTTACTCGCTCAACCAACCTGCAGGCGCGAGAAACTACCAGTCGGTGTTCTGGAACATCGCTTATTACGACAGGTACTACTTCGAGTCGCTGTTCGGCAACTTCTACTTCCCCGACGGGACCAAACCCGACTGGGAGTCGCTGAGTTGGCTGCAAAAGCGTTTCATGAAGTGGTTCAATGCCGAGCGTTTGAAGAGCGTGTTGACCTTCCCGGTGGAAACGATGGCATTACTCTCCAAGGACGGCGATGTCATCGACAAGGAATGGGGTGACTTCACTGCAGAGATGTATTCCGAAGGCCACTCTTTCTTCACCTACCTTAGCGACAATGCCGACTCATTGTCGTCGTGCTGCCGCCTCCGCAACGAAATCCAGGACAACGGCTTCAGCTACACCCTCGGCGCCGGTGGCGTATCCACAGGCTCGAAGAGCGTGCTGACCATCAACCTGAACCGTTGCATCCAGTATGCCGCACGCAACAACATGCACTACCTTACCTTCCTCGAGGAAATCGTTGACCTTTGCCACAAGGTACAGATCTGCTACAACGAGAACCTGAAGGACCTGCAAAGCAAAGGCATGTTGCCGCTGTTCGACGCTGGATACATCAACCTCAGTCGCCAATACCTCACCATCGGCGTGAATGGCCTCGTCGAAGCCGCTGAATTCCTGAAAATCAAGATTTCGGACAATCCGGAATACGAAAAATTCGTCCAGGATGTACTCGGCCTCATCGAGCGTTACAACAAGAAGTACTACTCGAAGCAAGACGGATTGATGTTCAACTGCGAGATGATCCCAGCAGAGAACGTCGGCGTCAAGCATGCGAAGTGGGACAAGGAAGATGGCTATGAGGTGCACCGCGACTGTTACAACAGCTACTTCTACATCGTGGAAGACCCGAACACCAATGTGCTGGACAAGTTCCGTCTCCACGGCGAGAAGTACATCAAGCACCTCACCGGCGGCTCGGCGCTGCACTGCAACTTAGAGGAACACCTCACTAAGGACCAGTACCGCCAGCTGCTGCGTGTGGCTGCCCGTGAAGGCTGCAACTACTTCACCTTCAACATCCCGAACACGATCTGCAACGACTGCGGCCACATCGACAAGCGTTACCTTAAGGAATGCCCCGAGTGCCACAGCCACAACATCGACTATCTGACCCGCATCATCGGTTACCTGAAGCGCGTCAGCAATTTCAGCGAGCCACGACAGGAAGAAGCCGCCCGCCGTCACTATGGAAAAATGGAGATAGACAGATGCTAAAATACGCCAATTTTGATATCGTCTTCCAGGAAGTTCCTGACGAGGTGACGCTGGCCATTAATATCACCAACTGCCCCAACCAATGCCCTGGTTGCCATAGCACATATCTATGGGACAACGTAGGTAAGAACCTGGATATGGAGGAGTTGGAGAATCTGGTGACACAGTATAAGTCGGGCATCACCTGCGTGTGTTTTATGGGCGGCGACGCTGAACCCAAGGAGGTCTCTGACCTTGCCAAACAACTGAAAACCAAATACACCAACCTAAAAGCGGCGTGGTATTCAGGCAAGAACGACCTGCCACAAAATGTGCCAACCGACCATTTTGACTACATCAAAGTGGGTCGCTACATTGCCGAACTAGGCCCCTTGGACAGCGCCACCACCAACCAAAGAATGATGAAACGTCTTGCCGATGGACGTGTAAAGGACATCACGGAATGGTTCCGAAAGAACAAGAAGGTGGAAATCCTTGAGGTAGAAAAAAATCCCGCAGAATAATCTGCGGGATTTTTTTAGCAAATACGGTAGAGACGGTGCATGCACCGTCTCTACATGTATTAATCGTTCGGTGTCAGCGCCGCAATCATCTCATTAATCTTGGCCTTCACCTCCTCAACGAAATTGTCGGGGTTGAGGTCGGCTTTGAACGACTTGTCGCGCGAGACGAACTCGATGGCGTTGCGTTCCAATGTCTTTGGGCTGACCACGATGCGCAGCGGCACACCCAGCAGGTCGGCATCGGAGAACATCACACCAGCGCTGATGTTGCGGTCGTCGTAAATGACCTCCACGCCAGCCTTCTTCAGGTCTTCGTAAATCTTGTCGGCTACGCGACGCACGTTCTCGTCGGCGACACGCAAGGCACATACTTGCACCTGCCATGGGGCGATGGTGATAGGCCAAATCGGACCGTAGTCGTCGTGGCTCACCTCACAGACCGAGGCAATCAAACGTCCCACGCCGATGCCGTAGCAGCCCATGATGGGATATTTCAGCGTGTTGTCGCTGTCGAGGTATTGCATGTTCATCGACTCGGTGTACTTGGTACCGAGCTGGAAGATGTTACCCACCTCGATGCCACGACTAATGGTGATGCTGTGCTTGCCGCACACGGGGCAGATGCCGCCAGCAGTGGCCTTGGCCACGCTGTCGTACTTCACCTCGCCAAGGTCGCGGGCCATGTTCATGCCTTTGTAGTGGTAGTTCTCCTTGTTGGCACCCGCCACGAAGCTGTTCAAGGTCTTCAGCGACTCGTCATAGACCACGGTGATGCCTTCGGGCAAGCCCTTGGGGCCAATAAAGCCTGCACAGACACCCATCTCAGGGGTAACCGTAGCAGGATGCACTTCAGCACAAAGGAGGTTGCGGAGTTTCGTCTCGTTCACCTCGAGGTCGCCACGCAGGAAGACGATGACCAGGCTGTCGTCAACATTGCGTTGGTACAAAACGGCCTTGCATGACTGCAGGGGCGATTTGTGCAGGAAGTTGCACACTTCCTCAATGGTCTTCTGGTCGGGCGTGTAGACCTCCTCCAAAGGCTCGATGGGGTATTCCTCGTTGTGGACGATGCAATCGGCGGCTTCACTGTTGGAGCGGTAGCCACATTCGGGGCAAATGACGATGGTGTCTTCGCCAATGTCGGTGAGCAGCATGAACTCATGCGACACGCGACCACCCATCATGCCCGAGTCGGACTTCACGGCCACGACTTGCGGCACGCCGGCTCTGGCGAAGATGCGGTCATAGGCGTGATAGGCCTTGGCATAGTACTGCTCCAAGTCCTCCTGTGAGGTGTGGAAACTATAGGCATCCTTCATCGTGAACTCACGCGTACGGATCAAGCCGCCACGCGAACGGGGTTCGTCACGGAACTTGGTTTGGATCTGGTAGATCATGAAGGGGTACTGCGTGTAACTCTTCGCGGCGTCGCGGGCCAGCTGAACGGCGGCTTCCTCATGAGTCATACCTAGCACCATGTCAATGCCATTGCGGTCCTTGAAGCGGAGCAGCTCCGAGCCGATGCTCGTGTAACGTCCCGACTCCTGCCACAACGTTCCTGGCATCACGACGGGGAACATGACTTCCTGACCATCGATGCGGTCCATCTCCTCACGGATGATGTTTTCTATTTTCTTCGCGATGCGTTTGGCTGGCATAAAGAAAGAGAACAAACCTGTTCCCACCGACTTGATATATCCACCACGCACCATCAGCGCCTGGCTGTCGAAAACGCAGTCGGCCGGTGCTTTCTTGAAACGTTCGCCTAATAATGTTGCTACTTTCATACTGATTATTTGTTAAATCAATTCTTTGACACAGGCCCTTCGACAAGCTCAGGGACCCTTTAGGTCGTTGAGTCTGTCGAAACGCCGTTTTGCATCTTTTAAAATCGGCGGCAAAAATACAAATTATTTCGGTATGTTATCCTTGTTCTTAGTGTTGGATGATCACCTTTCTTGTCACCACCTGGCCACCGATGACATGGACAAAGTACACGCCCGACGGCAAGTCGCTGACGTCAATGGTGGTTGAGCCTTTCATGCTGAAGCCACGCACTTTGACGCCTTGTGAATTGATGATGACGATGCTGGCTTTACCCTTTTCGTAGTCTGTGGTGATGGTCATTTGGCCTCTTGCAGGATTGGGGGTGATGGTCACTTGGAACGGCTCTGCGTCGACATCGGGCAACTCTGGAACTTCAGTCAGGATGTCGGTGTTGTTGCTATAAGTCACCACCTTACCGGAAACCCTCAATATTGGGTTGCTGGTGTTGTCACAATCAGGGCAGCTGTTCTGGCCACTCACGCAG
The DNA here is from genome assembly GCA_905234765.1 of uncultured Bacteroidales bacterium. Next base: position 17,770 of record CAJOIF010000007.1, read on the forward strand.
TCGGGATAGTTGGGATGGCATTGGTCAACATAGGTCGGGTCGAATTCATAGAGCAAGTCAGCACCGCCGTCGGCAAGATACTCATCGAGGCTGTAGTTCCATACCATAGACATGCTGCCAGGACACCAACCGGCACGGGCATAAGTCCATGTGCCAGCTTGAGGCTGACAACCCGCGGGGTTGGGCGCGCAGGCTTCCCACAGATGCTGTGTGTAAATCGTGGCACCATTGATATTGATGTTATGTGTGGCTTCGTAGAACTCAGCGGCATTGCCGGTATTGTATGCTCCGTGGCCCGTATCGCTCCAGTTATGACCCGAAGTGGTGATTTGCAGTTTGGCCTTTTCAACACAGGGGTCGAATTTGACATTGCGGGTTGGGATGGGGCAAAGGTCGGAGTAATCGCCAAAGGCATAGTTGCCGTACCAAATCTCCTGTAAGTCCACGTAAGGATAATCCGGCTTGCCTTTGGTGTATTCGAAAATGGCGGTGGGGTTATAGCCCGATCCAACACCATACTGTTCGCTATAGAATTCAAATTCGACGAGACCCTGCAGCACGGAGGTATAGTCGGTCACATCCAGATCATCAACGCATTGCACACCAAAGGGGGTGATATAGCGGCAGAGTTCCACCCATTCGCCACGGTAGTTCTTCACACGGACATAGCTGATGTGGTCAAAATCGTTGCAGTCGCCGTTCACGCAGTTATGCTCATAATGCAAGTTGATGGCATTGAAAGCATTGACATGCGTCGGGAAGGCGTATTCTCCGTAGTCGGTAAACTGCGAGGTAGATGACACCATCTCTCCATTCATCGCGGAAACCACCATGTCGTTGTAGTTGGTGGTCACCTCAAAGGTGTTGGATGCCGTGGTGACCTTGCCGCCCGTTTGGGTGATGGACACGGTCATGTTGTAGGTACCTTCGCCAGAGGGTGTCCAAGTGGTGTACCAATAGCCGTTATTGGGGTTGTCGGGATAGTCTGTCTTCAAGTACAGCTCCTGTCCGTCGACGTTGCATTTCACCTGCTCAAACTTAATGGCATTGGCGTGATCGATATAGGCACTCAGCACAATCATGACGGGGTTCTCGAAGTCGGGCATATACACCTTGGTGCCTTCGTAAGGACGACGGATGGTAATCTCGGGCACATAATTCTCGGGGTCGACGACATAGAAAGAACGATTCACTGCAGGGGCGGGCTGCCATTGCGTGCCATCGCCAGACTGTGAGGCACGCACTTTTACGGCGCCTTCTTCACCGGTAAGAGTGAGAACGTTGCCTTCGATGGTAGCAGGGCCTTGTACGATTTCGAAAGTCACAGGAAGACCCGAAGTTGCCGTTGCTTGGAGTGTAATAGGTTCATTATAGACCAATTGATCTGGAACATCGGCGAAATCAATAAACTGAGCTGCAAGTCCGCCAGGAAAATGGCGCACGGCAAAGTTGTCGAAACCACCCCAACCGCTATTAAGCATATAGATGTAATGCCATGTGGCGGGGTCGAATTTGTCGCCACTACCCGGGGTCAGACCCGCATTGACGCCTTGGCATTCTGGCACAGTTTCCCACTCACCATTGGGCACATCGTTCATCACATAAAGGGTGACGGCACCGGCGCCATTGTTGGCATCAAGGTCAATGGAGATTTTCCAACGAGCCCATTCCTTTTCTGGACATAATGGCTCAAAATCGCAAGCCATAGTATTGCCTGGCAACACCACGCCACATTGGAAATAGGGGTCTGTCGCATGGCTTCCCGTGAGGAGCATATAGACTCCGCCATCCAGAGAAGTGCTGTTTATATCAGGATAGAGGGGTTCGCACATCCTGTGATCTTGGCCAGGGAAGAGAGGAGCCACGGTAAAAGGAGGTAGGACAGAGCCGTCGCCATTGCCGTCACAACCGATGCCGAATAAATCGCCCCACCACTCGCGCAACATGTCACATTCAATCTCAATGACACCGCCATTGGAGAAGTCGAAACCATATTGGGTAATGTCATGGGTGGCAATATCGCCAAAAGCGGTACCAGAGGCATCCGAAAACACGCCGATGGTCTCATCTGCTGTCGGAGTTGGTGGTGTCGTGCCCCAGAAATGACCCATATAATCGGTATACATAGGTGTGAAAGCACCATTGCCTGCATGGTGAATACGGACATACCAGCCGTCCTGACCATTGAGGAGATGGTTGGGATTCTCCCCGAATTCATAATCGTTGAAATTAAAGATCTTTTCAACTTGGGCCATCAGCCCAATGCTCACTAGCATCATGGTAAGGAATAAGAATATCTTTTTCATTGTATTAGGATTTTGAATTTTTATTCTGTGTTTGTTTAGGGCAGACACACAGGTCTGCCCCTACGGTTAATTCATCCACCATACCTTTGTCTGCCTCGTGTCGCCATGCGACATTCGGGCAAGCTGTGCGGTATAATTCTCATAATTGTATTCGATTTCTTTCTGAGGATATTCCATGCGGAAGGAGGTCAGCTTGGCGTGGTTGGTGGTAGTGGGGGTCGCCATGGTGCGGCGTGCCAAAGCCCAAGCCTCCCACGGCTGGCGGAAGAGGTTAAGCCAGCGTTGCTGGTAGATGAGATCCAGATAGGCTTCATTCGAATAGTCGAAATCGAAGTTCATATACACGGCGTTGTTCATCACATTGGAAGTCATCCTCTGACCCAACGACCAGACGTCCGAATTGCCGACAAAACTGGTGTACTGCGGATATAAATAGCTCCAACGGTTCGTGTTTTGCGGCATGTGCGCCCAGAAGATACACGATTGGTAGACGCCTTGGAAGACCATCTGGTCAAGCTCCATGCCCGAGAGGGCGATGCCACCAATGCCACGGGCGCCAATCTCGGCTTTCATGAAGAGCACGTCGGCATAGGTGACAAAGATTTGAGGCACATATTTCTCATCACGCGTAAGATAGTAGTTGAAGGGCGAATAAAGGCACGATGGGCCTTTGAAGGCATAGTTGCCGTCGCGGCTTTGAGCGTATGGCGAACCGCCCTCAGTAGGCGTCTCAAGAGTACGAATCTGTGGATAGGGCCGCCAGGCGCCGTCAGGGAAGCTGTCGGTCTTGTGACTCGTGTCGAAGAAGAGGAAGGTGCGATAGTCGAAGATGCCGCTGCCGTCCATATCGTCGGTTGAAGAGAGACAACTCCAAATCGTTTCGCCCATGCGGAGGTGCTTGTGCTCGCGGAACGACCAGTTGGTGTCCCAACTGGTACCCAACACACTGGGCCATAAGCAGATGGCTCCGCCCGTTGCTCCGCCACCTGAAGAACTCATCTTAGTATAGAAATAGTTGTATGCCTCTACCAACAGAGGGGTGGCGAATTCCGGATCCTTGTCATACATGCGCAAGCCATGACGCAAGATGAGCGAGTTGGCAAACTCGGCCCAAAGCACATAGTCGTTGTTGAGCAGCACGTCGTAAGGCAGCTTATAGTATTCGTTGCCATTCGGGGTGGTTAGGGAGTCGGCATGCAACACGTTGCGTGACCATGCCAGCTCGTCCAAAAGCGATTTATAGATGCTTTCCTGGGTGTCCCATTCTGGTTTCATGGTGGCCTGTGAAGAGGCGTTTTCCCAGATGCGGCCAGCCTGGGTGTAAGGCATGTCACCAAAGATATCCGTGACTTTAAAGGTCTGATAGGCCTTCAGGATGTTGAGTTGGGCGCGTACCTTGTCGCATACAGCCGTGTCGTTTTGGGTCTCCACGTATTCATCAAAACGTTTTTCCAACTCACGGATGTTGGCCAACATGAGATAATAGTCCGACCACACATTAGACGTTCCGATTTGCGAGTTACCCCAAGCTTCAGAGGTCAAGGCGCCGAGTTCGGTTTCGGGATACCAAATCTCGTTTTGCAGGTAGAACTGTTCGTTCATGCTCTGTTGCATGGACTGTACCACGCCGTTGAACAACGCTTCTATGGTCGTTCCCGTAGGCGAGAACGGGTCTTGGTTCATCTCTTCGAAGTTCTTCGTGCACGAGGCGAAAGCTAAGGTCGCCGCACAGAGGATGAGAATATATCTTTTCATGGTATTTCGATTTTAGAGACTGACTTTGAGTGAGAGCATAAACGACCTTGAGCCGGGATAAGAGGCGTACTCGAGACCTTGGGCGTTACCCGAGCCTTGGGTGCCTTCGGGGTTGATGTTGTCGGGCAGGGTCTTGTAGATATAGAACAGGTCGCGACCCACCAACGAGATGGAGGCCTGCTTGAAGAGGTTCTGTTTGTCGAGCCATTTGCGCGGGAAGTCATAGGTAAGCGACAGCTCACGCAACTTGACCCATGTGTTGTTCACGATACCTGGGGTGCTGAGGATGTTGCCCCAGCCGCCGTAGTTGGGCATATACTTGTAAAGGTAATGTACCACATGGTCGTTTTCAACGGCTTCGCCTGTCTCGGTGTTGATGCAATAGCCGGGCAGAATGACACCGTAGTTGCCAAGGAATTCACCGTTCTCGTAATACGGCAGGCCGTTGCCGTCACGCTCATAAAGCGTCTCGAGGCTTTGACCCGTCTGCATGGCGACCACGTAGGAAGCGCAATAGATTTGACCTCCCAACTTGGCGTCGACCAAGGCGTAGAGTGACCAGTTCTTATAAGAAGCCCTAAGATTGATACCGCCAGTCACCAGAGGAGCGCAGTTGCCTATCGGCACACGGTTGTCGGTCTTCAGATAGGTGGTACCCGTCTCGTTGAGCAAGGGCATTGGATTGCCGTCTTCGTCATAGAATGGCCCGACGACGGTGCCGTCGGACATCGTGTACTGATAGACGTAATCCCATCCGTAGATGGTGCCGTATTCCTCACCTTCCTCAACGGCAACGGCAGGACCGTTGGAGCCCCAAATCTCAGAGAGCAGATACATGTTGGAGCCAGCCAAATCAACGATCTTGTTTTTGTTGCGGGCGATGTTCAAGCCCACCTGAACGCCATAGTCTTTGCCTTGGGCGATATCATAGGTCATGATGGCCTCGATGCCCTTGTTGGTCACCACACCCGTGTTGATGGTCACGTTGTTGGCACCCGACGAAGGCGCAAGCGGTGAAGAAAGAATCTGGTCCCAAGAATAGATGTCGTAATAGGTGAAGTCCATGTTGAAGCGGGCACCCAGTCCGAGGTCAAAGCCGATTTCATAGCTGCGCTGACGCTGGGGCTTCAGCTCCAAAGGCGGCACCGTGGACGGCAAGGTCGCCGACAGCTGGTGGCCGAAGCTACCGGTGCTGTAGGTGTAAGTCAGCTGATAGGGCTCAGTGTCGCTGGCGGTCATGGCCCACGAACCTCTCAACTTCAGGTAATTCACCGGACCCCAGTTCCAGTTCTTGAAGGCCGAAGTGGGCACAAAACTCAAGGTGGCCGAAGGATAGAAGTAGGAGTTGTTGGTGATGGGCAAGGTCGACGACCAGTCGTTACGGCCTGTCACATCCAAGAAAATCCAGTCGCTGTAGCTGAGGTTGAAGAAGGCATAAACCGAGTTGACTTGCTTCTCCCACCTTGACTCGCCAAAGGTACGTTCCGTAGCGTTGGAGTAGTTGTTGATGGTGTAAAGGTTTGCATAGGCCCATTGACCAGAGGTGCCACTCAACCCGTCACGGTAACCGTAATACTGCTCGCCACCCACCGAGAAGCGCACGTTGAACTTGGAACCGAACAGTTTATCCTTGTAGGCGGTAAGCAGGAAGTCCATGTCGCGGGTGAGCGAGCTGGACTTGCTCTTTGAGTAATAGCCTCCCGCAATGCCGTCGATGGTGGTAGGTTTGTGCGTGGTGGTAAAGTTGTCTGCGGTCCAGTCCAAGGCAACCTTGGCACTAGCAGTGAGCCACGGCGTCACGTCGTAGAGCAACCGCACCGAACCGTACATCTTGTCACGGTCGAGGGTGGTGTTATTGTTGTAAAACGTCCAGAAGGTACTGTTGTAGATGTACATGTAAGGATAACCATCGAATTGGTTCATCGTGCCGTCTTCGTTCTCATAGGATGTGACCTCAAGGCCTTTCCAGCTACGGGGCCAGCTGTAGAGCAAGCCCTTGTTGAAGTTGCTGTTCGACTCGCCGATTTCCGGGGAATTGAGGCGATGGTAGTCCAAATAGTTGAAGGCCACGTCGACCTTGATCTTTTCGGATACATTGATCAAAGTACCCACGTTGACCGTGGTCTGCCTCAGATTACAGTTGTCGATGATGGCGTCGGTACGCGAGTCGGTGAAGGACACGCGGACACTACCGAAGTCGCCGGCATTTTGGAAGGCGACGTTGTGGTTCATCGTGTGGCCGTTCTTGAAAAGCATCTTCAAATTGTCGGGTTGGGGTGAATAATCACGCACCACGCCATCCCACCATAGGACGCTCTCTCCGTTCATCTCGGGACCCCAGCTCTGAGCACCGCCATAATAGCCAAAGGTGGTGTTGGTAGGCTCGCCCGCCGGGCCGTTGTCGACGCTATAGATGCCCGGGTATTCATAGACTTGGTTGCCATTGGCGTCGTACATTCCTTCTATCGGCGTGAGTGTCGGCGTGTGGAAGGTGATGGGGCCACCAGCGCCATATTTGTTTTGCACTTCACGATAGAGATAGGGTGTGGTGATCTTGAAACCCGCTGAATAGCTGATGCCGAGGCCGCGTTGTTTCGAGCCTTTCTTAGTGGTGATAAGCACCACGCCATTGCCGCCTCGTGAGCCGTACAGGGCTGCCGCCGTGGGGCCTTTCAGGATGTCGATGTTCTCGATATCCTCCTGGTTGATATTGTTGAGTGCGGTACCCCAGTCGCGACCACCGCTCCATGAGGTGACGCCACCTTCGTTGGTCATCGGCACACCGTCGACGACGATGAGCGGCTGGTTGTCACCCAAGATACTGTTGTTGCCACGGATGGTGATACGTGAAGAGCCGCCATCTACGCCATTGGGGTTGATGATCTGGACACCTGCAGAGCGTCCACTCAAGGCGCTGATGACACTGCCTGAGCCCGACTTGGCAATCAAATCGCCGACGATTTCCTCTGTGGCATAGCCCAGCTCTCGCTTCTGACGTCTGATGCCGAGGGCGGTGACCACCACGTCGTCAAGCATCTGGGCGTCGGTTTCAAGTGTCACATTGATCTTGTTTTTGCCTTTCACGGCGATTTCCTTCGTCTTGTATCCAACAAAACTGAAAACCAACACGTCCTGGCTGTCGGCATTAAGAGAATAGTTGCCGTCGATGTCGGTCACGGTACCCGTGGTGGTGCCTTTCACCTGGATAGTGACGCCGGGCAAACCGTAGCCATCATCGCTTGAAATGACTTTACCCGTCACCGTAATGGCTTGGGCCAAAACGGCAAAAGGCGAAATCACTAAGGCTAGAATGAAAAATAGTAGCGCTTTTCTGTTCATATACACGTTGTTTATTACTTTGGGGACAAAAATAGGAATTATTATCATTGTTCAAAAAGGTTTTTGCCGTTTTTCTTGACACATCCATCCATAACCTCTATCTTTGCAGCCACAAAGAATTCAATAAAACAACATAACTATGTCAGAATACTACGATCAAGACGAACAAATCTTATCGGAAAGAACCGAGAAAGAGACGGATAAAAAATGCCCCAACTGTGGTGCCACTGTGACCTTCGACCCGGCTTCGGGACAGATGCACTGCGACTATTGCGGCTACTCATGCGAACTCCCAAAACCCGAAGATGGCAACGAAATCTGTGAGATGGACTTCGATTCGGCACTTCACACCGAGAGCTTTAACTGGGGTGAACAGAAAAAGTCGGTGCAATGCAAGCAATGCGGTGCTGTCACTATTTACGATGCCCTCGAAACCGCTGCCGTATGCCCCTTCTGCGGCTCCACCAGCGTGATGCCCGCGGGCAACGACAACACCATAGCCCCTGGCGCCGTTTGTCCGTTTGCCATCACCAAAAGCCAAGCCGGCGAGCGCTTCACCAATTGGCTCAAGAAGAAATGGTTCGCTCCGAAACAAGCCAAGAAGAACGCCTCTCCCGAGGCCTTCCAGGGCGTGTATCTCCCCTATTGGACCTACGATGCACAGACCACTTCTAACTTTACCGCCCGCGCCGGTTTCGACAAAACGGTGAAAGACAAGGATGGCCATAGTCGTACTGAAACCAGTTGGTATCGCGTCAGTGGAGTGTATCAAGAGTTCTTCGACGACGTGACAGTGATGGCTTCGAAACGCCAGGAAAACTCGGGCGTGAAGGCTTGCGAGCCTTTCGACTTCTCGAAGCTTGTACCCTACTCCCCGCAAGTGGTGGCCGGCTTCATTGCTGAGCGTTATTCCATTGGCCTGCAAGAAGGTTGGGGATCAGCACAAAAGACCATCCAATCAAGGCTGCACTCCAGCATCTCCGACTATGTCCGCAGACACTGGCGCGCCAACCGCTCCGACTCGGTGAAGTTCTCGACCATCTACAGCAACATCACATACAAATACCTCCTTGTGCCGACATGGATTTCCTCGTTCAAGTATAAGGATAAAGTGTATCAGTTCGCAGTGAACGGTCAGACCGGCAAGGTGGGCGGCAAGGCTCCTGTCTCGGCATGGCGCGTCATCATCGCCATCTTGATTGCTGTCGGTATTATCGCGGGATTGTATTTCCTGTTGAAGAAATAACGGTTTTTATCTTAACAGATCCTCCAAATCCTTCATCGCCTTTCTAACAGGAAGGTTTTGATGAAGGATTCCGTATGCTGTTTCGGCAACAGGCATCTGCTTACGTTGCTCAGCGGTAAGTGTGGCCACCAACTTGGAGGCAAAATAGCCTTCGGCCACCATGGTCATCTCGTTCAATGCGGTCTTCACCGTATTGCCCCTACCTATCAGCACACCCAGCTGACGGTTACGGCTGTGGCTCGAATAGCACGATACCAACAGGTCGCCGAAAAAGTTGGACGGGGCAAACTTGGTGAGGTCGTTGACGCTCTGTGGATCCAAGAGATAGTACATCTCCTTGATGCAGTTCGACACCAAGACGGAGATGAAGTTGTCGCCATAACCCATGCCCACAGCGATGCCCACCACGACGGCATAGATGTTCTTCAACACGGAAGAATGCTCCAAATAATTGATATCCGTTTGGCAACTGATTTTCACGAAGGGAGTTTTCAGCTTTTCGCCGACAACGCGGGTGTTAATCACGTCGCGACAAGCCAAGGTCAGATAGGTGAGTTGTCCGTGTCCCACCTCTTCGGCGTGCGTAGGACCACAAACAAAACACAACTGTGAATCGGAAAGACCATAATGCTGTTTCAAATAGTCGGTAACAAACTGATTATCACCAGGGATAATGCCTTTCACTGCCGAAACCACCATTTTGTCTTCCAAGGAAACATGCAAATCGGAAAGATAGCACTTCAAATAAGCCGCTGGAGTCACCAAGAAGAGGATGTCCGCTTCGGTAACGATGGTATTCAAATCGTCGGAAACACGAATACGGTTCATGTCGAAATCTATCTCAGAGAGATAACGGCAATTGCGGCCATCGACACGCAATGACTCAAGCACCTCAGCATTGCGGACATACCATCCTACCGACAACTCGTTCGTTGTCAACACTTTGACAAGAGCCGTTGCCCAGCTGCCGTGTCCGATGACGGCACATTGCGAGGCTTTATTAATCTGAAGATTGTTTCCCATATTCAATATAATTCCGTGCAAAGATAGAAAGAATTATCTTCTCGCATCCACAGCGTTAGCATAAATGCCCAAGAAGATTTCCTCCAACTCTTTGCGATTCATGTCTGGATACTCATTCATCCAATCCATGTATTTAAGGAAGGCGGCCTTTTGCTCAGCGGTGTAATGTTCGGCATAGGTCGTGGTTCCGCTGCGAAGGTCGTGGGCAATGTAATTATTTGGATGGAGATAGAAATGCGGATTGATACGGCTGTCCATCAGCTCGGCCACACGCTTATAGAACTCGCCTGAGGGGCAGTCGTTCAATGCCTTCAGATCATCCTCTGTGACCCTTGGACAGACATGAAAATGCACATGGCCCTTCGGCTGCATGATGCCCGTCAGGATGCTGTTGAGGTCCTCGCCCTGCTTCTTTTCGTAATGCCCATTTTTGCGGGTAAGATACAATTCCAAAGTCTTGAGTTTGTCACACGACTCCCATTCGTAGGACACCGCCACGGGCACGATATTCAGCTCTGCCAACGACACCACACGGTCGTCACGACGACTCATGCCAAACATCTTGATGATGGCGGGGTCTGTCGCGTCATTGCCGTCTTTGGTGCGGCCGTTGCGCTGCGCAATCCACACGGATTCGTTTTCCTCCGTGATGACATGACGCATATACTCCGACATGTGTAACATGCTGTTGTAGAATTCCTTGGGTGTGCCGCCACGCTCGGTACGGAACATCTTGTTGACCTTACCGAAATCGATAACAAAAGGATGGCACATCAGGTTGCTGCCGAAGGTGATCTGACAGGTGTTTTGCCCCACCTCGTTCAGGATGTACTGCAAAAACATGGCATCGAGAACGATGTCGCGGTGGTTGGAAACGAAAAGATAAGGCTTTTTCTCGTTGATGTTCTCCAACCCCGACCAGTCAAAACCTGTGGTGGTTTTTTTTAACAAAGTCTCAATCACCTCTTTGAGCAGACCCAATTGGAATTCTTTCAGGGTCTTTATGCCGCGGATGCGTTCGCGAAGCGCCTCGGCGGGTACGCCGAGATATTGGGCGATGGCGGGAATCACCTCGCTGTCGGCCATGCGTTGCGTCGCTGCAGGAATCTCATCCGCATTAAAGGGTCTGATGTCGTCGAAATCGGCCATTACTTGTTCCTTAAATCGATGAATTTAATAGGTTTGCGGGTCTTGGCGGGGAAATTGATCTTTTGTATCTCTTCCACAGGATGCACCTCGATTTGCGGTGCCACACGAATGCGTGAGCGGAAGCTGTCTTTCAATATCTTGACCACGTCGAAGTCAGGCTCATATTTTAAGCCGATTTTCACTACGACATCATCGGTGCCGGCTTCACTTTGGCGCACTTCTATGACATAGTTTTCAACGAAATCCGTATTGTCGAGCACGTCGTTGATCGCAGGCGGGTAAAGCGTTGTGCCTTTCAGCTTGATCATGTTGTTCTTACGACCCACAAGCGGCGTGAGACGGTATGAATTACGACCGCACTTGCATTGGTCAATGATCTTCGCGGCGATGTCGCCCGTGCGGAAACGCAGCAGCGGCATACCTTCCACGCCAAGGGTGGTGACCACGATTTCGCCTGGCTGCCCATCGGGAACGGGCAGGCCATCCTCGCCGATGATTTCAACGATGATAAGCTCGGGGTGGACATGGCCACCGAGACCGTACTCACACTCCGAGAAGGTGGCGCCCATTTCCGTCGAGGAATAGGTGGCAAAGAGCTGCACATCCCATTTCTCCTTGATCTTCTTGCCCAAGAGGTTGAGTTCGAAGTTCTGGTCGCGCAAGCCCTCACCGATGCCTATGATACGGCGGATGCTGCTGCTCTTGTAGTCGATGTTGTGCTCCTCGGCATATTCTATCAACCTCAAGATAAACGAAGGCACACACATGATGGTGTCGGGCTTGATGCGACGTATGGTGTCCCATTGCAGCTCAGGGATGCCGTTGCCCACACGGATGACGCCAGCGCCGAGTTCACGCAAACCCAAGAAATAAGCCAGTCCCGCCATGAAACGCTTGTCGAGGGTGGTCATCAGCTGCACCACATCGCCAGGTTTCACGCCAGCGCATTCAAAAGACTTCTTCTCATTATATGCCAAGCGCTGCAGGTCTTTCTCCGTACAGCCAAAAGTGACAGGGTCGCCAAGCGTACCCGAAGTGGTGATATAGTCGATGACCTTGTCTTTCGGACAGCAGAGGAACTCGTCATTGAACAGTTGCAAGTCTTTCTTCTCGGTGAACGGAATCTTCACCAAATCCTCAATGTGTTGGATTTTGTCGATATGGATGCCATAGCTCTTAAACATCCGCTGGTAATACGGCGAATGGGCTTGCAGATATACCAAAGCCTCTTGCAGAAGTTGCTCTTGATAGGCCTTGATTTCTTCTACGGATTTATACTCTATGTCGTTAGTATTCATCATATTAAAACACTTCTTTGATCCACTTCAAAAACTCGTTTTTCCATTGGCGGCATTCTGCCGTTCCTTTTTCTTCGCTGGCACCAAAACCGTGTCCACCCGTCTGGTATTGGATGTAACGATGGTTGACATGATTCGCTGTCAGGGCGGAATCCAGCAAAATCGAATTGTGGTATTCCACTATGGGGTCGTCGACGCAATTGACCAGAAAGACAGGCGGGCAGTCGGCAGGAATATGGCATTCCAGCGAGAGTGAGTCTATCATCGTCGGGTTATGATGGCGTTTCTCGCTGAGCAAGGCCCTACGTGAGCGCTTGTGGACATAAGGTTCACGCATGGTCACCACGGGATAGATGGGAGCCACGAAGGTGGGCTTGAGGCTAACTTTGGTGTCGATACCTATCGCTTTCAAATAGTCGAATTCATTGAAACAAGCCGCCGACATCACCAGATGACCTCCTGCCGAGAAGCCCATCATTCCCACCATGTCGGGGTTGATTTGGTACTCATTGGCATGTTCGCGCACCCATTGCAAGGCGCGTTGCGCATCGGTAATCATGTCAGGATATTGCTTACCGCGAAAAATGATGCGGTGATGCCAGAAATAGGCGCCAAAACCGATGGCACGGTAACGCAGCACAAAGGCCGAGATGCCGTTGCTCTGCAGCCACTGCGCCACGCCGTCACCTTCGGTCTCTTCGTCGAGCCAGCAATAACTGCCGCCTGGACAAACGATGACGGCCATACCCGTTGTATTGTCCTCGGCCAAATAAGGCGTCAGCGTGACTTGCTTGCCATGATTGACATCAAAACCTTCCCACAAAGCGACGCTTTCTTGGGCAAAGGCTTGTCCAATAAAAAACAAAAACAGACCAAAAAACAATACTTTACGGATCATCACTTGCTCAAAATCTTCATCACCTCCTCCTTGGAGAGTTGGCGATACTTGTGTTGCATATCGGCGAAGAAATCCACTTGGAAATATTCCTCGTCATAAAACGACAATTTGGAATTGGTGTTGGGCGTACATTCAAGATACACGATGTCTTCCAGTTTCAGACCCTTGGCCTCACAAATCTGGTCGGCGAGTTTCTTTCCCGCATAGGTAACAGAAGTACCAGGGTTTTCTTGGTACAGTTCCGTGACGATAACGTATTTCTTGCCTTCCACTTCCCTGATTTTCAAGCCACAGGTAGATTCCAAGTCCCATTCGCCCTTGAAAGGGAAAATCTCATCGTAATATTCTGGTGATACTTTCATTTATTCAAAATTGAGAATTGAGAATTGAGAATTGACAATTTATCAACATTCGGCATTCTTGATTACCAGCTTTTGGCTTTCTGTTCTAACGTTGACATTGCGCTTGCTGCGGTCCACATCGCGGCCGAACGACTTGTTGATCAACTTACGGTCGCGCGGACGGTAGGTGCCTTCTTCCATCTCACGCAAAGCCACGTTGCAGAACAGGCGGAACATCTTGGATTCCTGGGTCTCAGAGGCATAGAAGCTCTTCCAAGCATATTCATAGAGGTCTTGCAGCTTTTCGGGCGACATGTGCTTGGGCTGATACACCACCTGACCGGCGTTGTAGTGGTCCCAGTCGAAGTCGAAGATACGGCCTTGACGCAACAGGTCGTCGTGACCCTTGGTGTGCGGGAACGGCGCAAAGATGGTGAATTCGGCCAAGTCGAGGTCGATTTCACCAAGGAAGTCGATGAGGCGCTTGATATCGTCTTCGGTCTGGTTGTCGAGGCCAAAGAGGATGGTGCCTTCCACGCCGATGCCATAGTCATGATAGCGTTTCACGCGTTCCTTGATGTAGTCGGAGGTGTCATAAACAGCTTGGTAGACATACCATGCACCAGCCTTGGCGGCCAAGTCGAGCACTTCGGGATCGTCTTCGATGGTGTGGCTGATCCACTTCTTCTTCAGCGGCGCAATGGCACGGAAGAGGTCCATCTCCCACTGCTTGTCCTGAGCCAACGAGTTGTCGACGATGAATAAACGGTTGTTTTCGATGCCAGCCATGTCTTCCACCACCTTGTCGACAGGACGCGGGCGGAACTTACGGCCACCGAGATACGACACGGCGCAAGGATAGCAGCTGAAACGGCAGCCACGCGAGGCGTTGAAGAGGTCGACCATCTGCACGCCCTTGTGGTTGTATAGCTCGCGCTTGTACAAATCACGACGGCAGGGACCCACCGTGGCGATGTCGGGCATGTTGCCGATGTAGTTGTAAATCTTCTTCAAACAGCCGTTTTTCCAGTCTTGGATGACTTGTTCGGAGCGGCCTTCCGACTCACCCAAGAACACGCTGTCGACATGGTTCACCATCTCTTCGGCGTGAAGCATGGTGGAGATACCTCCGGCAAGCACTTTCTTGCCGCGTTTGTGGTATTCATCAGCGATGGCCCAACCGCGTTTCACCTGTGTGGTGAGCATCATCGAGAGTGCCACAAGGTCGCATTCTTCGTCAAAATCGATGGCTTCCACGTTTTCATCCGTGAAAGAAATGTCGACATACTCCGGTAGGGTGGCCGCAAAAGCCACAGGGCCGTGAGGAGGCAAGTTGAAAGTCGTCTGACCCGGCAACTTGTTCCATTTCGGGTAAATGAGTTTAAGCTTTATCTTTTCCATTTCATATTGTTGATTGTGCAAAATTACAAATTATTCTTTACGCATGACTTTTTCGTTAATTTTATGAATGATTATATTTGTGCCGACAATAGCTTCGGCTGTTTGGATAGCTGTGAGCGACACGCCGCACAAGCCATGGAAATTGACATTTTGTCCTGTCAAAAACAAATTCTTGACCTTCGTATAGACCGATAGGGTTGACAGCATCACATCGTTACAATCTTTTTGGAAACCATAGCATGAGCCGCCGCTATTGCCATAAAAATCGCGTATGGTCAACGGCGACGAGGCAAAACAATCCTCAATGCTGTTACGGAAACCTGGATGAACCTCTTCCATGCGGTCAAGCACTTTATCCATCATGGTTTGCTTCCATGCTTTGTAACTGTCACCACGGTTTCCCGTGCGGGTGTTTTCCCATGGTCGAACCCATTCATAATCCATCATAACAATGAATATCAATGTTTTGGCATAGTCATCCTGATGCTCAACCGGTGGGGTTAAATAGATAATGCCAGAAGGCCAGTTTTCGGGGCTGGTTTTTGTAAAATCAACTGCGTTATCGTAGGTTTTGTAATAATAGTTCACCTGATTATAATACGGAAACGCCTTTTCTTTGAACTTGACAAAAACCGGAAAGAAAGAACATGAGTCCTGCATTGAATTAATACGGTTTTTGAAAGCCTTGGGAAAAGCTTTTTCATCAACAAGACGCAACAACACATTGGGGTGAACATCGGAAATATAATGGTCGGCATGATAAATGTTGCCGTTTTTGGTGACGACACTTGTTACCAGATGGTCTTCCACGTTGATTCTAACCACTTCTTCTCCGGAAAGTATCTTTCCTCCTGCGTCTTCAATCAGTTTTTTCAAAGCACGAACAGCTTGTTGGCTGCCACCGATAAATTGGAACGTGCCATTGATGTGAAGCACAGAAAGTAGGGCACCCAAAAAAGCCGGTGAAATGCCTTTCTTGCCACTATATAAGGGACAAAGATAGGTCATCAAGCCTTTCAATTTGGGGTTGGTGAGATAGGCATCTATTAACTCGTCGAAAGGACGAGAAAAATCATCGCTGAAACTAGGTAATACCTCATTATTGGTCTCATGAAGATAGAACAAGCCTCCTTCTTCCGTGATTTCGTAAAGCCTGTTGATATAGGCCTTAATACTATCCTTTTCCTCTGGAAAGACAGATGACAAATATTCTATGAACCTTTCCTTTCCTGTTGGGAAACGATATGTGGCATCATCTTCCGCAATCCTAATCACATCAAAGGCATCTTTGTCCATCGCTTGAAGCGGAATGCTATCCAAAATGCCCAAATAATCAAATATTTTGTGCAGACTTCCGCCTTCTTGAAAGCCGCCAAACACATGCATTCCCGATGGATAACTTGCACCATGATGCGTAAAAGTCTGCAAACCACCACCAATGAGGACATTTTTTTCCAAGATGGTCACTTGATAGCCTTCTTTGGCCAACAATGCCCCTGTCACTAAGCCGCCAGTACCACCCCCGATGATTAAGCATGTTTTCATTTCATAAACGATTGAGTGTCAATAATGTATTCACAATCAGGCAATTCCTGTTCATTGGAAAGGAAATGCAAGTTGTTGGGGATGTAACTGGTATGAGAAGCTATCAAATGCTTATCTTCTTCGGCTTCAACCGCATAGACCTGAGTGTCGCGATGCACCAAGGCAATCGTCCAAGCCAATTCACCAATGCCGCTGTTTTGCACCACGATATTTTGTTGTTTCAAAGTGTCGATGTCCGAGGCATGGGTGCGGATACGTTTCAGGTTGCGACGGCATTCTCGTTCCGTTTCGTTGCCTTTGTAAATATACTTGTAACGCACAAATGGCAGCACATATTCGGTATTTTCTCTCTGACAGCGAATTTCCGCGAAATGTTCGATATAGTACTTGTGGAACTGCGATGTCAAGGCTCGAGTCTCCATTGCTTTCACTTCCTCAGCAGTCATCCTTTGCCCGATTTCCACATACAATTGGCCTTCGCGCAACACAAAGTCCTTCTTAGGCATCACATGATTGGCTCCGTGGATGAAAACGGGCAAAATATCCACATCCAAGGCCTGAGCCAATTGAAAGGCGCCTTTATGGAAACGAAGGATGTCACCCGTTTCTGAGCGCGTACCTTCAGGAAAAACCACCACCGAATAGCCTCGCTCAACCAGTTTTTTGAGTCGTTCCACGTTTTTGTCGTAACCATCGGAAACCGGATAATATTCCGCATAACGAATAGGAATGCCATAAACTGGATTCTTCCAAACCCAATCGGTAGTCAGCAACACCACCTTGGGATGTAGCATGATGGTACACAGCAAGTCGAGGTGCGACTGGTGGTTGGCGATGATGACGGCAGGGGTATCGAAGGTTTCACCTGTGGTGTTGTTCAAATGGAACTTTACACCGGGCAATATTTTCAAGGCGGTGCGCATAATGCTTGCGATCATCTTGTGATAACGGTAGCGCTTTTTCTCTGACGGGGGTACCAGCAAGATATAGAGCAGCGTGAAGGGCGTGAAGAGCACAAAAGCGAAGACGAAAAACACCAAAAACGTCAGAAAGGTGTAGAGCATCCGTTTCAAGGTCAGAGGCACCTGACGTAATTGGCCTTTCTTTTTGGTCAGCCAATTGAAGACAAAGGGCGGAAGGTAACAAGCCATAAAGACCACCGTGGCCATGCCAATGATGGCTACTTCTGCCAAGGAGCGCATGGCGGGATGCTTTGCAAAAATCAGTGTTCCTATGCCAATAAACATCAGTATACCACTGAGTATCACACTATTGCGGTAATTCTTTAGCATCTTCTTGCCGTAGGCGTATTCGTAGAGCAAGCCCTCTGTGATGAATATCGTGTAGTCGTCGCCCTGGCCGAAGATGAAGGTGGCCAAAATGATGTTCACGATATTGAACTTGATGCTACCCAGATGCATGATACCCAATATCCAAGTCCATCCTACCGTCAAAGGCAGGAAGGCTAGCAGCGACAGTTCCAGTCGCCCAAACGAGAGGCAGAGGAAGAAGAACACCACAATGCTACATACATAAAGGATATAGTCGAAGTCATCTGACAAGGCTGTGACCAGATTGTTGCCCACATCGCTGATACTGAAGGCAAAACCAGAAGGTCCCTGAGCCTGTCGAAGGGCCGATACTTCTGGATCGCTTCGTTCCTCGCGATGACGCGAAGCGACACCTTGTTCTTCAATAACTAGTCGTATCTGTTCCTTAACAGCCTCGGAAGCCTCAAGCGGCACCCGCACAAAATTGACTACTCTAATAATACTGTCATGTTGTAAAGTATAGGTCTGACACAAGGCCTGTAAAGTCTCCATTTCGGTCTCTGACAAAGGCTCGTAATGCTTAGTAATCCCTTCAATAAACGTAGAAAACGCATCCTCGGTAAAGCCTGCTTTCACCGCTTCACGCCTGACCTCGTCGGCGACTTCAGGATGCCTTTCCCAAAACGCTTGCCAAAGTATCAAAGACTCTTTTTGCTTTTCGATGGATGGCATCAGTCCATCGGGACCCGATACCGAAGCATTGGGGCAATCTGAAAGCAAACGTCGGCAGTTAGCCATTACCTTTTCGTTTTTCGCCAAGGCCTCTTGCGTGGTTTCTCCTTCCGAAACAACATAGATCAAGTCTGTCTCACCTTCCTTTTGCAGCGACTCGCTCAGCAAATCCAAATCCTTTTGCTGCTGTTGCGTCATGTAGTTGATGTTGTGCAAATCGGCATCAAATGCGGTATCTTGGCTGTAATAACTGAGGATCAAGGTGATGATAACCAAAGGCCAAAATGCGTACAATTTGATTTTGCGCCACGTCTCGGAGGGTGCCTTGCCGTCGTCGACGAAGAGCTTTTTTGTCTTCTTGGGCGCAACGGCAAACAAAGGCAGAAACACCATCACAAAGAGAATGGTGCCCACCAGCATCAAGGCACCGAAGAGACCCAAGTCACGCATGGCTTCAGCCTTCACAAAGACAAGGCAGGCAAAAGCCGCAACCGTGGTGATGTTGCCAATGACCAAGGGTTGTATGACATCTTTCAAGGCCTCGCGCTTGTCGGGCTCTTGTTTGATATGGTCGAGGTAATGCAAGGGATAGTTGACCGCGATGCCCACGATGACTGAGCCAATGCCCACCACAATGATGGAGATACTCGACTTGAACAAGGCAATGATGGCCAAAGCAAAAATCCAGCCGAAGAGAATGGAAATACCCAACCAAAGCAGGTTGCGCTTGCGGGCCATGGTGAACATCAGAATGCCGAAAATCAGCACGAGAGCCAAAGCAACGGAGAGGAAACTGTCTTTCTTGATTTGTTGCGCGTTGGTGACGGCGATGGTGGGAGCACCCACAGCGGAAATGTGTACATCGGGAGCTGCTGTCTTGGTCTGCTCTATCACCCTTTCAATAAGGTCTACAATCTGTGCGTTGCCTTTGGTGTCGCTACCCGAAAACGGCGAGGAGAAAAAGGCAAAGCCCATGTCGCCACGCTCGTTGAAGAGGTATTCATCCTCCATGCGGTAGCCTTGCGTGGGATTAAGGGCATTAAGGCGCTGCAACGAGGGAGAATAAAGACTCAAGGGGTCGGCCTTTACGCCATCCACCACAAAGCTGACCGTAGGCATCGACAATATCCGTTTGATGTTGCCCATACAGGTAGCCACATAATCCGGCTCTTCCAACAACGAATCCATCCTATGATAATCGGCTTCTGTCAGGAACAAAGCCTGGTTCTCGCGGATGAAGTCGATAGCGTCAAACACTTGGCTGTCGTCGACCTTGCAATGAAAGTCGCTGACCAACAAAGCAGTATCTTCTGTTTGCCAGTTTGTCTCAAAAGCATCCATGGCATCCATCAAGGCGTCAAGGGCTTCGTCACCGACAAGTTTTGTGGTGTCGGCGGCAAAAAGGATGGTGATTTGTCCTTGGTTGCTGAGGTCGTCGTAAACAGAGGTGTATTTTTCTTTTTCGGGGTCGGAAGGCAGAAAGTCTGCGATATTCTCCTTATAATCCAAACGCAGGGCCGAAAACACACACAAAGCCGTGATAACCAGCATTAAGGCAATGGATAACGGCTTGTTGCGCGACAGACGGTCGTAGATGGAAAGGAAGAACTTATTCATGTCGCCTCCTTGCTTTTCGGATGAGGCGCGAAGGCCAGCCATAGACCAGCGCCACAATACACAAAACGGAATTCAGCACGCTGATGCGGAAGAAATCCCAAAAAGGTCGGAAATGTGTCACACGTTCCTCGCCCTTGGGATAGAACACGTTGACTTTAATAGGTATCAAGTCTGTGCCGCGCCAAGCGGAGAAGACGAGCAACTCCAATTCTGCCTCGTAACGATAAGTGAGCAGGGCCAGACATGGCATATGCTGCAAAGGATAAAGCCGATAGCCAGTCTGTGTGTCAGGCAAATCAATGCCCGTCTGTATCTTGAACCAAAAATTCGAGAACTTGTTGGCAAAGGTGTTTTTCCCGGGCATATTCTCTTGTTTCAGGTTGCGGCTACCCACAATCAAGGCTTCTGGGTGTTGTTCCAAGGCCTCAACAAACAAAGGGATATCTTCCGGAAAATGTTGTCCATCGCTGTCGATGGTGAGGGCATAGTCGAAACCCATGGCCTTAGCTTTCATAAAGCCTTGTTTCAGCGCATAGCCCTTGCCTCTATTGCAGCCATAGTCAACCACGGTGAGACGCTCACCAAATGAAGCCAAAATTTCAGCTGAATTATCAGTGCAACCATCGTTGACCACGATGACATCGGAACAAAAAGAAAACACACGTTCCACCACATCACGCAATGTGCCGCCGTTGTTGTAAGTTGGCATCACCACGCAGACTTTCAGTTGCTGCATTCGGGTCTGTGTCGCTATGGCATCAAAGGCGTTCATAACTGAAAGTCAATGACATTTTGGTGTAAACAGTGTTTGCGTCGACAATGATTACTTGTGCCTTGCACTCAGTCTCGCCTTCCATGACATGTGAAAAAACGAATTTAACCTCCTTGCCTTCGGCAGGTATCAAAAGGGAAAGGTATTTGATGTTCTTGGATGTTTTCAAAAACAACGGTCGGCCCATCTTTTCTTGCATCAACAGACCCGCAGTTTGCAACAGGCATGCTCCTGGCGTGATGGGATTGCCAGGAAAGTGTGATTCATAAATGGGATGCTTGGGATTGCAGCGCAATGCAGCCTCAAAGCCGTCTTCGGTCTCCGTTATGGATTGTGTTATGAAAAGGTTATCCAAGAAGTTCATCTTCAATATCTTTATTGTTTGAAAAAGGTATCGTCAATAGCTCCATTCAAGCGAACATCAACAAAGCGAATCAAGGTCTTGTCGCCTTTGGGTTCCACAAATTCAACGTGGTCGATGGCTTGGGTTTTCTTGTCGAAGTGGAATACCAGCTGGCTGAACATGCGCTTCATGTCGCGACGTTTTGGTGTCATTTCGGCCTTCCAAAAGGCATCGTCATCGAACATAACAATATCAAAAGCGGTGGCATCAAATAACATTTTACCTGAAGCGCTACCCATGATCATGCTTACGATACCTTGGTACATCCTGCCGGCGTTGCCTTCCAAAACCTCAACTTGACCATCTGTCACCTTGACGATGCGCTCATCGTTGACCACCAATGCAAAGGCATAGGGCTTTGTATACTCCCAGCGCAGGCGATCGGGAGAAACAAAATGCATCGTACCCTCCGACACCGATGGTTCAGCCAGCATTGCCATAGTCTTGCTCTGCACAAAACGGCATTGCATTGTTTGCATAGAAGAGGCAGCTTCGGTTAGCGAAGCCATTATCTCTTTGCTTTGCACTTCAGAAAGCTGTGTTTGTGCCGAAGCAAACAGCCCAAAGGCCACAAACAGAACGGATAACCATAGTCTTTTCATCTCATTTCATTATTAGGAAACACCCCAACACTACAAGAATCAAGCCAATCCAACGCGAGAAGGGAATGCTCTCGCCAAAGACGAGCCAAGCGGCGATCATTCCGAAGACAAACGAGAGGCTCGTCAAAGGATAGGCTTGACTGAACGGAAACTTTTTTAGGATATAGAGCCAAAGCACCGTAGCCACAGCAAAAGTGATGCCGCAGGCCAAGAGCCACCAATCGGTAAGGACGGTCTTGAAATAAGACCATGACCACTCAAACTTGCCCAGTTTTTCCATTGCAAGCTTAAGCAACACCTGGCCTCCCGAAAGAAACAACGTCTGTAAGGCCACCAAACCCATCAATCTCCACATGATAAAGCCTCCAATAAGGTTAATGAACAGTTCTTTCCATCGGTACGGTTATAAATCAAGACGCACTTGGGTTGTTTATCGCTGACTTCTCCTAGATTCACGAATAATGATGCAGGCACATGACCTGCTTTGAGACATTGTGCGGCCACATACAATCCAATGCCAGAAGAAGTGAAACTCTCACCAAAGAGGTGCTTGAATTTCAGCAAGGGCTTGTCGCCAAAGAGGGTCTTGGTTTCTTGCAGATATGACTCGTCGTTGTCATGGTTGCCACTCATACCCGTGAGAACGAAATCCACATCGGCAAGGCTTTTTTCAGCGGATTGCAGCAGCTTTGTAACGGTGTCCATCAATGTGTTCATTGTGGGCTGATGTAGCATCTGGAAGCCAGAAAGCTTGCATAAAGGTTGAGGTCCCTGAGCCTGTCGAAGGGCCGACCCAAGTACAATAGACACAGCAGCTTCGCCGCAGCGTTCGTCGTCCTTGCCCATCACACCCCCTTTTTTAAGGATATGGTAAAAGGTTTCTGTCATCTCATCGTGACCGCCTACCAAGGCAGTGTCAATCTTGCCAAGGCGGAACTGCAGCCAAGCGTCTTGCAAGGCGCTGTCGAACGAGATGCCTTTGTGGGCATATGTCACGTTATAACCGTGGTTTTTCGTCTGTATGGCCACCAACGAGCTGATGGTGTTGTGCGTCGACTGCATGAAATAAGTCGGCTTCAGCAGCTGTTCGCCGTCACGCGACAAGGCATCAAGGAAAAACTCTGTGTTTTCGATGCAGCCGTAGCCTGTACCCGTGATGATGGCATCGACAGTGTCCAAACCCGACGCGTTCAAGGCATCTTTCGAGGTAGCCACGGCACGTTTTAGGATTTTTCCCATGCGTCGGGCCTCAATAGGCGAGATGTAGTCCTTATAACTCGGGTCAATAGACCTGACAAAAGGCGTATCATACTCGACGGGTTCTTGCATCCAATCCTCGTTCAGCGGTTGCTGTAAGGAGATTTGCTTGGCGGAAAGGACGTAGCAGGTCGTTGAGCCTGTCGAAACGCCGTCGGTACGGGTCGGCCCTTCGACAAGCTCAGGGGCCTTAGACAGTAACAGCGACGAATCATTTCCGCCGAAGCCGAAGGCGTTGCACAAGACGTGCTTGAGTTCCTTCTTGGTCGGTTGCGAAACCGGAACGACACCGTCTTCCATAGGTTGCGACCAATTCAAGTTGGTGGGCAAGAAGCCGTGCTGCAACGCCAGGATGCAGAACACAGCCTCGATGGAACCCGATGCGCTCGTCGTGTGACCCGTGAAGGGTTTCGTCGACGACATCGGTGGCACTTGCTGGCCGAACAGCCGCATCATGGCATGGCTTTCGCTAGCGTCGTTATTAGGTGTGCCTGTACCATGCGCATTGATATAGTCGATTTCGGAAGGCTGAAGTCCAGCGAGTTCCAAAGACTCTTTCATGGCACGGTAGGCGCCTTCGCCATCGGGAGAAGATGCCGTTTGATGGAAGGCGTCACAGGCATTGCCATAGCCCGAAAGCATGGCTTGAGCCTTCACGCCACGTCGTTTGGCGCTTTCTTCCGTTTCCAACACGAGATACGCCGCGCCTTCGCCCAAGTTGAGGCCGTTGCGTGTGGCATCAAAGGGACGACAAGGTGCGGTATCGAGAATCATCAGCGAGTTGAAGCCGTTAAGGTGAAACTTGGTGATACACTCACTGCCACCTACCACGACGATGTCGGCCTCGCCACAGCGAATCATATTGGCACCCAAAATGATGGCGTTGGCTGCTGAAGAACAGGCCGTGGATAAGGTGGTCACAAAGGCAAACTTGCCAAAACGGTTGGCGGTCATTTCGCTGCAACTGCCGCAGTCGTGGGCGGCGATGTATTCCTTGTGGGCCTCGCTGCTGATATAATCAAGGTAGAACTGCTCACTCATGTCCATACCGCCAACTGTGGTGCCCGATATGAAGCCCACATTCGGCAGCATTTCTTGAGTCAGACCTGCGTCCTGCAAAGCCTCTTCCAAGGCCAGCATCCCCATCAGAGCGGTGCGTGTGGTGATGGCATCGTCGGCAATGCCGAGACGCGCACGCATCTCGGCATCGGTCAGCTTCACTTCGCCAACAGGAAATTCCTTATGTCCCGTCTTGAGGTATTGCAGCGGACCCACTCCAGAACGACCGTTCAGCAGGGCCTCCAAGGTCTCCGCCTTGCCCAACCCTATCGCTGAAACGACTCCCGTTCCCGTGATCAGAATCGGCTTCATTGCTTACTTCGTGCGGTTCTTCTGGATGAAATCGGCCATCACTGCCACCGACTTGAAGATCTCCTTGCCTTGTGCCGGATCCTGCAGCTTGATGCCGTAGTTCTTCTCCATCAACACGATGAGCTCGAGTGCGTCGATGGAATCGAGGCCGAGGCCTTCGCCAAACAGCGTGGCATTCTCGTCGATGTCTTCAGGGGTCATGTCTTCGAGGTTCAATGCCTCGATGATTTGTTGTTTCAGAGAGTAAATTAATTCTTCCATTTTTTATTGTTGTTTAGTTGATTGATTGTTGTCTTTCAAGAAAATATGGGCTTCAAAATGGTTTTCATCGGTGCAGTCGAGCCACCCACCGAGAATGCTTTTCGTCATGGGATCAAAGAAAGCATTATGCAATTCCCGTGCCATGACGTTTTCGTCACATTGCTCCATGACGATGAACGAAGTCTCACCATAGTATTTGTTGCGGATGGCGATTTCGCCAGTCACGATATTGGGTAAGGTGTAAACGAAAGCAGCAGGGCTGGGATAGTAATTGTCGGGATTCTGGATAGTCTCCTGATAGGCGGTGTCGGCCTGCAAGGAAGCGCTGCGGTTGAAGAACATCACAGCACGGTCCTCACGAGGCTCAAAACGCGGTTCGCCTTCGGCCTGCAACAGCAGTTCGGAAGCGATGAAACCCAACTTGGATAGCGTGTCCATCTTGAAGAACTTCGGATAGTCACCGACATGGGCGCGATAAAGTTCTATCAGCATAGCACCACCGTTTTCGTTATGGGTCAAGGCCTTGCCGTCAACTTTAACCTCGTTGGGCGAAATATATACCTCGTGTTTCATCATGACACACCTCCTTTCGCCATCAGCAAAGCGGCGTTGCAGCCACCAAAGCCAGAAAGCAGCTTGATGAAAGTCCGTTTATGGGTTGGTTTGTTTTCATTGGAAAGCACCAAAGGATGTGTGACCCCCATGGTCTCGAAGCCTTTGGTAGCCAATATATTGTTGTCGTCAATGGCCTGCATCGAAAGTATGGTTTCCAAGATGCCCGCGGCACCCATAGTGTGGCCGTAGTAGCCTTTCAATCCATTTACCGGCACTTGTGCCAGTCCAGCCCTTTCGATGGCAAAAGATTCCATCTCGTCGTTATACATAGTTGCGGTGCCGTGCGTGTTGATGAAAGCTAGTTTCTCGGGGCTCATATCCCCAAGAACCGCACGCAAAGCGCGGTAGCTGCCTTCGCCGGTGCGCGACGGCCCGCTGATGTGGTTGGCGTCGTCACGGATAGCGCCACGGCAAGCTACCCAGTCGTTTTCAGTTATGTTGTCTTTTTTGGTGTATATTATGGTAGCAGCGGCATCGCCGAGGTTAAGGCCCGTGCGATTGGCATCGAAAGGCTTGCAGGGGTCTACCGACAAAGCCTTGAACGACTGGAAGCCTGAAACGATGAAAGCCGACTGTACATCGGCACCCACAGTCACGACATAGTCGAAATGACCGCCTTCCAACTCACGCATGGCTTGAATCTGTGCGCAGACACCCGAAATACAAGCATTTGACACTACCAATGGCGTATTTGGATTATGGAAATAGTCGCTCATCTGCCTGGCAGCAACGCCTAGAAGCACTCGCTCTTGCGGGAAACCCGTTTCGCGCTTATCCAGCAAGAAGACGTTGCCTTTGGTGGTGGAGAGAACGAACAACACTCTATCCGAAGCCGGGTCGATGTTGGTTTGTTCCAAGGCCTTTGATGCGGAGAGGATGATCATCTTCTCGAAGAAGGTGTAACGGTCGTCGATATGCTGTTGTGCCGCTAATTCATTCACCGCTTCACGATCCATCAAGGAAGCTGTAAAGGGTTCGGGCAGTTGCCATAGTCCGTCATGACGCTTCAATTCAGAGCGTCCCGCCTTCACTGCCGCATAGTTCTCGGCCGTGCTCATGCCCAAAGGCGAAATGATATTATCCGACACCCTGACGATCATCTGTTTACCCTCCATCTTTGTTTCCATTCCTCATAGAAATCAGGACTCGTCAACACAAGTTGATGGCTATTGGCGTCCATAAATACCTGCACCGAATGTCCTGTGGCCACTGTTTCGCCTGTCTCGGTGTCGCGGATCTCATAGTCGAATATGATTTTCGCCGCATCGCAAGGACGGTAGGTAATGGTGATTTCGGGCTTCATCCCGTAAATCAAAGGACGTTTGTACTTGAACGTAAGCTCCACGATAGGCTCAAAGAAGCCCTTGCCGTACATCATCAGGTATTCCAAGTTATACTTAGCGCCAAAGGCCTCACGAGCATCCTCGAAATAGATGGCGTAATGGCCATGCCATACCACACCCATCGAATCCACCTCACTGAAGCGGATTTCAAAAGGCTTTGTGACCGTTAATATCTGTTCGTTCTCCATGGCATTCAATCTTGTGAATCAATATCCATTAGTGCAATCTTCATGTCGGCTTGCGCCAGTGTTTCTTCTCCATGATTGACAACGGCTTTCACCAAAGTGATTTGGAACATCTCCTCAATAACTTCTATCGTTGTGACAATAACATCGCCGACTTTAGGAGTGTGGAAAACCTCATAGTTGCTGACCGATCCTATGACACCGATTTTCACCGCTTCGTTCTTGTTCAGGTTGATGTAACCCATACGGGCAGCACATGTCTGGGCAATGTTTTCCATCAAGCCTTCGGCTGTTAGTTTGCCGTCTTTACAGAAAACATTGTCGGCACGGATTTCCAGCTGTGTCTTCGTCACCGTCATGTCGAAAGAAATCATCTTGTCGATCATCACAAAAGGCGGACGTTGTGGTATCAGTTCCCTTAATGATATGTCTTCAAAAGCCCTCATTGCTCCCAAAAATCAAAATAGTTAAACCATTGGGTAGGATAGCGGCGCACGATGGCATCCAAACAACTTGCAAAACTCTGCGCCAGTTGTGCCATCTGTTCTCGCCTGCTGGCTTGTCGGTCGCACGCAATCTCTTTGACATAGGCGTGATATTTCTTCATACCCTCTTTCATCACGAAGACAGCCAACACAGGAACTTCTTTCTGCACGGCCATGGCAAAAGCACCTAAGGGGAAGTTGGCCTTGGCACCAAAGAACTGGCATTCAACACTTTTCTGTGAGCCGAAGATACGGTCTGCTGGCATGCTCACCATTTCTCCGTTATCCAAGGCTGCATTCAGCGCAAAAAGATGCGAAAGGTCTTCCTTCACTGGAATCATGCTCATGTTGTTTTGCGAGAGTATGCGTTGGCGGTTTTCCATCACCGTGGCTGTCTCGCCAGCAAATATCAAAGCGTTGAATTTCTTGCTTTTTGGCTTCAGCGAATAACCCGCAATCTCATAGTTGCCGACATGGCTGCTCAACAGGACGAATCCTTCTGGGTGGGTTTCCAACTCATCCATCAGTTCTTGACCTTCCGTCCAAAAACGATACTTTTTGCCTGCATACACGCCGAAACGGTCCAAAATGATCTGGCCGAAACGGAAATGGTTGGCATATACTGACCAAAACGACTTCCAACGGCCATAGCCCATCCGCTCACGGAAGAAATGATACATCGCTTGATAACCCTTCTTGTTAAAAAGCATGTAGAAAGGCACCACCAAAGCCATCACGCCGTAAAGCAGCCACAAAGGCAGCACACGGAACATGGCGATGAGTGAGCGTTGCATCCAAGGCTGTCCGTCAGTCTTGCCCGACCATTCGTTATGTTGCAGGGTATCCGCCATTCAACGATTAGGCAATCTTGGTCTCGATATAGTCACAGAACTGGCTGAAGGTCTTCACCTTGGCCATGTCTTCCGTCTTGATCTTGAAGCCAAACTTCTTTTCGACGATGACCACGATGTCAACGAAATCGAGGCTGTCGATGCCGATGTCTTCCTTCAGACGGGCTTCAGGCTTTATCTTTTCTTCGTCAAGTTCAAGGTCGTCTACCAAAAACTCCTTGACTTTTGCTTCTATTTCTTGTCTGTCCATGTATGTTGAATTGTTTATTGTTGAATTGTTGTGGGCGGACACATAGGTCCGCCCTTACATTTATTTCTTGCAGACCATGATGCTGTGGCCTTGGCCGAGGCTGTCGTGGATCTTTTCCACTTGCAACCCTGCCTTTTCAACCAAGCGGGTCATGTCGTCGCTGTGGTACATCTTACTGTTGCCGTTGGCAATGGCGGTGAAATACAAACTCGTCATCGTCAAGCAGAACGCTGCCGGCTCAAAGCGCTGGCGGTCCCATAGGGTTTCCATGATGTATAGACGGCTGTTGTCGTCCATAATCTTGGCGGCACGGCTAACGATGCTGACGATTTCGTCTTCACCGAAACAGTCGAGGAACTGGCTCATCCAGATGGCATCGTAGTGCTTGTTGGTCGGAAAAGGCTTTGTGGCATCCAAAAGGTTCATGCCGTAGCCGTCGATACGGTCGGCACCCGGCTTGTCGGCGGTGGCGCGACGCATCATTTCCAGCTGTTGCGGCAGGTCCACGATAGTCACTTGCACATCCTTGTCGTATCCCACGCATTGCAAGGCCCAGCGGCCCGTGTTGCCACCTACGTCAAGTAAGGTTTTGGGCTTGTTGGCAAAAACGATTTCAAGTGCTTGTTGGAAGGAACTGTCGCTGTAGAAATGGTCGAAGCCGAACCAACTCTTCTGCACTTGTGGCGGTAGCTGTGACAGGCCTTCGTACACAGTAGGCCATGGACCGAAATGTTCCAAACCCACAGGACGGCCTTCTTTCAGGCTCTCCTCGAGATGGAACCAGCCTTCATAGTTCACGTCGTGGTTGAACTCCGTGTTCACGTCGGTGGCGCGGTCGGTGATAAAGCACCAACCTGTCTTGCTCAGCGTGTAGCGGTCAGTTTCGGGATCGATCAGCACTGTGCCGATGCACAGGCTTGCTTCCAGCATCACCTTGGCGGCATAGCCGCTGATGTTAGCTTGCTTGGCCACTTCAGCCTCGGTCATGCCTTTGTCGCTGTTGCGTAGCATCTCGAAGATGCCGAACTTTTTCATCAAGCGGCTCACTTGGAACACTATCGGTCCCCAAGCAATCCATTCCGCTTTGGCCTGTGCTTCACGGGCGGTCAGATGCTCTTTTGAGTACGCTTCTTTAAGTGTTGGATTAAGATACATGGGATTTATTTCTTTTTGGCTAATTCTTTACCAATGAAGCCGAAACATTTCGAAATGCGGTCGTTGGCTGAATAGTCGCAAAGACCTTCTTCCTCGTCAATTTCCACTTCACAAACGGTCTCGTTGGTGGCAATTTCAACGATAGAAATCATACCGCTGACTTCGAATCTCATTTGTCCCCAACCGCAACCCATATCCATATGCTGGTCACAGTTGCCGACTTTCACGATGATGCGATATTTGGCATCGGTGGCAGTGTTGTCTATCTTCAAACCTTTGCTGTTTCTGTTGAAGTAATCGATGAACTCTGCCGTTGACAGGCTGTCACGCACGGCAAAGTCCTCGCCGCACCAAGCAATGTAGTTATCGTCTTCGTCAAAGGTGGCTTCGCTATAGTCGAACACAACCACGGCGGTGGCATCTTCTTTCATACAAGCGGCCGAACCAGATTTAACCTTTACTTTCGCCATGGCTGAAATGCACAACAGCACCGCCAATGTCACTAACATAATTTTTTTCATGATGCAATAGTTTTTAAGTTAATATTTTTTGATTATCAATGCGCTATTAGTGCCTCCAAAACCAAACGAATTGGAGAGTATGGTATTCAATTCCTTGTTGGTCGTCGTGTTGACAATATTCAGACCCTCTGAATACTCGTCGGGATTCTCGAAGTTGATGTTCGGAGCGATGAAGCCACCTTGCATCATGAGGATGCTGTAGACAATTTCGCTGGCACCCGCCATCCAACATTCGTGACCCGTCATGGATTTGGTAGAGGAGATAGGCGTCTGTGTCGGACCGAAGAGTCGTTTCAAGGCCAAAGCCTCAAACATGTCGCCCTGTGGCGTTGAGGTGGCATGGGCGTTGACATAGTCAATGTCTTCTGCCTTCACATTGGCTTCATTCATGGCACGGCTCATAGCACGATAGCAACCGTCCTCACTAGGTTGTGAGATATGGCTTTCGCCATTTGATGAGAAACCATAACCACAGACTTCTGCCAAAATGGTGGCGCCGCGAGCAATGGCATGGTCATAGTCCTCAAGCACCAAGGCCGCTGCACCGCCGCTTGGCACGAGGCCGTCACGGTCACGGTCGAAGGGACGAGAGGCTTTGGTGGGTTCATCAATGCGTGTTGAAAAGGCGCTGATGCCATCGAAGCTGCCCATGGAGAGGTAATTGGTCTCCTGGGCACCGCCACAAAGCACCATGTCCTGCAAGCCATTGCGGATGAGCAATGCACCCAAGCCGATGGAATGAGAGCCACTGGCACATGCTGCGCTGATGGTAAGGTTGATGCCTTTCAGGTGGAAGATGGTGGAGAGGTTCATCGTCACGGTGGAGTTCATCGACTGGAAAATGGCAGATGACCCAACGAGTGTGGTGTCTTTTTTCTCCAAGATAGTCTCGTGTGAATCTATGGTCGCCTTGGCCGACGAGTCGTTGCCAAACAGCACTCCCACTTCGTTTTCAAGCAGATATGTATCGTCGACACCCGCCTGTTTGAAGGCTTCGAGCGTGGCCATATAGGCATATTCGCCTTCTTCAGCCAGATACATGCGAAGCTTACGGTCCAGAAGGCCCTTCAGTTGCGGTTTTTCAACAATACCTGTCAATGGAGAACGATAACCGTATTCGGTACGTTGCGGATCCACGCCAATACCTGAACGGCCCTCACTCAATGAAACTGTAACTTCTTCCTTATTCTTTCCGAGGCAGGACCAGATGCCCATGCCAGTGATGACGACTCTTCTATGATTCATTTTCTGATTTTCTTTTTAATGTCGGCCCTTCGACAGGCTCAGGAACCTAGGTCGTTGAGCTTGTCGAAACGCTGGTTTATTACGTATAAAGCCCTCCGTTGATGGAGATAACTTGTCCTGTGATGTATGCTGACTCATCTGAAGCGAGGAAACTTGTCAGCGCAGCCACTTCCTCGGGCTTGCCGAAACGTCCTAGCGGGATCATTTTCTTCAGCTCGGCTTCATCAAGGTCCTTGGTCATGTCGGAAGCAATGAAACCTGGTGCGATGGCATTGACGGTCACCTTACGGGCGGCCACTTCTTGTGCCAAGGCTTTGGTAGCACCGATAAGGGCTGCTTTAGCGGCAGAGTAGTTGGTTTGACCCGGAAGACCTTTCAGACCTGACAACGAAGCCATGTTGATGATACGGCCGTTGCGGTGCGTCATCATGTCCTTCAGTAAACAGCGTGTGATATAGAAGAAGCCATTCAAGGTGGTGTCCAACACCCGGCTCCACTGGTCTTCTTGCATGAATATCATGAGGTTGTCCTGACGGATGCCTGCGTTGTTGACCAAGACAGAGATATAGTCATCGGGGTGTGCCTCCGACCATGACGTCAAGGCTTTTTCGATGGCTTGTGGATCGGCAACGTTGAAAGGCAACAACTCGCCCGTGCCACCAGCTTCTTGGATTTGTTTCAATGTACCTTCAGCGGCCTCCTTATTGGATTGGTAGTTGATGATGACGGCAAAACCATCCTTCGCCAGGCGTATGGCGATGGCTTTACCCAAACCGCGAGAGGCGCCCGTGATGAGTGCGTATTTCATTTACTTCAGTTTCAATGGGTTGTTTTTCAGGTAGTCTTCAACGGCAGCGATTTCCTTGTAGAAAGGCGTGTCTTCGATAAAGAGCGGAATAATCTCACGCACTTTGTCGTACATCTTGCGAGAAGTAGGACTCAGCTTGTCAGCAATCTTTAGGCAGTCTGTCGCCTGTGCCAAAGCAATGTATTGGATGGCCATCACTTGGAAGCAGTTCTCAACCACCTGTTTGCAGAGCAAGGCGCTGTTGGTGCCCATGCTGACGATGTCTTGGTTGTCGTTGTTGTTCGGAATGCTATGCACGTAGTTGGGCATGGCCAGGGTTTGGCATTCGGCGGTCGTCGAAGTAGCCGTGAACTGGCAGGCTTGCATGCCGTAGTTCAAACCCAGCGTTCCGAGGTTGAGGAAAGGCGGCAGGATGCCGTTGATACGGTCGTGGAAGAGGTAATTCAATTGTCTTTCTGCCGTCATGCAGAGGCGTACAAGGGCAATCTTTACCTTGTCTTCTTCCAGCGAAATATAGTCGCCATGGAAGTTGCCACCATGATAGACATATTCTGTCTCGGGGTCGACAATGGGGTTGTCGCAGGCCGAGTTGAGTTCGTCTTCAAGAATCTGGCGGGTATATTTCAACGTGTCGTAGATGGGACCCAAGATTTGCGGCGTGCAACGCAGCGAATAGTAGGCCTGCACCTTATGCTCAAACACTTTCACGTCGGAGTGACCATAGTCATAGAGTTCGTGGGCGCGCTTCTTCAGGCATTGCGAGCCTTCGGAGAGCTCACGCAAACGACGGGCAATTTCTTGCTGTCCCTCATGACGGCGGCAGTTGTTCTCGCCTTCCGACATGTAGTCATCAAATGAAGAAGCGATCTCGTTCATCCAAACGGCGGCCAGAGTTGCCCAGTCAAGCAGGGTCTCGGCATGGAACTGGTTGATGACGCTGATGCCGGTCATCACAGAGGTGCCATTGGTGATGGAAAGACCTTCGCGGATGTGCATCTTAAGGGGCTCTATGTCGTTCTCTTTCAAGACCTCGGAAGTAGGTCTCCACTGGCCTTTGTAGTGCACTTCACCTTCGCCTATAAGGCAGAGGGCGATGTGGGCCAATTGTACCAAGTCGCCGCTGGCACCCACGCTGCCGTGCTTGGGGATGAAAGGATAGATCTCATGGTTGATGAACTCCACAAGAATCTTCACCACATCGGTGTGCACGCCCGAATGGCATTGCAACACTGTACCGAGACGGGCAATCATGGCCGACTTCACATAAATATCGTCCAAAGGCTCGCCGGCACCAGTGGAATGGCTGCGGATGATATTATATTGTAAATCATTAAGATACTTATCATCGACACGCCATTGCGCCATGGGACCAAAACCTGTGTTGATGCCATAGATGACCTTCTCGGCAGAAAATTTCTCCAAGAAACGGTAGCAAGCCTCAACACGGTCCATCCATGCTGAAGAAACCTGTATGTTTTCGCCAGAATAAAGTACCCTTTCGACTTCTTCAAGTGTGATTCTGTCATTAAGTGTAATCATAAGCAAACTTACTCCATATTATAATAGGGTGCAAAAATAGTAATTTTTTTTAATGCAGAACTATTTTTTTTCTAAATGAGACCTTTATTTTCCTAAATGAGACTATTCTTTTTCTAAAGAAGAGTTCTTTGGGGTTGACTAATCATTTTTTTCCTATCTTTGACCCCCGAAACAAATTTTGTTTTATGACTGAAGAAAACAGCAAATGGTTGGTCGTTGTCAACCCGAAAGCCTCTGTTGGAAAATCCGAAAAGGACTGGCCTTTGATAAAGCAAATCCTTATCAATGAAGGCATTGAGTTTGATGACGTGCTGACAGAATATCCCCGCCACGCCATTGAAATCGTCAGAGATGCCATCGTCGAAAAAGGCTACCGTAAATTCATTTCGGTAGGCGGCGACGGCACCAACAACGAAGTCATTAACGGCATCTTCACACAAGACGTGGTGCCCACCACCGAGATCACCATGGCGGCACTTCCTATCGGAACTGGCAACGACTGGCGTCGCACTTTCGATATCCCGTTGGAATATAAAGAAGTCGTGAAAATTATCAAGGCGGGACATACTTTTGCACACGATATCGGAAAGCTGACTTATTATAATGATGGCGACCCGAAAGTACGGTATTTCCTCAATGCCGCCGGTACGGGTTTGGACGAAATGGTGTGCAACACCACCAACATCATGAAGCAGAACGGCAAAGGAGGCACCATCCGATATCTCATAAGTGTGGTGAAATGCCTGTTGAAATATAAGGTCACACATGTCCAAATCACTATTGACGACGAACTGGTCTTTGACGACAATATTCTGAGCCTGTCTGTCGGCAACTGTCGTTTCAACGGCGGCGGCATGATGATGATGCCCAACGCTATCCCTGACGATGGTCTTTTCGATATCACGGTCATCAAGAAAGTGTCCATCTTCAAGTTCGCAGCAAATGTCAAAAACATCTATGACGGTTCTTTCGTCAACAAGCTAAAGGAAGTACAGACTTTCAGAGGCAAAAAAATCAGAATCGTCTCTATTCCACCCCATTCCTTGATGGTAGAGACAGAAGGCGAAAACCTCAATAATTCACCTTTCGATTTTGAGATTTTGAATAAGGCTGTCAATATGGTCATTCCCAAGGAACCCATGCAAAAAACACAGAAAAAGAAAAGCCGTTTCAAGAAAAAAGCAAAAAAATAATCATCTCATAAAAAACAAATACCATGGTAAACATCGATCAAATCAATTTTGAAAACAAACGCGTGGTCATCCGCGTCGATTTCAATGTCCCGTTGGACGACAATTTCAACATTACCGACGACACCCGCATGCGTGCTGCCTTGCCCACCATCAACAAGGTTTTGAACGACAATGGCATGGTGGTGTTGATGTCGCACCTCGGTCGCCCGAAGAAGAACCCCGACCCGAAGTTCTCTATCAAGCCTATTATCAAGCACTTGGAAGAACTATTGGGTCGTCCTGTGCAGTTTGCTGAAGACTGCATGAAAGCCGCCGACCAGGTCGCTGCCTTGAAACCCGGTGAAGTGTTGGTGCTTGAAAACCTGCGTTTCTATGCCGAGGAAGAAGGCAAGCCGCGTGGCATCGAGAAAGGCGAAGAGGGCTACGACGACGCCAAGAAAGCCGTCAAAGCCTCACAAAAAGAGTTCACCAAGACACTGGCCAGCTATGGCGAGTATTACATCAACGACGCCTTTGGCACCGCCCACCGCGCCCATGCCTCAACGGCTTTGATTGCCGACTACTTCGATGCCGACCACAAGATGTTCGGTTACCTGATGGGCAAGGAAGTGGCTGCCGTCAACAAGGTGATGAACGACATCCAACATCCTTTTACTGCTATTATGGGTGGCTCGAAGGTCTCAACGAAGATCGAAATCATCGAGAACTTGCTCACCAAGGTCGACAACCTTATCCTTTGTGGTGGCATGACCTACACCTTCAAGCGTGCCTTGGGTGGCCATATCGGCAACTCCATCTGCGAAGAGGATAAGCTTGACCTCGCTCTGGACATCCTCGCCAAAGCTAAGGAAAAAGGCGTCAATCTCGTTTTGGCTGTTGACTGCGTGGTGGGCAATAAGTTCGCCAACGATGCTGACACTCAAGTCGTTGACCCGATGGACATCCCCGAAGGTTGGGAAGGCATGGACATTGGTCCGAAGACTCGCGAACTCTTTGCCAATGTCATCAAAGGCTCGAAGACTATCCTGTGGAATGGTCCTTGCGGCGTATTTGAGTTCGACACGTTCGCCGTGGGTTCCAAAGCCATTGCAGAGGCCATTGCCGAAGCTACTAAAGATGGTGCTTTTTCGCTCATCGGTGGCGGCGACTCTGTGGCTTGTATCAACAAGTTCGGTCTTGCTGACCAAGTTTCCTACGTCTCCACTGGCGGCGGTGCCCTTCTCGAGGCCATCGAAGGCAAGGAACTGCCTGGCATTGCAGCGATTAAGATTAAGAAGTAAGTATTAACAATAACTCGCTTCGCGTCACTGCGAGGTACGAAGCAGTCCAGGTAGCTTAATTTCTGGATTGCTTCGTCATTCTTCCTTGCAATGACGCAAAGCGGCAGCGAAAAACAACAATGAAAAAACTATTATTATCGGCATTTCTACTGATTTCTTGGTCGATGCTGAATGCTCAATGGGTGAGCCCGGGCAATGGAACAACCTATACCCTGCCTGATTTGGTGACAGCCTCCAATGGCGTCGTTACCCAAGAAGGAACTGTGTTTTCCATTAACAATGACATCACTATAGCACCAAACGATGTCTTGAAAATCGACAACCAGGTCTCCAGAATCGACGCTGGCAACGTGCTCATCACTATTCAAGGGTCTATGGTTTGTGTCAATACGATCAGGGTGAAATTCTACGGTACCATGACAGAACATTTCGGCATGCGGTTTGAGAATGCTACGGATTGCGAGTTGAAGACCTTATATTTCAGCGATGGAGCCGGTATTCAAGTTATTGAATCAGATGTGGATTTCATCGATTGCAAGTTTGTGTATTTCACCCGCGACTATTGTAATTCTGTCATCAACTTCATGAACTGCAACCCTTTGATAGAGGATTGCTATTTTCTCTTGAATGAAGGCGCGGCCATCGGCTCACCTGCCAATGGACAAGGCTCTCCTCGAATCATGAATTGCCAGTTTGATTCCAATGTGAATGGTAGCAACAACCCACAGATCAACCTAGGTCCTGGCAGTGAAGACACGATTTTCATTGTGGGCAACGAAATTGACGGTACCTATGCGTCATGGCATGCGGGAGGCATCACGGTTTCCGATCTAATGGGAATTGGGTCTACCAATGTTGTCCTGAAAAACAACATAATTAAAGAGGGCCGCTACGGATATAACCAACAAGGACAAACCATTTCTTCTGTCATCCTTGACAACCAGTTCATCAATAATTATCACGAAGACAACCCCATGAACGGAGGCAGTGGCATCAGCATCTATGGTTATTCCACCAATTGCAAGGCCATTATCCGTAACAATACCATCACAGGTAATTTATGGGGCATCACGGCTATCTATCTCGACGACATCGACCTTGGAACAGAAGACGATTGGGGCAACAACACAATCAAAGACAACGGCAATGGTGGCGTGATCTATGACTTGTATAACAACTCCGCTTGCAACATCACCGCTGTAGGCAACAATTGGGGAACCAGCAATGTGAATGTGATTGAAGAACATATCTTCCATCAATACGACAACCCCGAATTTGGTTTTGTCAATTATATTCCCTTTGTCGACATTGATGCCATTGATGAGGCTGCATCCATATGTATCGAAGTCACGCCCAATCCGGTCACAAATGGCAGCTTCACCCTGACCACAAACGAAGAAACACCCTCTGAACTAATGATATACAACCTACACGGACAATGCGTGAGATCGCAACGTCTTACAGGTAAAAACAATATCATTGAAGTGAGTGATTTGAATAGCGGCCTCTATTTCATCGAAATAAGATGTGCCGAAAAAAAACTGACTAAAAAGCTTATCATACGATAAATTATGTCCAAAACCATAGTCAATATCATAGACAAAACCAACCCGATGCCGGCTTACCTTTTCACTAAGGAGTATTACCAAGACGGCGACGAGTTGCTCTTCATTTCCACAGCAGAAGAAGCCGACTGCATAGACCTTTTGGCCAAACAGTTGGAAGTAGATGACATGCTTGTGAAGAGAATCATCATCAACCGCTACCAAGACAATTTGCTTTATGAGCGCATTTGCCGAACCATCAAGAGCAGTTTGGAATCGGAGAAACAATATTATCTCAACCTGGCGGGCGGCAACCGTTACATGACGCTCTCTGTGCAGCATGTCTTCGAAGAGTTCAACACTTTGTTTTTCTATACGCAAACCCGTGAAAACCAGATTGTAAAGACCATCTTCGATAACAGCATCTATGACGATGACGACGAGGTGTTTCCCGTCCAACACCGAATGACGTTGAAAGAATATTTTGGCCTTTACGGACTGCAAAGCGACGTGGATGAACCCCGTAAACAAGTAAAGGAAACCGCTTTTTCACAGCATCTTTTCACCATGTTCTCGCAAAATATGTTCGGCCAAGGCGACTATCAGGTGATGGAGATTTTGCGTGAGAAATACCGCAACTGGAAGTTTCTCATCATTTCAGAAGTGGAGAATCCGCATAAAGAGTACATGACACCTATCCCGAACTTGAGCAAGTTCTTGCATTACATTGGCTTCACTCCTGAAAGGCCAGGTTCACTGCAAAGCTATGAAATAGAATACCTTACGGGAGGTTGGTTTGAGGAATATGTCTATGCTTTGATCAAAAATGTGCTGCAACCTGATGACATTGCCATGGGTGTGCACATATCCAACGGCATCATCAAGCATAACAATGAGTTGGATGTGTGCTTTATGAAAGCCAACAAACTGTTTGTCATCGAATGCAAGACAGGTGTGACCAGCGAAAGCCTCTTTAATGAGATTGTCTACAAGGTTTGCGCCTTGAAGGAAGTACTTTTAGGCACTAGCAATTCCTACATCTTTTCGCTCAAGAAAGATCACAAAGGCAGCTGGAAAAAGACAGCGAAATATATGGGTATCACTTTCTGTGACTGGCTGAATCTCACCAAGCCTGAAAACTTGA
The DNA here is from genome assembly GCA_905234765.1 of uncultured Bacteroidales bacterium. The sequence continues at coordinate 56,515 of CAJOIF010000007.1, forward strand.
AACACATCCTGAATGAGATGAATCGGATTGCGAAAGAGAAGTGATTTCCATCTTCACTTTCTGTCCGAAAACTATAGTACGATTATCCGAAAAATGTCCTGCCGGAAAACCGAAGCAGAACGGATAATCGTATTCTTTTACAGCATCAGCAATCACTTCCTCGACACTTTGTCCGAAGGGATCTGGGTTGTCGTGGATTTGGGTCAAACCACCTACCACAAGTGCTTTTAAATTTGTCAACTTTCCTGCACGTTTCAAAGCGCGCATCATACGGTCGATATGGTAGATGTACTCGTCCACTTCTTCGATGAACAAGACTTTTCCATCCGTTTCAGGAAAAGAATCGGAACCTATCATGCTGTACAAAACAGACAAGTTTCCGCCAATAATCTCACCTTCCACTTGACCTTTTCGGTTGAGCGAATGTGACGTAAACTCATATTTCAAAGGCTTACCCATCACGGCATCAAACAAGGATTGTTTTGCGTCAATAGTCTTGTTTTCAAAACAATATGGCATCGAAGCATGGATACTAGGACAACCCAAACGATTCATCTTGCCATGAAAAACAGTAGTGTCGCTGAAGCCTATTATCCATTTTGGATGCTGTAAAAATTTGGAAAAATCCAGCTTGTCGATAATATGGACACTACCATAACCTCCTCGGGCTAACCAAATGGCATCGATATTTTCATCATCCATGTATTCTTGAATAACAGCAGCCCGGAACTTGTCATCGCCTGCAAAGATATGATGTACTTCAAAAAGTCTGTCGTCATAAATGAGAACGAAGCCTTGCTCTTTCAACCAATTAATGGCATACTGCATTTCTTCTCTTGTCACTTTTCGTGCGGGAGCAGCAATGGCCACTTTGGAGCCTTGATGTAAATAAGGTATCTGTTTCATTCACTGATGATTTCATTTTCATCCAAGGCCTTATTTCACTTCCTTACCTTGATCGTAAGTGATGGTGAAATACAATTCGCCCGTTTCCAAGTATTTCTTCCAGTCGCCATGTTTTACGCCAGCGACATATTTCTGTATTTCACGCAGTTTTCCGTTTTCATAATAGAAGAAATGCTCTCCGTCGGGATAACCTGCATTGAAACTGCCTCTGAAAGCCATTTTGTCGTTATCATAATATGACACCCACTCCCCCACTTGCTTGTCATTACGGTATTCGCCTTGCGTGCGCATGTCACCGATTTGCTCGGTCCATTTGCCGTTTTTCATGCCATCGAAATAGGTGCCAGTGACGATAGTGTTTCCCCTTGAGTCATACTCCGTATAAGGACCATTCGGAGTGCCTTTGAAGAACTGTTCCTCAATCTGTTTCTGCCCGTTGTCGTAGTACCAGATCCAAATGCCATCAGGCTCGCCCTCTTGGTAAGTACCGATTTCTTGTATTGTACCATTTTGGTAGTAGAACTTCCATTCACCAGAGCGTTTGCCATCAGTGAAAAGACCTTCTGCGCGTAAGGTGCTGTCAGGGTAAAACTCCTTATAATATCCACGGCGCTTGCCATCGGTATCCACAATGCCTTGTCCCACTAAAATGCCTTTTTGATAGGTTTGCGAATTGATCACATTACCTTTTTCGTCAAACTCACGCCAAACACCTTCGCGCTTACCATCACGGAACGAGGCTTCGCGTTTCACTTTGCCATTGGGATAATATTCATGTTGCACAATGAGTGGCTTTTGTTCGCTTTCCAAAGTCTGTTCAACATCATTGACATACTTGACAATTTTCTTCAGGTTGCCTTTCTCATCGTATTCCTTATAGAATCCATTTCGTAAGCCATGACTATAGTAGCATTCCGTATGCACAGTCCAGTCATCAAAAAAAGTCTTCCAATAGCCATGTTTCTTACCTTCACGATCATAACGATTCACTGGCTCGCGTGTCATCACAAAGCCTTTCCTGTAAGTGATGATTTCTTTCAACAAACCTGTTGTGTCAAAAACTGGCGAAACATCTTCCTCCAATCCATTGACAAAGTTTACGGTCTGTAAAACGTGACCTTTTCTATCGGTCCTTCTCCCCTCACCCGACCTTACATCATTCACAAACGGTTCCATCATAATTTCAGTTTCACTAAAAGTGAAACGAGGTCCATTTTTCAAATCTTTCTTGTAGTTTACGATTAAAGAAGTATCTCCTATCTCAGAGAAGAACACCCAAGTGCTGTCCAACAAGAAATCCGTACGTCTTCCGATGGACTTCAACTGGCCGCTTTCATAGTAGGTTTTCCAAAGACCATCCGGACGACCATCACGCAACAATCCTTCACTTGCCACTTGACCTCCAGGATAGGTAAAGGTCTGGTATCCAGTCTGACACAACAAATCAAGACTAAAACACAAGACTATGAAAACCAAACATATAACGCTTAATACTCGTTTCATTTCGATGCAAAAATAGGCATTTTCGTTGGATTACAATCAGCCATTTTCAGAATAGCAAAAACCGTCCCGAAGTTATCAACACGTCAAATTATCAATATTTCATTTTTGTGATTTTTAATGATTAATTTTTTGAAAAAATGATATGGATGTTGATATGCTTGTGAATTGGTTGAAAAGTTTTCAATAAAGTTCTTGCATTAATGTTTTTTGATTTGAGATGCTCATTTTTGAAAATATCAAAACACTATTTTTCAGACCCATTTATCTTTTTTCGCTTATTCGTTGAAAAATGAAAAAATGGCTAAAATGAGGTTCAAATTTTTAAAATAGTGTTGAATTATACCCCATTTTTTGGTTGAAATCTGTTGATTAAAAATGACCTGTTTTTTATACACCTGAATGAAAAAGTTATCAACAAAAATTCTGTTGATAACTCATAAATTATTGATTATTAGATAATTATTTCAAAATTATTGAAACATAATCAGCGGATAAGTGGTTCAGAAATAGTGGAATATGAAGATGCGGAAAAACGAAAAAGCGTAATTTTGCGTCATCTTTTATCAACAGCGAAAGAAATGGAAAACATCATCCCCATAGCGAGTGATCATGGCGGCTTCGAGATGAAACAGTATCTCATTGATAAACTGACTGAAGCCGGTTACGAAGTAGATGATTATGGCTGTTACGGCCCTGAGAGTGTCGACTATCCTGACATGATCCATCCATTGGCATCGGCTATTGAGGTAGGAAAGTATCCTCTTGGCATCATCCTATGCGGAAGCGGTAATGGTGCCCAGATGACGGCCAACCATCATCATAACGTGCGCGCAGCTCTATGCTGGAATGTGGAACTGGCCAAGTTGGCACGTCAGCACAACGATGCCAACATTCTTGCCCTGCCTGGACGTTTCATTCCCAATGAATTGGCTTGGGAAATGGTACAGACTTTCCTAAATACAGACTTTGAGGGTGGCCGTCATAAGAGAAGAGTGGAGAAGATAGAACCTGAAGAACCATGAATGAACCCAAAACCATATTCAATCAAGGTTGTGAAGTAGCTTTCGACGAGGAGCATTGGCAAAAAATCAATTATAGCACAGGCTGTTACGAGCAAAACTTCACCAAAGGCAAGGAAAACTACCGCAATCTTGACCTAGAAAAGCAGCGTGCCTATACCCTGCGTAACAAGTCGATGCTGAATCTTGAGAAACTCTTGGTCGATTTCGAGACGCATTTCACCGAAAATGGCGGCAAGGTATTATGGGCTCGCAATGCCGACGATGCCTTGACAATGATTTTCGACTTGATACGTAAGGAAAAAGCCAATGCCATCACGCGTTCCAATTCCACCATCCTCGATGAGATAGAATTGAATGTTTTTTTGGAGCGCAAGAATATCAAGGTGGTGGAGACAGAAATCGGACGTTTCGTGTTGCATACCGCAAAACAGAAATCTTATCATCCGCTATCACCTTCCATTCATCTCTCCAAGGAGGAAAACAACGCCCTTTTGACTGAGCATTTCAAGTTGAAATCCGATAGTTCCGTCAAGCAGATTGTTAACTTTGTAAGGCATGAAGTTGCTGTTGAGAGCAAAGATGTGCCCATTTGTGTTACAGGTGCCAACTTCCTGCTTTCAGAATCAGGAGGTGTGGTGCTCACCGAAAACGAAGGCAACATACTGAAATCCTCTTCTACAGCAAAGATACATATCGTAGTGGCAGGCATTGCCAAGATGATTCCAAGTATCGACGACTTAAGTGTGCTGCTCCCATTGGTGTCATTACATGCCTCGGGACAAAGCATGGCAGCTTGCAATACCATCACCTTTGGTCCGGCCAAGACAGGTAACGGTCCTGAACAGATGTATGTCATCCTGCTCGACAACAACCGTTCAGAGTTGCTGTCGCACGAAAAACAGCGCAAGGTGATGTCGTGCATCCATTGCGGTGCCTGTGTGAGTGTATGTCCCATATATAAAAACATTGGAGGCTATTCTTATGGCACCAAACACATTGGTCCGGTGGGCACCGTGATGACGCCTTTGATGGAGGGATTGGAAGAGTACAACCATCTTAACTCGGCTTGTTCACTTTGTGGTAAATGTGTCGAAATCTGTCCAGTGAAGATTCCGTTGGATGACTTGATCATAGAAAACAGGCATCTCGCCATTGATGAAAAAACGGGCAATTCCAAATACGACACATTAATGAAAGCCATGATTTGGCACTGTAAGTCACGTAAGAAGATGGACAGTCCTTTGTTTTTGAAGAAACTGGAAATGAAACGCTTCTTGGGACCGCTTTTCGGAGACCGTCCCATGCCCGAGTTTGCTTCCAAGTCATTCAGTCAGCAGTGGCGCGAGCGTTTTCTATAAACTTATAGTATTCGTTCACCAGACTTTTGTAGCCCAACTCTTTTAGTCTTTCATAGTCTATTCTAAAGTTGGCCTTATTATGTTTCCCCGTGCTGAGGAAGCGAATATTTTGTTGTAGGTAATGGTCAATCTCTTTAAGGCCTTCCGTCTGGTTGATGACGGGAAAGAACCACCGTGACCAGGTGAGTGTTTCGGGATCGTCACTCTCAAAGAACTTGCGGTTGAAACAGTTGATGAGAGCTTTCATTGCTTTGTCGGCTGTCATGCCGTTCTTGTTTTTCCAACGAAGCAAAGCGCGGGTCTTACGCGAAATCTTGCCCTTCATCTTCTTTTTCGTGGCTTCCGAAATGTCGATGTCATACCCATGGCATTTGAAACCTAGGAACTCGTAGGCCTCGTTAGGAGAATAGATCTTCTCCTTGTCGGGGTTGACTTCGAGATGATACTGTGCCAAAAAATGGGTCATGTGTTTTTTGTGTTGTTCCAAGGTTTCTCGGTCGGGCGCGAACAGGATAATGTCATCGGAGTATCGGGCATAAATGATACCTTTATTATAAAAGTAGCAATCCACTTCCTTAAGGAACACGTCAGCCAGAAAAGGTGCTGTAGGTGTGCCTGCCATCACACCGTGTTTTTCTTCTATGACTTGTCCGTTGCTGACGACGAGGTTGGTTGTTAGGAGATGTTCAAAAAAGCGATACAAGGGCTGGTCGTCGGTCAGCATCTCTTTCAACATAGGTAGCAAGAGGTCGATGTCGATGGAATTGAAATAGTCGTGAATGTCGAGTTTGTAGGCCCACATCTTTTTTCCGCGAATAGCCTTGTTGATCTTGAAGATGGCGTCGGAGGCTTTTAAACCACGGCGGAAGGCGTAGCAGTTGGGAGCGAACTGGTCGTCGTAACGATAGAGCAGGAAAGCGATGATTTTAAGCATCAGCATCTCATCTGACGCAAAGCTATAAACCACCCTTTTCTTACCTGATCCCATTTTGTTGACGAGTTTCTTGGTGGGTATGCCCAGGCCTTCACCGTTTGCGATTTTTTCTGCCAAAGTCAGGTAGGCTTCTCGTTCCACAAAGGCGTCGGCTTCGTCGAACTCATGCCAATTGAAGCGGCCTTTCATCAGGCGGTAGGCAAGAAACTCCTCCCAGGTCTCCTGCTGCGTTAGTTGGAATAAGATGGAGACGCGAGACTGCGAGACGCGAGACGGCCCTTCGACATTTTGTCCCGTGTCCCGAAGTCCCGTGTCTCGTGTCAAATCCATAGTATAAAGTGATGGAAAAAAGAAAAAGGGGAATGATTTTGAATCCGCAAACTTGCGGATTACGAGAGGGTACCTTGTCGGGTTGCCTGCAAAACCCTTCTTTCGCACGACAAGGCTGCCTCCTTCGCAGGCGCGGCGGAGCCGCATCCCCTTTTTCTGTTTTTTTTAGTTCAAGAACTTACGGATGCGCCCGATGACATAATCGCGTTCGTTGGGCATCTGCGTGTAGAAGTTGATGTAAGGAAGGCCTGCTTTTTTAGCGTACATACGTGCTATAAGGTATTTCACGTTGCTGTCGTGGCTATGGCCTTTGCCGAGCATCACCACGCCTTTCGGTATGCCTGCTTGTTCGAGGAGGAAGGTATAGGGTTGACCCCATTCGGCTTTATAGGCTTGTGTGGGACGGGTCTTATAGAGTTGGAACTCGTCATTGGCAAAGCCGGCCACGTCGGTGACGGCCACTTTTTCCCTGATGCTGTATTGCGAAAACTCTGTTGCGAGGATTTCGCGGAAATAGGCCAACCATTCCGAATCAGTTCTTTCCTTTTCTTCATAATGTGTGGTGGCAGTGGGTTGAGGTTTGGGTTGAGGCTGCGTCGTTGGCTTAGATGTAGGATTGGCTGCGTTTTCGATGTTCTCTTTCACGACATCGACGATTTTGTTGAAGATTTTTCCAAAGTCCATTATTGAATTATTTTATGGTTTGGTGCAAAGGTAAATATTTTTTGTTGAAACATAGAAATTTGCATAAAAAACCCCGCCACAAAAACATTGCGGCGGGGAAAAATGCAATACTTATGAAAAAATACTCTTTTATTCTTCTTCCTTCTGGCTCTCTTCGTATTCCTTGAGGAGGCGGTTCTGGACGTCGGTAGGCACTTGCTGGTATTCAGCATACTTCATGGTGAAGGTGCCACGGCCCGAAGTCAGCGAACTGAGAGAGGTCGAATAGCGGTCCATCTCGGCCAACGGAACCTTGGCGTGGATGGTCTGGTAGTTGTGGTCGCTGTCCATACCCATAACGATGGCGCGACGGCCTTGCAGGTCGGTCATGACAGCACCCATGAGGTCGGCGGGCATACGCACGTCGAGGTCGTAGATGGGTTCCATGATTTTCGGGCCAGCGTTCTTAAAGGCGGCGCTGAAGGCCATACGACCAGCGATCTTAAAGGCCATTTCGTTGGAGTCGACCGGGTGCATCTTACCATCGTAGATGTAGACGATGATGTCGCGGGCGTAGGAACCCGTCAGCGGGCCTTGCTCCAGACGCTCGTTGACGCCCTTCAGGATGGCAGGCATGAAGCGGGCATCGATGGCACCACCAACGACGCAGTTGGCGAAGATGAGCTTACCGCCCCAAGGCAGTTCGTACTCTTGCTTGTCGCGCACCTGCAGTTCGCTCGGATCGGTGTAACCCTCGAAGTAAGGAGCCAATTGCATGTGCACTTCACCGAACTGACCGCTACCACCGGACTGTTTCTTGTGACGGTAGCTGGCGCTGGCGCTCTTGGTGATGGTCTCACGATACGGAATCTTCGGCGAAGCCGTCTCAATAGCGATCTTATAGATATTGTCGAAGTACCACTTCAGGGTGTTGAAGTGATATTCGCCTTGGCATTGCAGGATGTTTTGGCGCAGCTCACGCGACATGCCGGCGATGACGGTCGGGTCGGTCTTGTGGATGTCGTTGAGGATGCTGCCAAGCTTTTCGTCTTCCTGAGAGTTGACGGCCTTGACGGCGATCGAGAAGATCGGAGTTGGGAACGGAATCTCGGGGAAGGTGGCTTCAGCGGCCTTGGCGTCGACCAAGGAGTCGCCGATGCGACCGTCCTTCAGCTTGATGGTGCAGATGATATCACCAGCATTGACTTTCTCGACTTCTTCACGGTTCTTGCCACGGAAGACGAGCAGCTGTGACAGACGCTCCTTGTTGCCCGTGCGCGGGTTGATGAGGTCTTGGCTCTTCACCACAGTACCACCGTAGACGCGCATCCAAGCCACATCACCGAGGTTCTGCTCAGTGGTCACCTTGAAGATGAACAAGGCAGTCGGGTCGTCGTTGCTATTGTGGAAATCCTGGCCGTTGTTGGCTTTGATGGTTGGCATATCGGCAGGCGACGGGCAGGCGTTGATGAGGAAGTCCATCAGACGGGTGACACCCACGCCACGCTTGGCGGCGCCGCAGATGACGGGAAACATCTCACGGTTGACGATACCCAAGTGGATACCGCGTTCCATGTCTTCCTCGCTGAGGGTCATTTCTTCGAAGAACTTCTCCATCAGGGACTCTTCACCTTCAGCGGCATGCTCGATGAGGTTGTTGTGCAGCTCTTCGGCTTTGGCCATCTCGGCAGCGGGGATGTCCTGAATCTCAGGGGCGCCGTTGCCATTCTTGAAGACCAGCATCTTCATCATGATCAGGTCGATGACAGCGTTGAAGTCTTCACCGGCATTGACAGGATATTGGATAGGCGTGACCTTGTCGCCGAAATACTCTTTCAATTCGCGGACGGTGTTGTCAAAATTGGCGTTGCTGTGGTCAAGTTGGTTCATGAAGAACACAACGGGCTTGTTGGTGTTGGCAGCGTGACGCCAGGCGTTCTCCGTGGTGGCTTCAACACCCGATTGGGCGTTGACAGTGCAGACGGCCATATCAGCGGCGTATAGGCAGCTGACGATGTCGCCTGAGAAGTCACTGAAACCGGGGGTGTCCAGGATATTGATCTTCTTGTCGTTGTAGATGGTGTACATCATGGAAGCGTTCACCGAGATTTGACGTTCCATCTCGATAGGACGGTAGTCGGAAACAGTGTTCTTCTCATCGGTGCTACCTTTTCTGTTGATGAGCTTGCCTTCGAAAAGCATGTTTTCGGCAAGCGTGGTCTTACCCGACTTTGCTGCGCCGATGAGGGCAACATTACGGATGTCTTTTGTTTGGAATTCCTTCATTTTATCTAACTAGCTAATTATTAAATATTTACTATTCGCGAATTCTATTATAGCGGGGGCAAAGGTACGAAAAATAATGTTTGCTCCACCTAATTAATTACAAATTTCCAATGGCAGCATGGATTTTCTCCCAACGCTTGTCATCCATCTTGGCGCCCATCACCTCGATAATGTTTTTGGCCACGATGGCACCCATGGTACCGCATTTTTTTAACGGTTCATTCTTGACAAGGCCTGCGAGGAAGCCTGCAGCCCACATGTCACCCGCTCCCGTTGTGTCGATGACATCAGCTTTCATCGGTTCAATGGTGACCACTTGATCGGCGTGTTGGACGAAGGCACCTTTTGCCCCCACTTTCACTACGGCGATGTCGCAGCGCTCAGCGAGGTAATGCAAGGCCGCTTCGGGTTCCATTCCCGTCAAAGCAAAGGCTTCTTGCTCGTTGGCGAAAACGATGTCGACGTAATTGTTGATCAGTTCCAGCAGAAAAACGCGACTTTCTTCCACCACATTGTAGCTAGCCAAGTCGATGGCAATAATTAGACCTTGTGCCTTGGCGGTCTCAACGGCTTTTCTTAGCATTGTCGGGTTGGCGACGAGATAGCCTTCTACGTAGAAGATATCCCAGCCTTCGAAGAGTTCCGGACGGATGTCGTCAGCACACATCTCTGCCGCGGCTCCGAGACAGGTGGCGAAAGTGCGTTCACCATCGGTAGTGACCAAGGCTTGCACGCGACCTGAAGGCGTCTCACTCTTCAGCATCAGGGGTTTGACATGTGTTTCGGTCATCTGTTTCTCAAAGAAACGTCCAACCTCATCGTTGCCAATCTTGCTGAGGAAGCCTGCTTCGATACCGAGTTGGGCAAGGCCGCTCATGGTATTGGCTGCCGAACCGCCTGAGGCCATTTGGTTGCCGAGATACGCCAGCTTCTTCCCTATTTCAACTGAGGTTTGGGCGTCGACATAAGTCATGCTGCCTTTGGGAAGGTTTAAATCTTTGAGGATCTGTTCATCGGGAATCTGTGTTAGGATGTCGACCAAGGCGCTTCCTATACCGAGTATTTTCTTCTGTTGCATAGTTTTTTGCTTTTAGAGCCGCAAAGATAGTAAAAAATGGATTCCCTTTGGGAATGGAGAAAGCACATTTGGTCATCCAGTGACGGCTGTAGGAGTCTACAATAGTTGAGTTCCTTAGTACCGTCGCACGACAAACAAAGCAAAAACTCTATTCCAGAATGGAATTTCAATTCTATTTTATCTTGATTATCAAACAGATATAAATTTTTTTAAAAAATTCGCCGTAAAAAACTTGTCAGTATTGGAAAAACCCGTATTTTTGCAGCCGCAAAACAGAAATGAGTTCTGTGACATTGTGCAGCCTCCTTAGCTCAGTTGGTTAGAGCATCTGACTGTTAATCAGGGGGTCTCAGGTTCAAGTCCTGAAGGGGGCGCATTTT
>CAJOIF010000008.1 GCA_905234765.1 uncultured Bacteroidales bacterium
AGCCCTTAACCCTCATGGCGGACAGCGATCCGCCATCTCCCAAGCGGGAAGACGACATCCTTCCGCATAAGGGATTGCGGGTCTTCGCCCGCAATGAGGGTATAGGAGAGCAGGATAGTCGTCCTTGGTGAAGTCAATCATAAACGACACATTTTTTCTTTTTATTTTTTTAGTGAGTGCCGGTGGCCTGCGGGCTGCCGGCCGTTTTTATTCCCAAATAGTAAACGCCTTTACTGTCACTGCATTTACTTTTTTCCTATTTTTGCGCCACAAACCAAAAAAAGAAAAAAATGACCTTCACCCCTACCCAATACCGCCTCCAGACCGTCGCCACAGGCCGCGTCTTCAGCGACGATGCCTGGACCTTGGACGACAAACAATGCAGCCAACCGAGCATGGTGCGCCCCGTGTACGAGCAAAAACAGTTCCACGTCAAGGACGGCGACCTCGGCCTCTACCGCTACGCCGACTGGCTGCCTATCAAGCGCATGCTCAACAACGCCACCGAGCCGATCACCTACAAGAGTGAGGGCTTGGCCCAACGCCTCGGTCTGAACAACCTCTACATCACCTTCAACGGCTGGTGGCCCGAGCGCAACGCCCGCATGACGACCTGCTCGTTCAAGGAGATGGAAGCCTTCTCGGTGTGCGCACGTCTGGGCGAGGAACTCAAGGAGAAGGTCCTGGTGGTGGCCTCGGCGGGCAACACAGCCCGCGCCTTCGCCAAGGTGTGCTCCGACAACGGCATCAAACTGCTGCTTTGTGTGCCGCAAGACAACATCAATGCCTTGTGGTTCGACAAGCCGCTGAACCCCTGCGTGAAACTCATCACCACCGAGAGCGGCAGCGACTACTTTGACGCCATCAACCTGTCGAACGTGGTCTGCCAGCTGGATGGCTACCTTGCCGAGGGCGGCGCGAAGAACATCGCCCGCCGCGACGGCATGGGCACCACGATGATGTCGGCCACGACCTTCATCGGCCGCACCCCCGACTTTTACTTCCAAGCCGTGGGCAGCGGTACAGGCGCCATCGCCGCTTGGGAAGCCAACCTGCGCTTCATCGGCGACGGGCGCTTCGGCACCCACAAAGCCCGCCTGATGGTGTCCCAAAACAAGCCTTTCTTGCCAATGTACAACGCCTGGCGCGCCGACTCGCGCGCCCTCCTGCCCTATGACGCCGACCAAGCCCGCAAGGACGCCGCGGAGATCTGCGCCCCTGTGCTCTCCAACCGCAAGCCGCCCTACGGTCTTGCCGGAGGCCTCTACGACGCCCTAAAAGATACCCATGGCGACATCTTCGCCGTCAGCAACGCCGAAGCCAATGCCGCTAAAGCGCTGTTCGAGGAAACCGAGCGCATCGACATCTACCATGCTGCCGCCGTGGCCACGGCCTCATTGCAGCAGGCCATCGCACAAGGCACGGTGAAGCCTGACGATGTGGTGATGCTCAACATCACGGGCGGCGGCGAGAAACGCTTCCACGCCGAGCATGAGGTGCATTACCTCCAGCCTAGCCATGTCTTCGAAATCGGGTTCACTAAAGAAGAGGTGGAGAGGGTGTTGGGGGAGATGAAATGATTTTTGTAAAGAAGTTTGTTTTGACTCAGATGCCCTTCGGGGTGGAGGTGTTTTGACTCCCCCGCCCTTCGGGCACCCCCTCAAGAGGGGGACGCCTACCGGACGCTGCCCGAAGCTGTGCTACGCTTGCATCGGGTTAAGGTAGCCTCGCCCCTTCAGGGCTTTGCTCCAGCGCCGCCTTGCGCTTCCCCCTTTTAAGGGAGGCAGGGGGGATTCCTTGACCCCTTGACCACAAAAAAAAATACACAGATTAAGTTTGCATATCCTTTCTTTCCCTGATTATCTCGCATTGATTCCCAATGAATGCAGCCACAGCATCAGCATCTTTGCGCACATCACCATCAATTACGCGAATAATCTCCAATCCGATGGCTCTCATCTGACGGTCGCGTTCCTGGTCCTTTTCGTACGCTTCATGAGAGAAATGGGATGCCCCATCAATCTCTACCACAAGCCCCAATTCTTTGCAGTAAAAGTCTGCTATATAGTTCAATATGGGTTTTTGCCTATTGAAAGCAAATCCAGTTTGTTTTGCTTTCAACCTTTTCCATAGCATGGCCTCCGATTTCTCTCCATATCCTCTCATGCTTCGGCTGAACTCTTTCAGGCGAGGGTTGTAAGGGAGGTGGTTTTTGCTGAATAGCAGTCCTGCGGGATTGATGCCGTGTTGTAGTAGGTAATCTGGGGTTATGTCTTCGATACGCATGGGAATTGTGTGCTAAATAAACCGTATAGCATCACCGCTTTATCAAAGACCGTCTAACAAGACCTTCTTTGTGCTCGGCAACGATGATGTAGCCGCCACTATCTAAGCCTTCTAGGAGTATTCTTGTCTGGTTGTTTTCAACGGGGATGCACATCACCATTCTTCCTGTCCAATCATAGACGGTTACCTGTTTCACCCCCTCCCCAGCAACCATTACATAATCCTCTGCAGGATTCGGAAACACATTGATTTCCACTGGATTGCTTTCATACATGCCGTCAGGGTTGAGTGGCGTCACCCAGAAGGTGACCATGGCCGTGTTGCAGTTGCAAGGGATAGTCATTTGGATGTCAAGCCAAGCCACCGTGCCAGGCTCGATTTCGGGGCGCAGCGTGGCCGTCATGGTCACTTCGACGATTTCATCGGATTCGGTGTGAATCGTCATGCCCGTGGCGCCGTTACAGGTGCAGGTGAAGTTGGTGAAGAACTCGTTGGACGGGTGCATGGTGACATCCACGGGGTCATAGCCTGTATTGTGGACGAGGTAATGGAAGGTGGCTTGTGTGCCAGGATACATGGCCGTGTCGCCAGTGATAGGCTCAGCGACGAAAGTGTATTGCTCCACCATATCGACTTCCACATCGTCGATAGTGAGACAGTTGCCACGGCTGCCCGACAATGCGCGGATGGCAAAATACTGGCAGTCAAGGGGAATAGTCTCCACATACACCGACACTTTTTCGTACTCGCCGCCAGAAACCGTGGTGGACATGAACTGCGTGTGCATGTGCTCGGGGTCGGGGGCTGAACCCGTCCAAATCTCGATTTGCACCTCGCCGTCGCTGATGGCCCACAGCGTGAAGCGGTATCTCATGCTTTGGATGAGGTACATGGGCATGAACATCCACGCGTCGTCGGCATCGCTGAAAGCATACCAATTGCCCGTATGCGGAATGCGGTTGTGGTCTTTTTCGAGATAGCCGCAAAGCCAGCTGTTGTCGTCGCAAACCCAGCCGACGGGGCTTTCGAAGTCATGGTTGGCATATTCAAAGCCTTCGGTGAGCAGGTTGCCGGCAAAGGAAACGGTCGCCACGAGGCAAGCCAAAAGAAGAAGGAAAGTCTTTTTCATGGTTTTGGGGGTGTTTATGGCAGCAAAAATATGGTTTTCTATGGAAATAGGTCGTTTTTTCGAGAAAAACAGTCACTTTTGGATAAAAAAATGCTTTTATCCTGTAAAACTTATGGAGAAAATAGTATTTTTGCAGCGAAATTTTCGCGACGAAATTTTCGCGACGAAATTTTCGCGTTTTTAGAATGTTATATATGTCCAAAATCGAGTAAAAATGGCAAATAAATCACAGGAAATCAATCCATTTTCGGTACTTGCCTACCTTGGCGAAGACTACTTCTGCGACCGTGAAAACGAGACAAAAGAGCTATTGGATGCCCGAAAAAATGGTCGAAATGTAACCCTTTTAAGCCCAAGAAGGATGGGGAAAACGGGCTTGATTAAGCATGTTTTTGCGCAATTGAACCCCAAAGAGGTCATTTGCCTTTATGTCGATTTGGACCAAACTACTTGCCTCGCCGACATGGTGAGAGCCTTCGGTGAGGTGGTGATGAAAAAAATAGGAGTGCCTTCGGAGCGTGTTTGGAAGGAAATATTGGCTTGGTTCAAGTCGTTTCGTCCCGTCATGACCGCCGACCCCGCCACGGGAGCACCGCAAATCGGCCTCGACGTGCAGCCTACGACGGCAGAAGCTTCATTGGGTGAGTTATTCGGTTGGTTGGAGAAGTCGAAACTACCTTGTTACGTCGCATTTGATGAGTTTCAGGTCATCACCGACTATCCCGAGCCGAAGATGGAGGCCTTGTTGCGCAGCCACATTCAGCATCTCACCAATGTCAATTTCATCTTCGCGGGCAGCCAAAAGCACCTGATGACCGAAATGTTCATGGCGGCCAACCGTCCGTTTTTCCAAAGCACACAGATGTTTCCGTTGTATGAAATCCCCGAAGATGCTTATTTCGACTTCGCTCAACGCCACTTTGAGCGGCACAAGCAAACGATGCCGCGAGAGACTTTCCACCAGTTGTACACGACCGTTTACGGCCACACTTGGTACATCCAATGCGTCCTCAACCGGCTTCACCAATATGGTATACGCCAAATTGACGACCAAGTTTTGACTTCGGCCATCAACAACATCCTAACAGAATACAAGGAGTCTTTCAGGACTTATTGCAAACTGCTTACTTCCAACCAGTTGGCACTTATCAAAGCCATTGCACATGAAGGCAAAGTAAAAGAAATCGGAAGTCAGGAGTTCTTGCAAAAGTACCAGCCAGGGCCTGCCAGCACGGTAAGAAGCGCCCTCCGTGTCCTCATCGACAAGGAATTGGTTGCAGAAGACGAGGACGGCTACAGCGTTTATGACCGATTTTTCGGGCTTTGGTTGAGGCAATAAAAAAGCCAGAACCTTTTGGTGGATCTAGCTTCAATGTTTTGTCTTGTCGCTTATTCTTTCGCGTTTCTTTCCTTCACAATCTCCTCCTGCTTGTCCTTCGGCGTCGGCATGTACTGGTGGAACTCCATCGAGTAGTTAGCGCGGCCCGAGGTGAGGTTGCGCAGGGCGGTGGCATAGCCGAACATCTCCATCAGCGGGACGAAGGCATCCAACTTCTGCGAGCCCTTGCGGAAACGCCTCATCGCCTCGATGCGGCCACGGCGCTTGTTGACGTCGCCCGTCACATTGCCGATGTAGTCGTCAGGCGTGTTGATCTCCACCTTCATCACAGGCTCAAGCAGCACGGGGCTGGCTTTCATAAAGGCCTGCTTGAAGCACATCTGGGCGCAGAGCTGGAAGGCCATATCGCTGGAGTCGACGGGGTGCGAGCTGCCGTCCACAAGAACACACTTCACATCGACGACGGGATAACCCGCGAAAGGACCTTTGTTCATGGCCGCAGCCAGACCCTTCTGTACCGAGGGGATGTACTCCTTCGGGATGACGCCGCCCTTGGTGATGTCGACAAACTCGAATCCGCCGCCTGGGTTAGGCTCGAAGCGGATGACGGTGTGGGCAAATTGGCCCTTGCCACCGCTCTGCTTGGCGTACTTGTAGTTGCACTCGAACGGCGTGGTGATGGTTTCGCGGAACGACACCGAAGGCGCACCCACCGTGACCGGCACCTTGAACTCTTCCTTCAGGCGGTCGACGATGATCTCCAAGTGGAGTTCTCCCATGCCTGCGATGATGGTCTCTTCCGTTTCCTCGTCGAAATGTGCGTGGAACGATGGGTCTTCGTTGCAGAGCTTGGCCAAGGCCTCGCTCAACTTGCTGCGGTTCTTCTTGTCGTCCAGGTTGACCTTCATCTCGATAACCGCAGGCGGTATATTGATGGATTCCAATAAGATAGGCTGCTTGTCCTCCTCGCAGAGGGTGTCGCCCGTCTTGGTGTATTTCATGCCCACGAGGGCGACAATCTCGCCCGCACCAGCCTCAGTGATCTCCTCACGCTCCTTCGCCTTGATGCGGAAGATACGGCCCACACGCTCGCTTTTCATCTTGTTGGTGTTGTAGACACTCATGCCGTTCACCAACTTGCCGCTGAAAATACGGATGAAGGTCTGCTGGCCCACATACGGGTCGTTGATGAGTTTGAAGGCCAAGGCCGCAAAAGGCTCATTCTCAGAGGGGTTGCGCTGGTAGGTCTTCTCCTCGTTGGCGGGGTCGTGCGCGATGACGGCGCCCAGGTCGTTGGGTGAAGGCAAGTAATCCACGATGGCGTCCAACAAGAGTTGGATACCTTTATTTTTATAGGCAGCGCCGCAGAGCACCGGCACCATCATCAGTTTGATGGTGGCCTTGCGGATGGCGGCCATCAGCTTGTCGGTGGGGATTTCTTGGTCGTCGAGGTAGAGCTCGGCAA
This sequence comes from uncultured Bacteroidales bacterium, assembly GCA_905234765.1. The sequence goes on from CAJOIF010000008.1 coordinate 6,220, forward strand.
TCTCGTCGTCGAGGTCGGCGACCTTCTCGATGAGGTTGCGACGGGCTTCCTGCGCCTGCTCCATCATGTGTTCGGGAATGGGGCCGACGATACGTTCCTTCTCGATAAAGCGCACCGAGTTCATCTGCACCAAGTCCACCATGCCCTCGAAATCAGACTCTGCTCCGATGGGCAGATGCAGCGGCACAGCATTGGCACCCAGGTATTTATGCATCTGGTTGACCACCTCTTGGAAGTCGGCACCCGTGCGGTCCATCTTGTTGACGAAAGCGATGCGAGGCACACGGTATTTGTCGGCTTGGTTCCACACCGTCTCCGATTGCGGCTCGACGCCACCCACAGCGCAGAATACCGCCACCATGCCATCGATAACACGCAGCGAACGTTCCACCTCGACGGTGAAGTCTACGTGGCCGGGAGTGTCAATCAGGTTAATCTGATAGCCGTTCCAATGTGCCGTGATGGCCGCCGAAGCGATGGTGATGCCGCGCTCCTGCTCCTGTTTCATGAAGTCCATGGTGGCTTGGCCGTCGTGCGTCTCGCCCACCTTACGGTTGACGCCCGTGAAGAACAGGATGCGTTCCGAAACCGTAGTCTTTCCAGCATCGATATGCGCAGCAATACCGATGTTTCTCAATTTTGAAATGTTTAAACTCATTATTTTATGTTGATTTTCAATTCTTTACAAAAAGAAATCGGTCATTCGATTCGGAAGCAAAGGTACGGAAAAGTTTTGGAATGGCAATTTGTCAAAAGAATTCAACTGTTCAATTCTTGTTTAAATTATAGAATTTCTATAATAGGATTTCTATAATTGAAAATTTTTGTACTTTTGCCCCAAAATTGAAATGTTATGACGAATCCGTTCTTCATTGCTGGCATCATCCCGGAACCCTATTTCTGCGACCGAGAGAAAGAGACACAACAGCTTGTCCGCATCATCGAGAACAAAGCCCATATCCTGTTGACCTCAGCAAGGAGAATGGGAAAAACGCAGCTTATCTACCATGTGTATGAACAACCTGCCATCAAAACGGCTTTCCACACCTTCTATGTTGACATTTTCCCCACCACAAGCCTTCATGAGATGGTACTTTTTCTCAGCAAGGAAATCTATTCAGAATTGGTTCCGAAAGGAAAAAAAGCCTTGAGATTCTTCCTCAACACCATCAAGTCACTGACAGGCAGTCTGGGCTACGACCCTGTGACAGGCACACCTTCATTTGATGTCAAGTTAGGCGATATTCATAATCCAGAGCTTACTCTCCAAGAAATCTTCAATTATTTAGAAAAGGCCGACAAGCCCTGCATTTTCGCCATTGATGAGTTTCAGCAGATTACCAATTACCCTGAAAAAAACGTGGAAGCCCTGCTCCGCACTTATATCCAACGCATGAACAATTGCCTGTTCATCTTTGCGGGCAGCAACCGCCATATCCTCGAAAACATGTTCAACTCCACCGCAAGACCTTTTTACAACAGCACGGAGCAATTCCATTTGGAAAGGATACCCAAGGAGGTATACACAAGCTTTGCCATACAACAAATTAGTGATGCAGGAAGGACGATTACCCCTGAAGCCGCGAGCCTCGCTTACGACCTGTTTGAGGGACACACCTATTATGTCCACCATATCCTTCATAACGCTTTTGCCAACTCAAATTCTCAAAAGGCGATAAACGAGGAGGACATCAGGAATACTTTGGATGAATTATTGGAAGCACGGGGACGTTCATTCTCAAACATTATGAACAAACTCAATTACAAGCAAAAGGAAACGCTTGTTGCCATAGCCAAAGAAGGAAAAGCCAGCGGCGTGACCTCTGTGGCTTTTGTCAAGAAGCACGCTCTCAGGTCAGCAAGTTCGGTTCAATATGCTATATCCACATTATTGGAAGACCAATTACTGACCTACGAGGACGACGGCAGAACAAAAATCTATTCCGTCGCCGACCGTTTCTTGGGGTATTGGATAAGGAAAAACTATTGAAGGAGTTCGCAAGTGAGCTAGAAACTCCACATTCACTTCACAAATCGCCCCACTTTCTTAATTCCATTCCCCTCCAAACCTTCAACAAAATATGTCCCTGAAACCCATTCGGAAACGTCCAAACGAACTTCCGAAGTCCCATAGGCTGAAACTGATTTGATGAGCTGTCCCAAAGTATTGTAAATGTTGACTGTCTGCAATCCTTCGGCTTCAATCGTGATGACAGACGAAGCGGGAACGGGAAATATCTTTATGGAATCCGTTTTGCCTTGATTCTCAGCGATTCCCGTTGGGTCGAAAGTGTCGTTGCCGTCGGTGAGCCATTCGAGGCTGAAGTTATAGAACACCGTCGAATAGCCCGAAGTGCCTGCGTATTCTTCCTCGACATACAGTCCGATGGTGCCGTCGGGAAGGATGCAAAGCGAAGAATAGGCCGAGCTGTAAGGTACGATGCATTTGCGCACGGGCCAGGTCTCGCCTTCATCGTAGCTCACATAGACCGACACGTTGGTGCGCGAGCTGCCGTAAGGCACCGAATGGAGCAGGCGGTTCCTGTCGTGGCCTTGGTTCTCGGAGGTGAAACGGATTAAGTCGCCGTTGCAAGCAGGCGCGGTGATGTCGGTCCAAGTCGAGGTGGTAGGCTGCCAGGTTTTGCCACAGTCCTCGGAGATGTTGTACCAGCGGTTGCCCCCGTGACGGATGCTCATCAGGATGCGACCATCAACCAATTCGGTGACCTTGGCCTCGTCGCCACCTACTGAAGCGCGACCCGACACCTGCCAGGTCTGGCCGTTATCATCAGAATAGACGGCATAGTTGTTCAGCGATTGTGCCGAGCCTTCGCGGATAGCGGCCACAAACATGATACGACCCTTGGAGGTACGCAGGCCATTGCCCGAACCAAAAAACGAGGCACGCCAAGTTTGGTGTTCAGGAATAATGCAGTTGTCGCCAAAGATGAAATGGGTGATGTCTTCGGGTTCCGTCCAGGTTTGTCCGTTGTCGTAACTCCTTGAGATATACGAATGGATGGGGTTCGACGGGGTGGAGTTCCAAAGTCCCACGCCGCCTACGAAGGCCGCGATGAGGCCGTTCTCGTCGTTACTCCAAGCCAAGGCGCAGTCGCCGAAGCCATGGTTGACACCCGTACCCAAGGCGATGGTGGTTGGCTCGCTCCATGTGTGGCCGCCATCGGTGCTGCGATTGCAGACGATGTCGATGTCTTGCGGCAGGTCGCCTTCGTTGTATTTGCGTTTGTCGGTGACCGCCACGATGCTTCCGTCCTTCGCCGTGATGACGGCAGGGATGCGGTAATTCATGGAGTTATAGTCGCCGGGCTGATAAATCAAGGTGTGGGCGAGAATGATTTCGCGGTTGCCTGCTGGCGAGGGATTGGCGAGTTCATAAGTCTCTTCTGCCGTCGTAATCGACTTCAAAGAAGCATCAATCACATTGCCTTCGGTGGCGTTGTCGGCCACGTGGGCCACGACCCAAAGGTAGTTGGTGCCATAGACAAGGTTGCCTCCCAAGTTGCAGGTCATGTCGCCCGAGGTTGGAGCAACACTTCCGAGCAAAATGGCGTTTTGAGGATGGCGTTCATCGAAACTATTGGTAGTGCCCGTGGAATAGACCTTGATTTCTTCAATATCATTCAAATCCGTTGTCCCCTCAAGATTCAATGTCATGGATCGCAGTCCAACCTCGGCATTAACGTCAGTACCGTCCACAGCCACCGCTGCCTTGAGTAGCACATCATTTTCATTGCCACGCCCCGTCTTGCGCGTGTCTTGGGTCAGGGTAACATTCCATATCCCAGAACCGCCAAAATTGAAATTAACCAGTTGGGCATCGTGACCATGACCCGAAATGTCGTGCAAAACGTTGTCAGTGACCCAGGTTGTAGAGAATTCATAAGCGGCTTTTAAGTGATCTGCCATGAAAAAACTTATATCATATAAATCATCCGCACTCATGTCAACACCAATCTCATCAGCGTTCAATGCCATATGGTAGAATCTTACATTGCCAAACGAGCCGTTGCAATAGTTGGTGGGCTGACTGCCGCTGTTGCCCGCTCCTACAAACACATCGTAGGTGTTGGTGACAGCCCAGTCGTTTACTGCCGCCGCCCAAGTACTTTGGGTCTCACCATTATGATAAATCCGAATCTCGTTATTGGCGCGGTCCACGACGAGGGCAAAGTGCATCCACTCGCCCGCCGGCACCGTAACGCCCGTATAAACCGACAAGGCATGACCCGAAGTGGAAGTGGGCGTGTTAAGGCCCAAGGATTGGCCTGCACTTCCCGAGCCAAAGAACTCATATCCCGTGCGTTCGTCGCCCGAGTTTTGCACCGACATATCGCGTTTGCACACATAACGCGGGTAGTTGGTGTAAGTCTCGTTGCGCACCCATCCCGTAACAGTGAAACTCTGGTCGGCAGCGATGTTGAAGTCTTCGTGATGCGGGATTCGCATGTACTGATCGGTGCCGTTGAAAGTGATGTAATGGGCGGGTTGTGCGAAAGTGGTCGTCATAGCCGTGAGCAGGACAACTAGGGTAAGGAGTTTCTTCATGGTGATAGACTTATCGGATTAAACATCAATGTATTGGGTGCAAAAATAGATATTTATTTCCATTTCTCCAACAATTCATTTCTTTCTAACTCCATCTTTGAAAAAGCAAACAACTTCTTTCCTAAATCTTTCATCGATGCCCCAACATGATACACTACATCATCAATGATAAGAAAACGGTCGTGGATATTCGTCAAAACCTGAATTTCGATAGGCTCGTATTGATTATTATATTTATCAAGGTCTTGTTGTAAAGTTGCTGAAATGCTTTTTGTAATAATGGTAGCAGGAATTCTTTCCTTTCTTTTTGACAATAACAACAATACGCTTTCGTCAACATAATTGTCAATCAGTATAATGCTTGTTTTTGCAGAACGTATTAATTCAGAAGCAAACACATACGCGTCAAAGATTTGCCCATCATAAAACACGCCTTCAACTGGGGGCAAAGCCATTCGAACAAAAAAACCGATTTGTTTTTCATTGTCCGAAATCCGCCGCTCATGCTCCAACAACTTCCTATCCATCCGTTGCTCCAATTGGGACAATCGACTATTAATTGCATAGCCTTTTAGCAAGTAATCTTTAAGCACTTGGTTGGCCCAAATGCGAAATTGCGTACCTCTTTGAGACTTCACCCGATAGCCAACGGAAATAATGACATCCAAATTGTAATAATCCATTTGCCGTACAATCGACCTGCCATTTTCAATTTGAAGTGTTGCATTTTTTGCAACAGTTGCAGACTTGTCAAGTTCTTTCTCCTTGTAAACATTATTTATGTGCCTGGATATGACCGATTTGTCTCTATCAAAAAGCATCGCAATCTGGTTTAATGTAAGCCAAACCGACTCGTTCTCAACCCTGACTTCCAAATTGACAATCTCATCGGGCTGATACACAACTATTTCATTCAACCTTTCCATCTTCAACTCCCCCAGTTGTCCCGATCCAGACTCCTATAATTTATAGCCTCGGCTAAATGACCAGGCTCAATGTTTTCACAACCATCGAGATCGGCGATGGTGCGCGAGACCTTGAGGATGCGGTCGTAGGCACGGGCAGAGAGGCCAAGACGGTTCATGGCGTTTTTGAGGATGTTGCGGCAAGGCTCATCCAGGTCGCAGTATTTCTGGATGAGTTGGGAAGTCATCTGTGCGTTGGCGTGGATGTTGGGGTATTCCGCATAACGTTTTTCCTGAATCTTCCTTGCCTTGATGACACGCTCACGCACGACCGCACTCGATTCCCCACTACTTTTGGATGACAGGTCTTTGTAGGCCACAGGAACGACTTCAACGTGTAAGTCTATGCGGTCCATCAAAGGTCCACTGATACGGTTGAGGTATTGCTGCACCATGCCAGGCTTGCAGGTGCATTCCTTGTCGGGATGGTTGTAATAGCCACAAGGGCAGGGGTTCATCGCCGCCACCATCATGAAGTTGGCGGGAAAATCGACCGTCATCTTGGCGCGAGAAATCGTTACCACCCTGTCTTCCATTGGCTGGCGCATCACTTCTAGTACGGTGCGCTTGAATTCCGGGAGTTCGTCAAGAAAGAGCACTCCGTTATGTGCAAGCGAAATCTCACCAGGCTGCGGATAGGTGCCTCCACCCACCAAACCGGCATCGCTGATGGTGTGGTGCGGGCTGCGGAACGGACGTTTCCTGATCAATGAGGTGTGGCTTCCCACCAGACCGGCAACTGAGTGGATCTTCGTGGTCTCCAACGCTTCGGCCATCGTCAAAGGTGGAAGGATGGTAGGCATGCGCTTGGCAAGCATGGTCTTACCACTCCCAGGAGGCCCGATGAGGATGACGTTATGTCCGCCAGCGGCGGCAATCTCCAAAGCCCGCTTGATGTTTTCCTGACCTTTGACATCACTGAAGTCGAAGCCGTAAAAGCAGTTCTCTTCTTCGTCTAGACCGCTGGTTCGAACAGGTGCTATTTCGGTCTCGCCGTTGAGGATGGAGATGACTTCGCTGATGGTGGATACTCCATATACTTCAAGCCCTTCCACCACAGCAGCCTCGCGCGCGTTTTCCTTTGGGACGATCAGCCCTCTGAATCCGTCCTGCTTGGCTTTGATGGCGATGGGCAAGGTTCCTTTGATGGGGTTGACGGTGCCGTCCAAGGAGAGCTCGCCCATGATGACGAACTGTTCCAAAAGGTCAGAGTTCATCTGTTCCGAGGCGGCCAAGATACCGATGGCGATGGGTAGGTCGTAAGAGGAACCCTCTTTGCGGATGTCGGCGGGTGCAAGGTTGACGACAATCCGCTTGTGAGGATAGTAATAGCCGAGGTTGCCGATGGCCGCCTCAATGCGTTGTTGGCTTTCCTTGACGGCACTGTCGGGCAGTCCGACGGTGAAATAACTCGGCATACCTTTGTCAATGTTCACTTCGATGGTGACAGAAATCGCGTCGATGCCGAAAAGGGCGCATCCGAATGTCTTTACTAGCATAATTCTATAGATTTGAGTTTTACGCCGCAAAGATGCAAACCCTGTCAAGAAAAAGCCGTTGAACAAACGTTTGTAGTCGACAGTAATCGTTTGTTGTCGTTTGCTGTCGTTTGCTGTCGGGTATATTGTTGAAAATCAGGAATATAAAAACTATCGGTTTTCCTAATCAAAAACCAACGACTATCAACTTTCAACTATAAACTATCAACTATTTCTTTGGCTTGTATCCCGAATCCTGGAAGATATCTTGTAAATCTTGCCGTTCCATAAATGATTGCAAGTTGAAGTCTTCGTGGGAAGAGGCATAGGCGCGGATGATGTTCAGGCCAAAGAACTCGCCGAGGCGTGAAGGTGCGTCATTGCTGTAAGCTTGTGTGAAAGGTCCGTCACCAAAATACATCCTATAGGCATCCAAACTAGATTCATAGAGCCGACGGTTGCCCACGATGTCGGCCCACATCTCTCCTTCGTTCTCCACCGCCCATTGCCATTGCTTGGCGGAATAACCTAGCAACACACTGTCGGCAATAGCGGGACACAGGGCCTCGATGAAAAAGTTTAGGCGACCGTAAAACACCATCTCACCGACTATCTGTCCCTGCTTGCGCCACTCGTATAAGTAATACATATACAGGCGATTGGCTACGTCTTTCTCCAGAGTCTCCAACGTAGTTCGAACCTGGATGTATTTGGGCATCCCGATTTGGTCGTACACCTCATCATGGTCGAGATACCAGTCCAAGGAAATCACCAACTTGTCTTCTATGATTTGCACGGCTGGCTCGTCATAGTTGATGCCTGTGACGCAGGTGAAGACTTCCTTTGGCAATTGGATTTCAGGATAATAGTAATGGAAATGTGCGAAGACATTTTCCACCATTGGCTCTACTTCATTGAGGTCGGGGAAGGCAGTTCTCACCTTTTGGTATAACCCGATGCAAAATGAGTCGGTGGCAAAATCCTTGAGGTATTTCACGGCATCAAGGTTATTGAGGTCGCCGCTGAGAAACACGTGGTAACGGTCTTGGATTTTCATCAGTTCGGCTTGGAAGTCAGCCGTGTCCAAGTTGAAGAGGACGTCTTCATAACGCTCAAACTGGAGGTCGTATGGCTCTGGCTTGATGTCGAGTTTGGCTTTGTAGGCGGGTTCTTTTTCTTGGCAGGATGCCATCACAAGGCAGATGGCTAGAAAAAATAATGGTCTGTTCATACCGATAAAATTTGTTGTCTGAGCATCTCGTAAGCCATGATGGTCGCTCGGTTGATGACGTTTTCGCGGTCTTTGCCGAAGTTGAAGCACTTGGAAACGACGCCCTTTGCCGAAGCCACACCAATCCACACCGTTCCGACGGGAGTCAATTCAGTTCCTCCGCCTGGACCAGCCACACCCGTGGTGGCCACACCAAAATCAGCATCCATCAGGTCGCGAACGCCCGTCGCCATGCCTTCCACAACCTGCTGACTGACAACGGTATGCTTCTCGATGGTCTCGGCTGACACGCCCAGCACCTTGGTTTTCATCGGAGTGGCGTAGGTAACCGCCGTTCCCTTGAAGATCTCCGAACTGCCAGGTATCAAGGTGATGACATGGGCGATGTTGCCGCCCGTGCAACTCTCCGCCGAGGCAAAGGTCATTCCTTTTTTCATCAATAGGTCGAAAACCACGTGTTCGATGGGCTTGTCTTCCTCTGCGAAGACATATTCCGAAATCAGGTTTTTCAGTTTTCTGACTTCGTCATCCAAGGTCGTGCGAAGCAACTCGGCATTTTCGTGCCGCCCACTCAGACGCAGGCGCACTATGCCGTATTGAGGCAGGTAGGCCAAAGAAAGAAAACTGGGCAGGTTGTCTTCCCAGTCCTTGATTTTGTCGGCCAAAAACGACTCGCCGATACCTGTTGTCATGATAACACGTTTGGCATATGGCACCGCATGGAACTGCTCTTTGATACGCGGCAGCAGCTCATCGTTGAAGATGCCTTTCATCTCAAACGGCACGCCAGGCATGAAGGCAAACACTACATTGTTTTTCTCCAGCCACATGCAAGGCGCCGTGCCATAAGTGTTTGGGATGTATTGACACGACTTGGGCAGCATTGCTTGTCCCTTGTTCCTTTCGCTCATCTGGAAGCCTCTGCGGTTGAAGAGGGCGACGATGTTGTCGTAGGCCGCTTGGCAGAAAGCCAGTTCGGTGTCGAAGAACTTGCAGACTGTGGGTTTGGTGATGTCGTCGGCAGTGGGGCCGAGGCCGCCAGTGACAAGCACCAGGTCGGCATCCATGCATGATTCCAAAGCATCCATGATGGCTTGCTCCGAATCGCCGATGGTCAAGGTGGAATCTAGGCAAAAACCCGCATTCGACAACTGCTCGCCGAGCCAAGCCGCGTTAGTGTTAATTACTTGACCTATAAGTAGTTCGTCTCCGATGGAGATATTCTTGATGATGATTTTGTCCATAGCAATAAATTTGTGCAAAAATAGTAAATTTTATGGATTAAAGAATTCTTATTATCTTTGCGCCCTCAAAATCGAAATTATTATGAATCAACCCATTCCCGCATCGCAACTCGTGCTGAACGCAGAGGGAGCGATATACCATTTGAACCTGCATCCCGACATGCTGGCCGATGATGTCATTTTGGTTGGAGACCCAGGTCGTGTCGATATGATTGCCTCTTTCTTCGACAAGATTGAAGTGAAACGCGAAAACCGTGAACTTGTCACTCGCACCGGCTATTTCAACGGCAAGCGCATCACGGCCATGTCAACAGGCATGGGCACGGACAACCTTGATATTGTGATGAACGAGTTAGATGCCTTGGCTAACATCGACCTGAAGACAAGGATGCCTAAGGAAACGCATCGCAGCCTGAACCTCATCCGTCTTGGTACTTGTGGTGCCTTGCAACCCGACATTGAGGTGGAAGACAACTATGTGGCCACCCGCTATGCCATCGGCTTGGACGGCTTGATCTACTTCTATGAGAAACACAAGGAAGTGAACGAAATCGCCATGCGCGATGCCTTCATCCAGCAGATGGACTACCCGAAAGACCTGCCCTTGCCTTATGTTGTAGAAGGCTCAAAAGAGCTCTTCGACCGTCTGGCACAAGGCTATTACCAAGGCGTAACCGCCACGGCACCAGGTTTCTACGGACCGCAAGGCCGCACCCTTCGGATGCACCTGGCTTATCCCGAAACCAACCGCAAAATCGAAGCCTTCGAGTACAAAGGCATGCGTGTGTGCAACTTTGAGATGGAATCGTCGGCACTCTACGGCCTTGGCAAGATGATGGGTCACAATTGCTTGACCATCTGCGTGGTGGTAGCCAATCGCGTTACCGAAAAGTTTGCCACCGACTATCATCCATATGTGAAAAAGTTAGTATTGAACACGTTGGAAAGACTTTCTGGCAAGGAATAAACCGCGAAAACGGTATAGAAGTTGACTTTTTTTTCAAAAATAGAAGTTGGGTATGAAAAAAATGAGTATTTTTGCAGCTTCAAATCGTGAAATCGAATAATAACAATTAGTACAAATACGCAATGAAAAAAACATTTATCGTGATTGTCGCATTGCTCGCCATGACATCATCCGTGATGGCTGGGGGTCATGTGGATTCGGTTCGTTACCAGACGACCAAGGCCTGGAAGAACTGGTACATTTCTGCTAGTGGTACTGCAAACTGGTGGCAAGGCAGTATGAGAACGCCTGAAGGATTATATGACAAGAGTTACACCGCCGTGGAATGGGGCAAGCCCACCGTTGGTTTTAACGTTTTTGTTGGTAAGTGGATCAACCACAAGGTCGGTGTCAGATTGGGTTACAGCAACACCAAAATCAACAGTTACACTTATGGTTATGCTCCGAGCAGCCCTTATTGTAATTTCTTATATGACGGAACGTTCACCTATGAGATGGACGAAAACGGCGAATACGTTCTTAATGGCAATGGTCAACCTCATTGTCTTTCCTACGATGGCGAAGCAGTTGAAGAAAATATTTACAGAACCTCAATGCGCTACCATCGTTTGCAGGGTGATTTCATGTTCAGCCCCATCGACTTCTTCCAAGGCTATTACAACGAAAACAGAATTTGGACTCCCGTCCTCTATGTGAGCATGGGTGCCGCACATACCTCAGAATCTTTCTTTGCCACCAAGACTTTGATTGACAGACATAAGGCCTTGAAAGAGCATGCTGATTCGGAACGTCCGGAATTGTATGCTCCCGGCAGCAACTTTGAGTTGGCTTTAGGTGCTGGCTTGAGCAACAACTTCCGCGTGGCCAAGCATTTCGACATCAACCTTGATATCAATTGGACGTTCCAAAGATGGACTATCGACTCATGGGAACACGAATTTGGTAGAACTGACAATAACGCCTATGTCGGAGACCTCAGACCCAAGAGATTCGACAACATGTACACCGCTTCTTTGGGCGTGATTTATTACTTCACGAGAGAATACGACCAGCCGATCAATTGCTGCGCCGAGATGGATTCCCTCAAGAAGAAACTGGACGAGTTTATGAATATGCCTGTTGAGCAGCCTCAGGAACAGAAGCCTTGCGACACCATCGTGAAGTTTGTCAATGTGCAGTCTGAGGACATCATCAGCTATCCGTTCTCCATCTTCTTCAACCGCGACTCTTACCAGTTGATGTCGAGAAGAGATCTCGTCAACTTGCGTGAGATTGCCAACGTGGCCAAGGAAAACGGCTATAAGATTCGTCTGAGAGGCTCCTGCGACAGCGCCACAGCTTCGGCTGCCTATAACCAGACCCTGGCCGAGAACCGTTGCCGCAAAATCATGATGGAACTCAAGGAAATGGGTGTTCCGGAAGATCAAATCATCCTTCTGCCTGTGGGCGGTGTCAAAGAGCTTGACCCGACCGAATTCGACCGTCGCGTGTTGATTGAGCTGATGAAGGAGGCCAAATAAAAGAAAAATAGAAGTAGTTTTTCATAGTTTTAGTTTTGACAAAGGAAGCCTGACGAAATTGCCAGGCTTCCTTTTTTGTCCAATAAGGTGCGTGATTTAGTACATGATGCCTACTTCGATGCCGATGAAATTCGTCTTGATGTCGGATTCCGTTTCCCTAGCCATCGCCCGATTGAAAGAATTGGTCAGGGCATGGTTGAAGGACAATTGGGCAAAGGCACTGAATTGTTTGTTGATTTGGTATTCGGCACCGAGACCGAAGTCAAGGGCTGCTTGGAGCCAACGGTATTGTTCGGCGTATTCGTCAGAAAAAGTATCATCGGTATAGGTGACCCAGTATAGGTCGTATTTGTCCTTCGCTTTTGTATCCACATTGACGCCGAGGTCGGCACCCACTATGGCAAAAGCCTTCAGTCCGTCTATGATGTGCACCTTTGCCTTGGCTGCGAGGGGAATGGTCACATAGGTGGAACGAACACGGCGATCCGCTTTGATTTGCATCTTCTCAAGGAAATTGCTTATGTTACGGTAGTCCGTGAATTGATAATGACCGCGCCAGAAGTTGACGTTGATGCCGGAGGAGAGGGCAAAATAATTGTTGAGATTGTAGTCATACACGCCACCGACGATGAAGCCCATCCTCATGCCTTCGTTGCTTGAAGCCGTCGAGCCTGAGGAAGCCCAGTCGAACGTGGGGCCAAACTTGATTCCAAAAGAATTCGTTTTCGATTGCGCAAAACTTTGTAGCGATAATACTGCTACCAAACTGATAATCAATGTTGCTTTTTTCATGTCGTTAAAATTAGGTTATGCAAAAGTAAATTATTTTGCCGACATTTCGCTAAAAAACGAAAATGATTTATAATTTTGCACACGTAAAATCAATTATTCACTAAAACAAAACTACGATGAAAAAGACATTTTTACTGATGGCAGCTTTGCTTGTGATGGGCACTACCACATTTGCCGGTGGCCGATTCGACTTCGCCCTGGGTCCGAAGGTTGGCTATCAAACCGCTAAACTCTCGTATCAGAAAGATGACATCAAGGCTGGATTCATGAACCATTTCACTGTTGGCGCCTTTGCCCGTTTTGAAATAGGCGGCTTTTACGTGCAGCCTGAGGCACTTTGGTTTATGACTTCCAACGCTTTTACCTTGAACACGCAGGTTGAAGCCGACACGATTGTTGGCAATATGGAACTCCCACAAGGCGGAAAGCTGGACTTTACCCTCAACGCCATGAACATCCAAGTGCCGGTATTCTTTGGCTACAAGTATAATGTCGTCAAGAATGTCATGGCAGTCCGTGTCCAGGTGGGTCCTACATTCAACTTCGTCCTTCCTCAGAAGACCTTGGTCAATAAGGCGGTGGGTGAAAGCACGCCTACGGAATTTGATGAAGAGATTTTTGATACTAAGACCATCGCTTTCGGCATGCAAGGCGGTCTTGGAATCGATTTGTTCAACAACATCACATTGGACATCAACTACAACTACGGTATCACCAAGATGTTTGGTGCCGGCCTTATCAATAACACGGAATGGGGCCAGTACATTAATACCGATAACATCTCCAACGTCCATACGAATATGTTTATGGTCACTATCGGCTACAAACTCTTATAATTCAACCCTTCATTGGCATGAAAACGCGGTGTATCAATGATGCGCCGCGTTTTTTCATGGGTCAAATCGTGGTTGCTTCAAAATAATCTATATTTTTGTAGTATCGAATTTGTCAATGATCCTATGAATACAACCATTCCCAACCGCCTTTTCATCAGAAATAGGGCCAATTTCGCAGCGCAACTTCCTACCAAGTCGGTGGCTGTCTTCACCGCCAACGAGCTTATGCCGAGAAACGGAGACGAGTTCTATCCTTTCCGACAACAGTCTGATTTCTTTTACCTTACAGGTATCAATGAAGAAAACGCCTATCTCATCATCGCTCCCGACTATCCCGATGAAACGATGCGTGAAATCCTCTTCATCGAGCCATACGACGAGGTGAAAGCCACTTGGCAAGGCGAGATGCTCGACAACGCACAAGCCACTGAACTTTCTGGCATCAAGACCGTCAAAGGCAGTGATGCTTTTTGGATGACCTTGAATGACATCGTCTTTTCTGGTTATGGCGACACAATTTTCCTGAACAGCTACGAGTACCCGAAATATGAATGTGCTGTTGAGATCATTCAAAAACGTTTTGTCCAACAAGTCAAAGCGAAGTATCCTATGCACAACTATGATCGTACTGCACCGATACTCAACGCCTTGCGCATGGTAAAGTCGGAGGAAGAAATTGAGATTACAAAACAAGCTTGCGGCATCACTTCTAAGGCTTTCCGTCGTTGCTTGGAGACCGTGAGGCCAGGTATGTACGAATATGAGGTGCAGGCCGAAATCGAGTACATCTTCAAACAAAACAACGCCACGGGTCACGCATACGCGCCCATCATTGCGGGAGGAAAGAATGCTTGTTGCTTGCATTACTCGAAGAACCAAAGCATTTTGAATGACGGCGATCTCATCCTTTTCGACATCGGCTGCGAGTTGAAGAACTATTCCTCTGACCTAAGCCGTACCATTCCTATTAATGGTAAGTTCACGCCTCGGCAAGCCGACTGCTACAATGCCGTACTTCGCGTGATGAAAGAGATTACCAAACTTTACCGTCCAGGTGGCACCATCAACGAAATCAATGAGACCACCCATCGGTTGATGGAGCAGGAGATGATAAAGCTTGGGCTTTTCACCGCTGAGGATGTCAGGAACCAAGACCCCGAAAAGCCCTTGGAGCGCAAATACCTGATGCACGGCATGTCGCACCATATCGGCCTTGATGTTCACGACAGCATCGACAAGTTCAAGCCTTTTGCGCCTGGAATGATACTCACTTGCGAACCAGGCATCTACATCCGCGAGGAAGGCATCGGCATCCGCATTGAGAACGACCTTTTGATTACCGAGGGCGAACCGATTAATTTGTTTGAAGGGTTGCCTACGGAAATCGAGGAAATTGAGGCAGCGATGAAAAAATGATTCACTATTTTAGTGAAGATTTGAAAACTATTTGTAGTTTTGCAAACATGAATACCAATCGAATGCCAACCCATCCCGGAGATGTCATCAAAGAAGAACTTGAATATAGGGGCATCTCACAAAAGAGGTTCTCAGAATTGACAGGCGTTTCATATACTATGCTCAACGAAATCCTAAACGGCAAACGCCCCGTCACGAGCGACTTTGCTCTTATTGTAGAAGCTGCTTTGGGTATCAGTCCACAGCTTTTAATCAACATGCAAGCCCGCTACAATATGGCTGTGGCCATGAACCAAATCACATTCTTGGCCCGACTTGACCATATCAGAAGGGCATGTGCAGCGGTGTTTTAAACAATCAACAAATCATATCAACATGTTCAACAAAGACGTTTACAGTGGCCGTCGCGCCACATTGAAAAAAATGATCTCGAAGGGCATCGCTTTCTTTCCCGCCAACAATGAAGCCCCCTTCAACTATCCCGACAACACCTACATCTATCGTCAGGACAGCAACTTCTCCTATTACTTCGGCCTCAATCACCCCGATTTGGTCGGTGTCATCGACTTTGAGAGCGGTGAGGAAATCCTCTTCGGCGTGGATGTCACCATCGATGATATCATCTGGTGCGGTCCGCTGCCCTCGCTGAAGGAACAGGGGGAAAGCATCGGCATCACCGACTGCCGCGACTTCAACAAATTTGGCGAGTACCTGCAACAAGCCATGGCCAAAGGCCGTCAAATCCACATGCTGCCGACCTATCGCGCCGACACGAAGATTCAGCGCTCCGAGTGGTTGGGTTGTCATATTAATAAGGTGTCGGACTATGTCAGCCTCGAACTCATCAAGGCGGTCATCGCTATGCGTGAGGTGAAGAGCGAGCTCGAAATCGCCGAGATGGAACGTGCCGCCAACACCGCCTATTACATGCATACCACCGCCATGAAGATGTGTAAGCCCGGCATGGTCGAACAAGAGATTGCTGGCGTGGTGGAAGGCCTCTCGTTGTCGGGCGGCGGCCCCGTGTCGTTCCCCGTCATTTTGAGCGTTGATGGTCAGACCTTGCACAATCATGGTCACCACAATGTGCTGAAGGAAGGTCGCATGATGGTCTGCGATGCCGGTGCCGAGACGGAGAACTATTACGCTTCCGATTTCACTCGTACTACACCCGTGGGTGGCAAGTTCAACCAACGCCAGCGCGAGATTTATGAAATCGTGCTCGCCGCCAACCAAGCCGTGGCTGCCAACACGCGTCCCTACATGCCTTACATGGTGATGCACACCCTCGCCTGCCGCACTTTGATTGAAGGCTTGAAAGGCGTTGGACTGATGAAGGGCGACACCGAAGAGGCCTTGATGAACGGAGCCCACTGGCTCTTCATGCCTCACGGTCTCGGCCATATGCTCGGCATGGACGTGCACGACATGGAAGGTCTTGGCGAGACCTACGTGGGTTACGACGACATCACGCCACGCAGCACCAAGTTAGGATTCAGTGGCTTGCGCTGTGGCAAGACCCTCAAACCAGGCTTCGTGGTCACCGATGAGCCAGGCATTTACTTCATCCCGACCCTCATTGACATGTGGAAAGCCGAAGGCAAGTTCAAGGAGTTCATCAACTACGACAAGCTGGAGACCTACAAGGACTTCGGTGGCATTCGCATCGAGGACGACCTGCTCATCACCGAAGACGGCAACCGCATCCTCGGTCGACCGATTCCCAAGACTGTTGCTGAAGTGGAGGACATGTGCGCCCAAGGGCGAGAGTGGATTAGGAAAGAAGGTCTGTACTAATAAGAAACGCGAGGCATTGCCTCGCGTTTCTTATTTTAGAACTCCATCAACAATTTCACATTGACATAACGCGGAGTCAAGTAATTTGGGACACCGTAGTAATAATTGTCGATGTATTTTACCCAAGTGTAGGAGATGACGTTTGGAATGTCGAATAGGTTGAAGACATCCACGCTGATGAACATGTTCTTCACATAACGCAGCGGATTGCCTTTGCTGAAACTGCTTGCTTCACTGATGAGTTGTTTGCTGAAGCCGATGTCTACACGACGATAGGGTGGATATTTCCTGGAGGTGGAATAGAAATCGGAGTTGTTGTCGTTGATGGGCAGGCCTGTCCCGAAGTTGAGGGTCATGTTGACACGCCAAGTCGGGGCGTGGGGGATGTAGTCTTGGAAGAACAACGAGAAGTGAATTAGTTGGTTGGAAGGGCGGGAGTGCCAACCCAATGCCACGGTGTCGGCCACCTGTGCGTCGGTGTGGTCGTAGAAGGGGAGACGGTTTCCTTCTGCATCTACCAAATAATAGTCGCCACGGATGTCCTCGCGCGTGTCCATGATGGAAAGGCTTGCCCAACTGTCGATGCCTTTCACGAATTCGCCGTTCACTTTCATATCGATGCCAGTGGCATAGGCCTTCGCCGATTGGTCAGCATAGTAGCGGATACGCACGTTATCAATGTCATAGGGAACGACATGGGTGAAATATTTGAAATATAGTTCTGAAGTCAGGATGAAAGGTCGGTTCCAGGCGCGGAATTTGAGGTCGTTTCCAGCAACAATCTGGTACGACTGTTGCGCTTTGGCGTCCTTATAGAGGGTGCCGTCCAGGTTGCGGATTTCGCGATAGAACGGGGTCTGGTTATACATGCCTCCCGAGAGGCGGTAGACCACTTCGCGCTCGTTGTTCTCGGGCTTGTAGGCCACGCCTGCCCTTGGACTGACATACACCTTTTTATTATAGCCCCAATAATTGGCACGCAAGCCACCTGTAATGACAAACTCGCCCTTCTCCTTGTATGGAATCGTCCAGGAGTTTTGTACAAAACCGTCAAGGTTGTTGATAGAGAGCACATTCGTTCCTCGATGAAGGAAGTCCATCCCGATTTCGGGCAACACATCGGGGACGATGCCGGGGAGATTGTAGGGCTGAGGCAGGGCATAGCCAGCCGAGTCCATCAACTGCCATTCGTCCACCACGTCGTCGATGTCCTGATGCTGGAAACGGAGACCCCATTTCAACAGGTGTTGGCCGTAAGCGTAAAGCCCCTTGTGGTCGATGTTGTAAACCTGGGCATAGAAGGCATTCCTGGCATGTTTGGTCATCGTGCCAATCTCATGGTCTTCGATCACTTCACCTAAGTTCTCCGAACCGAAAGAAGTGTTGCGGATGCCGAAATGGTATTGCTCCTGAATGTCGTATGTTTCCGTTTCGTAAGCCGAGTAAGCCGAAGCGATCCACTTTAGGCTCAGGTCCTTGTGGGGCTTGTAGGTCAATGTCACAGCACCCAATCCAGTGGTGTAGTCGTCGATTTCCTGCCCGTCAAAATACACGTTTACTTGAAGTGGCGTGTTGATGTCGCCAAAGTTGATTTTGGAGCTCTGTGGGATGAGCATGTAACGGTTCTTGGAGTAATAGCCCAAGAAGGACAGATCCCATTTCTCATTGAACTTGTAGTCGAACAAGGCTTGCGCGTCAGTGAAGTTGGGCTTATAGTCGCCTTTGGTGTTCAACATGCCGAGTGCCAACGCGGTGTTCTTATAACGCGCTCCAATCAAATAGCTGAACCGTTCGTTTTTTGTCGTTCCTTCCACGTGGGCTTCGGCACCTAGGAGACTCAATGACAGTGATCCAGCAGTCTCACGTGGGGTCTTGTAGGTCACGTCGAGGACGGAAGACATCTTGTCGCCATATTCGGCGGCGAAACCTCCTGCCGAGAAAGCGATGTTGTTGACCAGTTTTGAGTTGACAAAACTCAGACCTTCCTGCTGTCCCGACCCGACGAGGAAGGGACGGTAGATTTCGATGCCATTCACGTAGATGAGGTTTTCGTCGAAGTTGCCTCCGCGCACACGGTATTGCGAGCTTAGTTCGTTGTTCGACACCACGCCAGGCAGTGTTTTGATGAGCGTTTCCACGCCACCGCCCATGGTAGGTAGCAGGGTGGCTTGCTTGGCGTCAAGCCGAGTGAGGCTGGTGGCGTCGGCGGCGCGGTCGCTGATGACGGCATCGGCCAGAACGGTGGAGGAAGAGTTCAGTGTTATGTCGAGTTTGCGCTTTTCACCTGCGCGAAGCCGCACTGTAGCTTGCTTGGGTTCGTAGCCGACGAACGAAAAGCTGATGACCAAAGTGGTGTCGGAGAGGAGAGAGAGCTCATAGTAGCCTTTCGAGTTGGTCGTTTGGCCCACGAGGAGGTCGAGAACGATGACGTTGGCCATCTCGATGGGATGCCCCGACTCGTCTATCACCTTGCCGTAGACGGTGGCCAACGGAAGGTTTTGGGCTGGAGCCAGAAACGAGAGGAACAAGATTGCTATGAGGATGACTTTTGCCCGCATGATGGGATAACTGAAAATGCCCCGTTTTATTGCTTTTTGTCGGTTTCAAACAAAAAAAGCCGCTGCGCAAGGCACAGCAGCTATATGTTCATCAGGTGTTGTGATGATTACCAGCGTTGCAGGTTGCCTTGTTCGGAGGCATCCAAGATGGCTTGGTAAACGCCCTTCTTGTTGATGGTGCGCAGACCGGAGGCCGACACTTTCAGCACAACCCACTCGTCCCATTCTGGAACATAGAACTTCTTGATTTTCAGGTTCGGTTCGAAGGTTCTCTTGGTTCTCTTGTTGGAGTGGGAAACGTTGTTTCCGTGCATGACCTTCTTACCGGTGATTTGACAAACTTTTGACATGACTCTAATCCTTTATCCTTTAATTTTACAATTGTCTTTTTTCTCTAACGGGCTGCAAAAGTACAAAAATTTTCTTTTGCCAAAGGTTTTTCTTCAAAAATTCCCTCAAAAAAGTGTTTCTGCCTTATTTCTGAAGGTTCACTTTCTGCACTTTCACGCCGTTGGAAGTTTCGATGCGAACGATGTAAATACCTTGACTATAATTGTTTAAGTCGATAACAGCATTGTCTTGGGCGGTCGTCTCAATTTGGCGTTGGCCGAGCATGTTGCTCACGGTGATGTGCATCATGCCGTTGCCGTTCACGTTGAGTAGGCCGTTGGTCGGGTTGGGATAGACATTGATTCTTTCATCGATGTTCTCTTCGATATCGGTGATCCAAAACCCCACATCCCACCATTCCGATTCGCATTGCTCTTCTCCGCGGATATATACGCAATTTACGGAATAGACGACCCATTCGCCTTGAATTAGGTCGTAGGTGTTGTCGAAATACTCATAACTGTTGTTGCCGTCATAAGGAATCTCGGCAATGAGTTCTTCGTCTTTGAAGACTCCTGTTGAACGAAGCACCTTGAAGTGATGCAGGTAAGAGGTGATGTCGGGGCGATCCCAAGAAATGTAAGCACCAAACTCCTCACTATTGTGCCATTGGTATTCACCATGAATGTTCTGCACGGGATAGCACACCAACGGAGCTTCCTCACAGTTGTTCTCGTAGGTCATGAAGACACCGTCTTCGAGCTCGTCGCTGACGTAGAGTTCATTACCATCGTAGTCAAAGATGGTGAAGGAGCACTCATAGTCGGTGTCATATTCCTCATAGGCATGATACCAGCCGTGGTTCCAGATGAAGTTGAGTTCGCCTTTCAGCAGGGGTAAGGTGAGCGTCTGTTCAGAGCCTTCGGTCATCGTCACGACGGCGATGCGGTTGCCGTTGGCGTCGGTTACGCTGATGGCAGCACCTTTCCAGCCGTCACCGCCCTGGTCGTGGAGGTTGAAGACGATATCGCACTTGTCGCCTACGAGGATGCTCTGGTAGGTGGTGCGGCTGATGCCGGCTTCGTTGGTGACATAGATGGCGTATTCGTAGAGGCCAGGGGCGAGGCCATTGTCTACGTATTCCATGGTGGCACCCACTTGCACGTCGGTGAAGACGGCAATTTCTTCGAAGTTACGGCGTACAGTGACCGATTCTAATGAGGTTAACGCGTTGCCGTTGAGGTCGAGTGTAGGATTGGTCCAACTGAGCAAGACACCGTCGAAGGTCTCGTTTTCGGAGATGCTTATTTTTTCAATAGGTTGGGGCCGGTTGAAGTATTCACTGTTTTGGGGGACGATGTGCCCCGTGAAGCCATTCACCATATTGAAGGCGTAGCGGGTGGTGTTGAGTGCTCCGATGGGACACCATGCGTCGTCGCGGCCGCTCCAGCCCCAGTTGAAATGGAAGTAGTCATTCTCGTCATAGCCGTCGCACACGAAAGCATGACCGCCTGCGCCACCGTCATCGGATCCAGTGTAGAACAACGGGAGACCTTCGTCCAAACCGCCGTCCTTCAGCACTTGGGCCCATTCCTCGTTGGTGTAGCCCCAGCCTGGGATGATGCTTCCGTAGTTGGTCTCATGCTCGTCGCAGGTGTAGCGGAAATAGCTGCGCAATGCCGACGGAACCACGAATCCATAGGCACCGCTGCCGTTGGGGCTATACTGCATGTCGACGGAAATGCCGAGATGGTGCAGCAGCTGGGCAATGTAGAACCATTCTTCTTCTGTACTGGTGGAGTCCAAGACATTGGGCATCAGTTCGAAATGGTATTCTGTTTGGCCAAAGTTGGCACTTTGTTGGGTATAACCATCGGGGTTGTAGATGTGAGACCCTGTGCCTTGTGGTGGCCAATCCCAGAACTTCATCACTTGGCCCATGGCAGTAGCCACACAGCCGGCGTAGACATAGCCGCCGTTGCCTTCCGGGTCGGCAGGGCATTGGCTGTTCCAAGGATAATTCTGGTTCCAAAGGGTCTGACACAACTGGTCGACCACGGCACGGGCTTGGCGACCTTTTTGGAGGTTGCCCGACTCATCCACCGATTTCCATTCTGCGATGATGTCAGGTGTGGCGGAGAGGTTGTGCTCGCGCACGTATTGGATTTCCTCGCGGAAGCCGTTGAGGGTGAACTGGAAGCCATCGGCCACGTCGCTGGGGTCAAACTTGCCTGTGGTGGAATAGGCGAGGATGGGTTTCACGCGGTCGTCGCCCGCCACGATAACGAATCCTTCGCCACCTTTTACGTTGAAGACATAATAGTCAGTGTTACTGCGGTCTGTAGCGGTGCTGGCCAAACAGAGTTGTATGTCGGCATTTCTCTGAGCTATTGCAGTGGTGCTCAAGAACTTGGTGCCTATTTTTTGGGCCTTTTGTTGGTCGACAGGGCCAGCCATCGCACTACTGATGCAGATGGCAATAGCGCATATGGTGAGTTGGAGTTTTTTCATGTTCATAGGTGTTTTATTAAGTTCGGTATTTATAAATGTGCTGCAAAATTATGAAGATATTTGCAAACATTTTCTTACCCTCGAAAAAAAACTTTTGTCTTTTTTGAAAAGTTTCTCAAAATTATTTCTATATTTGCAGCGTAAGATTGTTAAAACTAATGTTTAATTAAAAAAATTATCGTTATGTGGTTTGATATTTTAGTATATGTTGCGGCTATTGGAGCTCCAATTCTCGCTGTTTGGTCTGTTTACAGAAGAATCAAAAACACGGATCCCAATGTGGCAGGTTACATTTACAATGGTAAAAAATGGGTGACTTGGCTGTTGCTGATCTGTATTATTGCCGCGTTGTTTATAGGCTTTATCATGCCTATTCCCTTTATCAGCGGTCAACCGTCGTACCATCCTGAATGGGGCGTTTTGGGATTGATGCTGATAGCGATTCTCCTTTACATTTGCTATTCCCTCATAGCCTATGTTCCGGCTACGGCTCAAGAAGTCGAAGAGAGTAAAGCGGCTGGAAATTCAGTGATGGGTACAGTGGGAGAGACCACCGTTTCAATGTTCAAAGTTATTTTGAGCATGATTGGCGGTATCCTTCTCGCACTTCCGGGTTTGATCAAGGAAACTTTGAATCCGACCCTTGCCATCAAGACCATCGGCAATACGGTTTACAGAGTCGTGGGAACGGGCTTTGTGCATGTTGTAATTGGCATCGTGGTCTTAGCCTTCCTTGCAATCGTGGTGTTCATGCTCATTTATTTGGCATCGCTGGTTTTTGCCCTTCTCGGAACATTCGCCATGGGTATCATTGCCATCGCCAAGTTCGTGATCAACAACTTCATCCTTCCCAAGAAGAAACAATCAGTCACCCCGTAATTCCTCAGTCTACTTTTAATTTCTTATACCTGAAACGCTTTGGCTCTATGTTGCCGAGGCGTTTCATTTTGTTTTCTTCGTATTCCGAGTAGCTGCCCTCAAAGAAATAAACTTGTGAGTTGCCCTCGAAGGCGAGGATGTGGGTGGCCACACGGTCGAGGAACCAGCGGTCGTGGCTGATGATGACGGCGCAGCCGGCGAAGTTCTCCAAACCTTCCTCCAAAGCGCGAAGTGTGTTCACGTCAATGTCGTTGGTGGGTTCGTCCAAGAGGAGCACATTGGCTTCCTGTTTCAAGGTCAAGGCAAGGTGCATACGGTTGCGCTCACCGCCAGAGAGTACGCCGGCCTTCTTTTGCTGGTCGTTGCCGCCGAAGTTGAAACGCGACACGTAGGCGCGTGAGTTGATGCTGCGCTTGCCCAACTGGATCAAGTCGTTGCCGCCGCTGATGACTTCCCAGACGGTCTTCTCGGGGTCAATCTCGGCGTGTTGCTGGTCCACATAGCCGATTTTCACCGTCTCTCCGACCTCGAAGGTGCCTGAATCGGGTTTTTCCAAGCCCATGATGAGGCGGAACAAGGTGGTTTTGCCAGCACCGTTCGGCCCGATGACACCCACGATGCCACCTTGCGGCAGGCTGAAGTTCAGGTTCTCGAACAAAAGCTTGTCACCGTATGCTTTGGTGACATCATGTGCCTCGATGACCTTGGTGCCGAGGCGGTCGCCATTCGGGATATAGATTTCGAGTTTTTCTTCCTTTTCCTTCACGTCCTCGTTGAGCATCTTCTCATACGATTCCAAACGAGCCTTGCCCTTGGCGTGACGCGCTTTCGGAGCCATGCGCACCCATTCCAACTCGCGTTCGAGGGTCTTGCGGCGCTTGCTCTCGGTCTTTTCTTCCATGGCGAGTCGGGCGGTCTTTTGGTCGAGCCACGACGAATAGTTGCCTTTCCACGGGATGCCTTCGCCGCGGTCGAGTTCGAGGATCCAGCCGGCCACATGGTCAAGGAAGTAACGGTCGTGCGTGACGGCGATGACAGTGCCCTTGTATTGCTGCAAGTGGCTCTCCAACCATTGGATGCTCTCGGCATCGAGGTGGTTGGTAGGCTCGTCAAGGAGCAGAATGTCAGGTTCTTGCAGGAGCAGACGGCACAAAGCCACGCGGCGGCGTTCGCCTCCCGAGAGGTTCTTGACGGGCGTATCGCCATCGGGACAGTTGAGGGCGTCCATGGCGCGTTCCAGTTTGTTGTCGAGTTCCCAAGCGTCGTGCTGCTCGATGAGTTCGGTCAGCTCGCCCTGACGGGCAATCAATTTGTCGAAATCGGCATCGGGTTCAGCAAATTTGTTGTTGATTTCCTCGTATTCCTTCAGGATGTCGACGATTTCCTGCACACCTTCCTCCACCACTTGGCGGACGGTCTTGTTGTCGTCGAGTTGCGGTTCCTGGTCGAGCATGCCGACCGAGTAGCCGGGCGAGAAGACCACTTCGCCGTTATAGGATTTCTCCTTGCCCGCGATGATGCGCAGCAAGGTCGATTTGCCTGCTCCGTTCAGGCCGATGATGCCGATTTTGGCGCCATAGAAGAAGGAGAGGTAGATGTCTTTCAGGATTTGTCTTGAAGGCGGGATGATTTTGCTCACGCCTACCATCGAGAAGATGATTTTTTTGTCGTCGGGTTGTGCCATATTTGTTTGTTTTGTTATTCGGTCGGGATTTCATCTCTGCTTGATATCGGGTCGCCCTTTCAGGGCTTTGCGTGAGGGGTACAAATTGTACCCCTCATGAAACTATGTTCTTTTTTTCATTTCCTCCTCCAATCGTTCCGTCGCCTTGCCCCAATCATACACACAATTCGTGAAATCAAACCCCGCCTGGGCGATTTTCTCCGCTTTTTCCTTGTCGGTCAATAGGGTGATGATATTGTTAGCCATCTCTTCGGCATTGTTGCCAATCAAGATTTCCTCGTTAGGTTTCGCGCCCAAAGAGGCGTTTGCCAAAGACGACGTGATGGCCGGCAATCTCATCGACATGGCTTCCAACAGCTTGTTTTGCAGTCCCGTTCCAATGCGCATGGGTGCGATGAAGACACGGCTCTGCGCGTAGGCGTCGCGGATGTCGTCTAACCAACCGCTGACGATGATGCGTTCCGAGGCGGCTTTCCTGACCTTTGGGTCGGGGGTGGCGCCAGCGATGTAAAGTGTCGTTTCGGGCCTCGATTTCCACACGATGGGCAGAATCTCGTTGGCGAGATATTCTACTGCGTTCACGTTGGGCGGATAGCTCATGTTGCCAGTGAAAACGAGGTCGTATTTCTTCTCGCGTTCCTGCGGCTTGAAGTAGTCGTGGTCCACGCCGTTGGGGATGATGAGGATTTCGTCGCGTTTCTCGTGCGGGAACAACGCTCTGTCGGGCTCGCTGATGATGGTTCTTACATCGAAGTCATCGAAAATCGAGGCTTCGTAACGTTTCAGGCGGCGGTATTCCATGTTGAAAACCGGTCTTGTGACGAAAGAGGCAATGTCGGCACGACGTTTCATGCCGTAAGAGAAAATATCTTGATAATCAATGGCTTTTGGGATGCCTTTGTGCCGGATGTACTCTGCCGTCCGCAGCAACTGACCGTATAACATTTCAGGCTTGTGCTTGGCAATCAGGCCGTTGACTTTCTTGGCGGCCTTGCGGTTGTAGAAATAGCCACACTGTAAAGGCAAGCCTTTGAGGAAAGCGCGGACGAGTCCCAGAAGGATTTGCAACTTGTTGATCCTGATAAAGTTGATGGATTGGCAATAGGGTTGCAAAGCATGAAATGCGTCCTGCTCGCTCACTTTGGCGTTGTCGTTCAAGGCGCAAAGGACGATTTCGTTGCGTTTCGCGAGTTGCTTTATCTGGTTGAATGCCCGCAATTTGTCGCCTTTCTCCAGCGGATAAGGGATGCGGGGCAAGAGGACAAAAATCTTCATCTCGTCGGATTTAGGGAGCAAAGATATGAAAATTATAGGAATGTAATCTTGCTTCCTGGCTTAATCTGTTCATAAAACATCAGCAGGCGGGCGATGATTTTGCGATTGTCGTAGGTCTCTTCGACGAGTTTCCTTGCCGCTTGTCCAATCTTGACGGCTATCTGGGGGTTCTCGTTGATGGCGCGGATGGCTTCCACCATCTTGGCCTTGTTCTCGGCGATGATGACGTTCACATCCTCATCGTAAAGGATGCCTTCCGCTCCCACACGCGTAGTGATGACGGTCTTGCCCATGGCCATCGATTCAATGATTTTGATGCGGATACCGCTGCCTGATAGTAGCGGAACGATGGCCACGTCATGATTGGCGACAAACTCCTTGGCATCAGGCACCTCGCCAACGACCTCCACGTTTGGGTTCTTCAATTCCTTGAGCCATTCGGGCATGTTGCGGCCTGCGAGATGGTAAACGAAGGTCGGCACTTTTTCTACCGTCTTGGGCAGCACTTCGTCGATGAACCAGCGTATGCCTTCCTCGTTGGGCATCCAGTTCATGGAACCGATGTGGTAGAACTTGGGATGGCCTTCGATTTCGTATTTCGGCGTAAACTCCTCTGGATAAACGCCATATGGGATGTCGATGATGGGCTTGGAGCAGTATTTCCTGAAGAAAGCAGCATCTTTGCGTGTGATGGCCGCTATGCCATCGACAGTCTCCAAAGCATTGAGCTCGTATTCCTTAAGCGTCTTGGCCAAGTGGTTGATATACCAACGTTTGAAAGGCGAGCGGGTCTCCTTGGCGATGCGTTCCCAGATCTTGTGTTCCACGTTGTGGGCGCGCAACACAATCATGGCCTTTGAGTGTTCGCGGATGGTCTGGACATAAGGTGCCATGTAAAGCATCTCCAGCTGAACTACGTCAAATTGTTCGTTTTGAAGCACTTCGATGAGCCTCGCCTTGAAGTCGTCGGAGATGAAGCGCTCCACATGGTACGACTTTTTGGTGAACAGGTTGAGGAAAGCCTTGAGCGGACGGATGCTCAAGTCGACATCAATCAGCTCGATGCCGGTCTTGCGTCTGTAGTCTTCAGGGATGTCGCTCTCCTTGACGTTGTATTTCTCGCTGTTGACAGCCAATATCTTGATTTGATGTCCCGCTTCCAAAAGTCCGGTGATGATGCTGTTCATTGCCATGGGACCGCCTTCAGAGGCAGGGTAGGGTGGCTTGTTGCAAAGTATGAGTGTCTTCATGGCTTTCGGTGGGTTATTGTGTTGCGTTCGGTTTTGGCTCTTTGTTTTTCTTGAAAAGCCGTTGGAAAAATTTCTTCCAGCTGTCGGCATCGAAGAGGGCGGCATCCGTGGTGGCCTTGAAGGTCAGGAAGATGCCGATGGGAAGCAGGACGAGCGAGGAGAGCCATACACCGAGGAACATGTTGAGGCCGCCATATACGGCCATGCGTTCTCCCATGGTGGAGATGACATAGTATATGACGAAGAACAACACGGAGATGACGACAGGCATACCCAGCCCTCCCTTACGGATGATGCTGCCCAAAGGAGCTCCGATAAAGAAGAAGATGAGGCAGGCGATACTCAGGGTGAATTTCTTGTGCCGCTCTTTCTTGTGTTTCATGATATGCTCCTTTTGGTTCTTCAAGTCGATTTTGTTAAATGCCGCATTATCACGTGCATTGGTCGCGCTGGCGACGGCCAATTCGACAAGGGTGCTACGTATCGAGTCGGGGTATTGGGCGAGGAGGGGCCATTGCAGTGTCATGATGGTGTCGGCCACGGTGTCGCGCATCTGTGCACGTTCACTGGCCGAGATTCGCTCGTTGTCCATATTGGCATAGTTGGTCCAGCGGCGGGGGAAGTCTCTTGCGAATGTCTCTTGCTTGTTGGCATATCGGCGTTCAAGCGAGTCGAGGGCGGTGTTGAGTTGTCGGATGTTCATCATCTGCTGCGATGACTTGTAAGTGTCTTCGCTTGAGCGCGTCATGTCGAAGTCTTTGAGGCTGAATTTGATTTGCTCTTGCTTGAACGACATCCGTTCGAACGAACGCACGGTTTTGTAGTTGTCGCCAGTGGTTATGTCGGTATAGTTGTATCCGTCATAAAGGGTGAAGATGATATTGCGTTGGTTTGGGCTGAGGGTCATCATGCCTGAGTCGGCGCTCATGATCTTGGTGTTGCCCATATGGTCGGTGTGGTCGTAGATTTTTACGCCGTAGATGCTGCTGCCGTCAGCACCTTTGCGCTCCACGTAGATGACGTAGTTGTCGAGGTCACGGTAAAACACGCCTTCCTTGATGTTGAAGGCCAGTTTCTGTCTGCGCACGTCAAAAAGCAACGTCTGTCCTTTCAGGTTGGCCACGGGGATGAGGCTGTTGGATACGAAGAAGGCGAAGCCGCTGAGTATCAATGAGAAAATGACCAAAGGTTTCATCACTTTCCACATGGAAATCCCCGATGCTTTCATGGCTACCAATTCATAATGCTCGCCGAAGTTGCCGAAGCACATTAAGGAGGCCAGCAATAAGGCCAAGGGCAAGGCCATTGGAATGAAAGTGATGGACATATAAAAGAAAAGCTCCGCCAAGATGCTTAGCTCCAAGCCTTTACCGACCAAGTCGTCGACATAGAGCCATAGGAACTGCATGTCCAATATGAACAGCACGATGAAAAACGTGAAAAGGAACGTGCCTATAAACGAGTTGACGATATAGCGGTAGAGCTTCTTCATTTAAGAATAAAACGCTGCAAAGTTAGAAAAATTTCCCCCTTCTTAGGGGGCAAGGGGGATTTTTCTATCTTTGCGCCAAAAATACACGCACTATGAATCAATTGGATTATTTCAAAGGCTTGAATTTAGCCATTACCATCAGCGCCAAGGACGGCGAGATTTTGTATCAAAACGACAGTTCCATTGAGGTGAACGGCGATGCCCGTGGCCGCGACCTGATGAAATGCCACAACGAGCGCTCGCAGAAAATCATACAACATCTTTTGAATGATGCTGCCACCAATGTCTATACGATTTCAAAGAAAGGCAAACGCAAACTGATATACCAGACGCCGTGGTACGAAGACGATGCCAAGCAGGTGGTTGGCGGCCTCGTGGAATTCTCCATCATCCTGCCTGAGGAGATGCCGCATTACGACAGGGGCTAACGCACTGTCGCTTTGCGTCATTGCGAGGAGGAACGACAAAGCAATCCAGACATGAGGTTTGTCGTCTGGATTGCTTCACTTTGTTCGCAATGACGCATTCGCGTCTAATTACTTGGTAACCAGGTTGTAAGTATCTTGAGCGATGACGAACTCCTCGTCGGTGGGATACACCACCACGGTGACTTTCGAGTTGGGCGTGCTGATGACACCGGCGTCGCCAATGGTTTCTTTGTTCATTTGACGGTCGTATTCAATGCCGAGGCCTTCCATGTTCTCAAGAATGGCTTCACGCATGAACCAGGCGTTCTCGCCGATGCCGCCCGTCATCACGATAATGTCGGCACCGTTCATCACAGCCATGTAGGCTCCGATGTACTTCTTCACGCGGTGGGCGAACATGTTGAAGGCGTATGTGCAACGCTCGTCGCCTTCTTCCTTGGCGGCGCGCACGTCACGCATGTCTTGCTTGCCGCCCGTGATGCCCACAAGACCAGATTTCTTGTTCACCAAAGTGTTCATCTCTTTGGTGCCGAGGCCTTCCTTGTCCATGATGTACATGAAAGCGCCAAGGTCGAGGTCACCAGTGCGGCTGCCCATCACAAGGCCTTCAACGGGTGTGAAGCCCATCGAGGTCTCCACCGACTTGCCATATTCCACGGCGGCGATGGAGGCACCACTGCCGAGGTGGCAGGTCACGATTTTCGACTGCTTCCAGTCCTTGCCGACGAAAGCGGCGGCCTTCTCGGCCACGTATTTGTGGCTGGTGCCGTGGAAGCCGTAACGACGGATGCGGTACTTCTCATAGTATTCGTAAGGCAGGGCATAGAGATAAGCCTCGGCGGGCATAGTGCTGTGGAACGAGGTGTCGAACACGGCCGCCATCGGGATGCCGGGGAGCACCGCTTCCATGGCTGCGATGCCTTGTAAGGCACCCGGATTGTGCAGCGGAGCGAGGTCGCAGAGGTCCTTGATCATGCTGATGACATTGTCATCAATGAGGACGCTATGGGAGAACTTCTCGCCACCGTGGGCCACGCGGTGACCGACGGCGTTGATTTCCTTCAGGTCCTTGATGACACCCATCTTCGGGTCCACCAAAGCCTTGAGCACCAGCTTGATGCCTTCGGTGTGGTTCGGGATGGGAAGTTGTTCGTAATATTTCTCACCATTGTATTTGTGGGTGAATTCGCCCATTTCGAGGCCGATGCGCTCCAAGAGGCCCTTGGCTAATAGTTTGGATGAATTGGCGTTTTCCATCTCCAACAATTGGTATTTGATGGAGGAACTGCCGCAGTTTAATACGAGGATTTTCATTATGTTGATTGTTTAATTGTTATTTCTGTTTCTGCGCAATAGCCTGATTACACGTGATGGCGACCAATTTGTAGACATCATCAATCGAGCAGCCGCGGCTGAGGTCGTTGCAGGGCTTGGCGAGACCTTGCAGCACGGGACCGACAGCTTCGGCACCAGCGAGACGTTGCACGAGCTTGTATGCGATGTTGCCGACTTCCAAGCAGGGGAACACCAGCGTGTTGGCCTTGCCAGCGACAGGGCTGCCCGGGGCCTTGCTTGAACCGACAGACGGCACGATGGCGGCGTCGGCTTGCAGTTCACCGTCGAGGACGAGGTCGGGACGACGCTCCTTGGCGATACGGGTGGCTTCGATGACCTTATCGACGACTTCGTGCTTGGCACTGCCCTTGGTGGAGAAGCTCAAGATGGCCGTGACGGGGTCGATTTTGGCGATGGCCTTAGCGGTATCGGCGGTGCAGATGGCGATTTCGGCCAGCTGCTCGGCTGTCGGCATAGGCGTGACGGCGCAGTCGGCGAAGACCATGCGGCCATCGGTGCCGTAAGGACAACCTTCGGGCAGGAACATCGTGAAGGCACCGCTGACACAACTCACGCCAGGAACGGTCTTGATGATTTGCAGGGCGGGACGGAGCATGTCCCCCGTGGTGCTACGGGCACCGCTGACGAGACCGTCGGCCTCACCAGCCTTAACCAGCAGGATGCCGAGGTACATGAAGTTGCCTGCCAAGTCGTAGGCCTGCTCAGGAGTCATGCCCTTGGCCTTGCGGATTTCGAAAAGGAGGTCGGCATATTTCTGACGCTCGGGGTTGCTCATCGGGTCGATGATGCGGGCCTTGCCGATGTTTTTCAGACCAAATTCAGCGGTCATTTCCTTAATCTTCTCGGCGGGACCGATGAGGATGATGTCAGCCACGTTGTCGGCCAAAAGCTGGTCGGCGGCTTTCAGGGTGCGGGGTTCGTCGCCCTCGGGGAGCACAATGCGCTGCTTGTTAGCTTGCGCGTTGGCAATGATTTCTTGCATTAAGTTCATTTTCTTCAGTTTATTGTATTAAAGATTATAGTTTGCAATTTGACGCGAGACTGCGGGACGCGGGACGCGGGACGCGAGTCATGGTCTCGTGTCTCATCGTCTCGTGTCCCGAGTCCATTTTTGAACCTGCAAAACTACTGACTTATTCTCGTTTTTGCAAACTTTTCTTTTGCCAAAGATAATTCCATACATTTTTCCGCAATAATTTTATTAAATAGGAGTTATCCAACCTGAATAACCACTATTTTTGCACACTTTTTGACGGCCACGTGCGTCAGCCCTTTCCCCCTTTTAAGGGGGTGCCCGAAGGGCGGGGGATTACTGAACAACTGATAACAGAACAACTAAACAACTGACACAATGATAGAGACAGACATTCGTGAACTGAACGAAAAAATCCAGCGTGAGAGTCAATTCCTTGACCTCATCAACCTCGAAATGAATAAGGTCATCGTCGGACAAAAACAGATGACCGAACGCCTTTTGATCGGCTTGTTGGCCAACGGCCATATCCTGCTTGAGGGTGTGCCAGGTCTAGCCAAGACATTGGCTATCAAGTCGATGGCGAGTGCCATTGATGCCGGCTTCGCCCGTATCCAATTCACTCCTGACCTGTTGCCTGCCGACCTCATCGGCACGCTGATCTACAGCCAGAAAAAGGAGGAGTTTGTGGTGCGTCGTGGCCCCATCTTCGCCAACTTCGTGCTGGCAGATGAAATCAACCGTTCGCCTGCTAAGGTGCAAAGTGCTTTGCTTGAAGCCATGCAGGAGCATCAGGTGACCATCGGCGATGAGACCTTCAAGCTGCCGGATCCATTCCTCGTGATGGCTACCCAAAACCCCATCGAGCAGGAGGGTACCTATCCGCTGCCTGAGGCACAGGTGGACCGATTCATGCTGAAGGTGATCATCAACTACCCCAAGAAGGACGAGGAGAAACTGATTCTGCGTCAGCAGATTGCAAGTGCTGGCGCGAAAATCAACGCCGTGGTGAAGCCCGAGGATATCATCCGCGCCCGCGAAGTGTGCCGCGAGATTTACCTTGACGAGAAGATTGAGAACTACATTACCGACATCGTCTTCGCCTCCCGTTATCCTTCTGATTACAAGCTGAAGAAGTTTGCCAACATGATCAGCTACGGTGGCTCGCCGCGTGCCACCATCAACCTGGCCCTTGCCGCAAAGGCCTATGCCTTTATCAAGCACCGTGGCTATGTCATTCCCGAGGACATCCGTGCCGTGGCTCCCGATGTGATGCGTCACCGTATTGGTCTGACCTACGAGGCTGAGGCTGAAAATATTACCACTGAAGAAATCATCACCGAAATATTGAACACTGTTGAAGTGCCGTAATTTGTAGGGCTGTCACACTGTGGCAGCCGCTGTAGGGACGCACCGCGTGCGTCCACCAAAAACGTATCGTAATGGATTGATTTATTTATGGAATCAACAGAAATATTCAAAAAAGTCCGCAAAATCGAAATCAAGACGCGAGGCCTCTCGAACCACATCTTCTCGGGACAGTACCACAGTGCATTCAAAGGGCGTGGTATGACCTTTAGCGAGGTGCGTGAGTATGAGTACGGCGACGACATCCGCAACATTGACTGGAATGTCACGGCCCGTTTCAATCGGCCTTTTGTCAAGATTTTTGAGGAGGAGCGTGAGATGACGGTCATGCTGCTCATCGACGTGTCGGGCTCCAATGACTTCGGCTCGCAAAGTCAGTCGAAGCGTGACCTGACTGCCGAATTGGCAGCAGTATTGGCGTTTTCTGCCATCCAGAACAACGACAAGGTCGGCGTGATTTTCTTCAGCAGCAAGATAGAGAAGTTCATCCCGCCGAAGAAGGGCAGCTCGCACATCCTGCGCATCATCCGTGAAATCGTCGACTTCAAGCCAGTTGAGCGTGGCACCGACATTGGCGAGGGCCTGCGTTTCCTGACTTCGGCCATCAAGCGTCGCACTACGGCCTTCCTCATCTCCGACTTCATGACGGACAAGAGCTTCGAGAAAGAGATGCAGATTGCTGCCAACAAGCACGACCTCGTCGCCCTGCGCATCACCGACCGCCGTGAAATGGACATTCCCAAGGTGGGCCTGGTGAAGTTCCGCGACTCGGAAACGGGCAAGGAACGCTGGGTGGACACGTCGAGCCGTGCCTGGCACAATGCCTACCAGCAGATGATTCAGTACAAATCGGCGGAATTGAACCGTGAGTTTACCAAACATGGCATCGACAACTCGTTGATTTACACCGATGAAGACTATGTAAAGCCTTTGATGCAACTCTTTAAGAAAAGGGAGGCAAGAAGATGAAGAAAACTATTTTGTTTTTGATATTGGCACTGATAACGTTTGGCCTCAAGGCCCAAAATGTGGAGGTGGAAGGCAAGGTGGAGAGCAAGGACGTGCAGGTGGGTAAGCCTTTCACGCTCGATTTGAGCCTCAAGGTACCCTACGGCTGGTTCGTGGAATGGAACGATTTCGCCATCGACACGCTGTCGGAGCAAATCGACATCATCAAGCGCGGCCACGTGGAACGCACCGCCGATGCAGACAGTAATGTTATTGTCCGTCAACAGCTTACCTTGATGACCTTCGACACGGGACAAATTCGACTGCCTGCCGTTGGCCTGCTATACGCTCGGTCGTTCGACGACCCAAACCGTTTGCAAGCCTTCACGGAACCCATTGATTTGTATGCCACTACGATAACCGTTGATACTTTGCAGCCTTACAAGCCCATCGTGGAGCCCATCGCCGCACCGATTCAGATGAAAGAGGTGTTCCCATGGATTCTTGCCTTGCTCGTTGCGGTTTTGTTGGGCATTGGCGTTGTGTTGCTGGTCAAGCGGCGTAAGCGCAAGGTGGATGCTGATGGTAACATCGTCCGAGGCCCTGTCATCCCGCCTTACGACAAAGCTGTCGGCGACTTGAAGAAGTTGCGCGAAGAAAAGATGTGGCAGACGGGTAAGGTGAAGGAATACTTCTCTTCGCTGACTGACATTGCCCGTGAGTACATCGAAGGCCAATTCGGCGTGAATGCTGTCGAGATGACGACCGATGACATCATGGAGGAAATCAAGCCGTTGCGCTTCCCGAAGGAAACCTACGACAAGCTGAAAGACACTATGGAAGTCGCTGATTTGGTGAAGTTCGCAAAGTATTCCGCTTCAACCTTTGAAAGCGACACCGCCTTGAGTAGCATGACGGAGTTTGTCAACGAGAGCTACGCGCATTATCAAAAGACATTGTCGCCATCTGCGTCCTCGCAGACGGAATCTGATTGCGAGACGCAATCAGCGACAATGAAGTCAGACTGCGAGACGCAGTCAGCGACAATGAGGGAGGAGGTGAAAGATGTTTGAGAACATTGAATTTGCGAATCCCAAGCTGCTGTGGTTCTTGCTCTTGGTGCCCGCTTTGATCGTCTGGTACGTTGTGCGCCACAAGAAGCAGGAAACCGCGTTGAGCTTTTCCGACCTGAAAGGAATGGTCAAGCTGCCCAAGACCTGGAAAGCCTATTTGCGCCATCTGCTTTTTGCCATGAAAATGGCGGCTTTGGCGCTGCTCATCGTGGCTTTGGCCCGTCCGCAAAGCGCTTCGACCAACTCTACTTCCAACATCGAGGGTATCGACATTGTGTTGGCGATGGATGTCTCGGGCTCCATGTTGGCCCGCGACCTCAAGCCTGACCGACTGACGGCTGCCAAGAACGTGGCCTCCGACTTCGTGAAAGGTCGCCCGGGCGACCGCATGGGATTGGTCATCTTCTCGGGCGAGACCTTCACCCAAGTGCCCTTGACTACCGACCATGGCGTGATGCTCAACATGCTGGCCGAGATGAAGAATGGCCTCATTGACGACGGCACAGCCATCGGTGACGGTTTGGCGACAGCCATCAGCCGACTCAAGGACAGCGAGGCCATCTCGAAAGTGGTCATTCTGTTGACCGATGGCATGAACAACGCGGGCTCCGTTGACCCATATACGGCTGCCGAAATCGCGAAACTCTATGGCATCCGTGTTTACACCATCGGCGTGGGTACTTATGGCACTGCGCCCTATCCAGTGCAGAATCCTTTTGGCGGCACCGTCCTCCAACAGATGAAGGTTGAGATTGACGAGAAACTGCTGACCACCATCGCCAACTCGACGGGAGGCAAGTATTTCCGCGCCAACAATAACCAGAAGTTGGACGAGATTTATCAGGAAATCGACAAGTTGGAACGTTCCAAGATTGAGGTAACGGAGTTCCGCCGCCTCCACGAGGAGTTCTATCCCTTGGTGGCATGGGCTTTGGCCTTACTGCTGCTCGAGTTCCTTTTGCGTAAGACTATTTTCAGAACTTTAACCGATTAAAGTCATGGAAAACGTATTGCGATTTGAACACCCTGAACACCTTTACTGGTTGATTGTCATCCCGGTACTGGCCATTATCTATATCCTGTTCCGCATCGGTCAGAAGCGCCGTTTTGAGCGTTTCGCACAAATTGGGATGCGCGAACAATTGATGCCGAGTTTTTCTACCCGCCGTGCTAATTTCAAGTTCGTCATCTTTTTGCTGATGGTTGCCTGTGTCATCTTGGCCATGGCCAACTTGCAGAGCGGCAGCAAGATGGAGGAGGTGAAGCGCGAGGGCATTGACCTTTATTTGGCTGTGGACGTCTCCAATTCAATGAATGCGGAAGACATCGTCCCAAGCCGTCTTGAACGCTCCAAACAGGCCATCAACAAACTCATCTCCGAGATGAAGGGCGACCGTATTGGCGTTATCGTTTTTGCCGACAAAGCTTTCGTGCAGTTGCCCATCACCACCGACTATTCGGCGGCGAGAATGTTTCTCTCCACGGTCAATACGAGTCTGGTGGCCTCGCAAGGGACAGCCATCGCCGAGGCTATCCATCTGGCGATGAAGTCGTTCAGCGAAGAGGAGCACAGCAAGGCCATCGTCATCATCTCCGATGGCGAGGACCATGAGAATGACGCTGCCGTGAAAGCTGCCCAAGAAGCGGCCAAACACAGTATCCGCATCTATACTATTGGCATGGGCCTTCCCGACGGTGCCCCGATTCCGGAATACAACCAATATGGGCATCAGACCGGCTACCGCAAGGATCGCCTGGGTAACACCATCATCACCAAACTCAATGAGCCGATGCTGCAACAGATAGCGACGGCGGGCAACGGACTTTATGTCCGCGCTAGCAATTCCAACGTCGGTTTGGAGAAGATTTACGATGATATTGAGAAACTCGACAAGACAGAAATCGAAGCCAAAGTCTTCACGGACTATGAGGATCAGTTCCAGTGGTTTGTGGGGACGGCCATCATCTTGTTACTCATCGAAATCCTAATTTCATCAAGTAAGAAGGAGTGGGAGAGGAAGTTTAATATTTTTGAGAAGAAGCAATGAAAACGATAGGTAAATATCTGATAAACATAGTATTGTCAATGATTATCATGTCGGCTTCGGCGCAGACTGATGAGAAATTGATACGAAAGGGTAACCGCCAATACAAGAAGGCAAGCTTTACCGAGGCGGAGGTGAGTTATAGGAAGGCCATCGAGGCACGTCCCAACAACGCCAACGCACAGTTCAACCTTGGTGACGCACTCTTCAAGCAAGAGAACTATGACGCAGCCTACGAAGCCTTCCAGAAGGTGGTGGAGATGTCGGCGGATGCCAAGCTGAAGTCGAACGCGGTATTCAACATGGGCAATTGTCTCCTCGCGCAGGACAAGTTTTACGATGCCTTCAATATATATAAGGTGTCGCTGAAACTGAATCCTGAGAACGAAAACGCTTTGTACAACCTTGAATATTGCCGGGCACATCTGATTAAGAGCAAGATTTGGATTGCCCGTCCAGAGCATGGAACGGTGGAGGCGAGTGAGACAGAAGCCTTTAATGGTCAGCGAATTACGCTTTCTTCTAAGTCGGACGACAATTATGCTTTGTCGGAATACATTGTAGTGAAGGCCGACAATCAAGAAGTGCGCGTGGACGTGAGTGGCAACAGTTTCATCATGCCCAAGTTCGATGTCGTTGTTACTGCGCAGTTCAAGCAGGCGCATAAGATTGACATTGACAGAAACATCCAGCATGGCACGATTTGGGCCGACAAACAACGCGCCATCGAAGGGCAACAAGTGGTCTTGAAGGGCAAGGGCGAGGACGGCTTCATGGTGGATAAGTTCACGGTGTATAAGACGGGAAGCCGCAACGACACGGTGCCTGTCAATGACACGATGTTCCAGATGCCCGATTTCGATGTGACGGTGACAGCAACATTCCGTACCGCACTGAAAGTCAGTATCGACACCGTTTCCAACGGCACCATTTCGGTGACCGATAGTTTGGCGAAACCTGGACAGAATATTGCAGTCATCGTGAAACCTGACAAGGGTTTCCAATTGGGTGACTTGCGCGTAGTCAGCAAGGATGGCTCGGAATCAGCACCTGTTTCAGATGACAACGTTTTCCAAATGCTTGATTCTGATGTGACCGTGAAGGCCAATTTCGTGGAAGCCACCGATTATTATAAAGTGGTGGCCGACACTACACTCGAAGGTGGCCATGTGCTGTTGGATGTTGACGATGCCACACGCCGCGAGACGGTGGCGTTGCGCAACGCACCTGAGCCAGGCTATCAGTTTAAGGAATACGTCATCCATCAGGTGGGCGACACATCTGTAAAGGTACAGCCACTCGGCAATTTCTTCACTATGCCTGATTTCGACGTGGAGGTCTCTGCCGTCTTTGAGAAGAGCGAAGGTCAGGATCAGCAGCAACAGCAGCAGAACCAAGACCAGCAGCAGGATCAACAGGAGCAGCAAGAACAACAACAGCAGAATCAAGACCAACAAAGTCAAGACCAGCAGCAACAACAGCAGCAACAGCAAAGTCAGGAAATGTCGAAGGAAGATGCCCAGCGTATGTTGGATGCCCTTGAAAACCAAGAGAAGAAGACGATGGAAAAAGTCAACGAACAGAAAGTCAGACAACAACCCAAAAAGAAGAGCGATAAAGATTGGTAATATGAAAAGAGTATTCATTTTGTTTTTGATGCTATGCCCGCTATGGCTATGGGCGCAGGACGACCCGACCTTGACCGTTTCGGCAAAGAAACAGGTAATGGTAGGTGAGCGGTTTCAGGTGGTGTTTGAAGCCAATTTTGAAGGCAAGAATTTCACCGCGCCCTCTTTCGACGGTCTCACCGTTGTGGGCGGGCCTTTCACTTCGACGAGCACGAGTTTCCAGATGGTGAACGGCTCGATGTCGCACACGGTGAAATGCACCTATACCTATGCATTGCAAGCCTATCAGGAAGGCACCGTCCATGTGGGATCAGCCTCGCTGACGCAAAAGGGAAACAAGATCAGCAGTGAGCCGTTTGACATCAAAGTGGTACCTGACGACGGCAGCCATGCCACAGCTTCTGGCGGTACAGGCGGCGGTTCATCGCAGAACGGGGCTTCACAAAACACCAACGACCCCCAAGTCAGCGGCAAAGACTTGTTCCTCAAGGTGATACCATCAAAGAAATCGGCCTATGTGGGCGAACAGGTGGTGCTCACCTATAAGCTTTATACCAAGGTGCCCGTTTCTTCCCTCTCTGTCGGGAAGGCTCCGTCTTATGCCGGTTTTTGGACCAAGGACATCACCGAAAACAACGGCGGCACCTTGCGCCAAAGCAGTGAGTACATCAACGGTGTAGAATACACCACCGCTGAGATTCAAAAAATGATTGTAGTGCCGCAGCGCAGCGGTAGCCTTGCCCTCGACCCGATGAGCATTGAATGTATCGCCCAAATCCGCACCCAAAACACCCGCCAGAGCAACGATCCTTTCGACATCTTTTTCAATGACCCATTCTTCAATCGAAACATTACGAATGTTCGTAAAGAATTGTCAACCAATAGTTTAAAAATTGAAGTAAAGAACTTGCCCGAAAGCGGTAAACCTGCATCGTTTGCAGGTGCGGTAGGCAATTACACCTTCAAGTCGGACATTGATAAGACCCAACTCAAGACAAACGAGGCTTTCACCTTGACCTTGTCCGTTTCGGGAACAGGCAATATCGAACTGCTGCAACTGCCTGAACCCACTTTCCCGCCCGACTTCGAGGTTTACGACCCGAAAATCACCACTTCGTCCAACAACACGGCCAACGGACTGTCGGGAACGAAAAAGGCCGAATACCTTGTTATTCCGCGTCGTGCCGGCAGTTTCGACATTGCGCCCGTTGAGTTCTCCTATTTCAACCCAGGCAATGGTACCTATTCGGTGTCATACTCCGATACTTACACCATCCAAGTGGAAAAAGGCGCGGGTGGCGAAGGCAGCGAAGGCACCATCTATGCCTCCAATCAGGAGGGCATCAAGTATCTTGGCAGCGACATCCGTCATATTATGACCGGCAATCCGCACTTGAGGCCGACCCATTCGGCTTTCTTCGCCACAGTGCCTTATTTCATCGTCCTGCTCGCCATGTTGCTCGTTTTCATCATTATACTCATGGCCTCGAAGAAGCGTGAGCAGCTGAAGCAGGACAACGCTGCCAACCGCAACCGTAAGGCCGACAAGGTGGCGCGTGGCCGTCTGAAGAAAGCCAACCAGTATCTGAAGGTCAAGGACCAAGACCATTTCTATGTGGAGATGTCGCAGGCACTGTGGGGCTATATCGCTGACAAACTGGGTATCGAGCGCTCTAAGCTGTCGATGGATACGGTGAGTGAGACAATGAAAGGCCAGCAGGTGCCCGACGACCTCATTAAGCAGTTCGTTGACACGCTCAACAGCTGCGAGTTTGCCCGTTTTGCTCCTGGCAGTGCCGAAGAGAAGATGGACGACCTCTATCGTCTTGGTATTGAAGTGATTACTAAAGCTGAAAAAGTCTTGTAACGAATGAAAGGAACCGTCAAAATGAGACAATACACCTTATTATTAATATGTGTTCTTGCCCTTTCGACATCGGGAGTGCAGGCAAAGACTGAACCTGTGCAATGGTTTGAACAAGCCAACGCCCTTTACAACGAGGGCAACTACGATTCGGCCATGGTGCTTTATGAGGAAATCCTGGCTGCCGACATGGAATCGGTGCCGCTTTATTTCAATATGGGTAACGCTTATTACAAGATGGGCGAATACCCGATGGCCATCTATTGTTATGAGAAAGCCCTGAAACTCGACCCGGGTAACGAAGACGTGTGCAACAACTTGAACATCGCCAACCTGGCCATCGTGGATAAGGTGGAACCGGTGCCGCAGTCGTTCATTGTGAAGGGTTGGAACGGACTGAAATCATGGTTGTCGAGCGACCAATGGGCTTATGTTTCCCTAGCGGCGTTTGCCCTGTTGCTCGTTTCCCTTGGCCTTTTTCTGCGGGCGCGTAGAATGGGATGGCGCAAACTTGGTTTCTTTGGAGGTGTCGCCATGGTGGTGTTGATAGGGCTGTCGGTAGTGATGGCCTATCAGTTGAAACATGCCGCTTTGACGGAAGACCAGGCCATCGTGATGACCCCTACAGTGACGGTGAAAAGTTCGCCTAGCACCGCCAGTGTCGACCTCTTTGTGCTTCATGAAGGTACAAAAGTATCTCTCCTTGATGAGGCCAACGGATGGTGCAAAATAAGAATTGCCAATGGTAGTGTCGGATGGCTTCAAGCCGACTTCATGCGCCCTTTTTGACGCTTCAAGAGGCTAAAATGCCATTTTTTTAGAAAAAAAGCGAAATTTTTTTCGTCTTTTTGTTACACCTTTCAGATAAAGTCCTATATTTGCAGACCATATCTTTGGTGAAATAGAAGTTAATCTGAACGAAAACGCTTAACAAACAGATAGTTAATTAAATTTCGTGATATGAAAAAGAGATTTTTACCTTTCATGATGGCAGTTTTGGTTTTTGGCCAATTCGCTATCGCTGACAATGGTGGGCACTATGTGCCACGCACTCAAGGAAATGCATCGGCTGAAAGCTTCATGGGCAGTCTGCGTGCCAACCAGCACACTGGACTGATTGATCCCGCCTTGATGATTCAAGCCATGCAGAATCAGGACAAGGGTACCAATGGCGACCTTTATTGGCTTTCAATGGGACCTGACAATATGGGCGGCCAAACCACGGCAGTCCTTTATGACAACCAAACCAATTGGGTCTACATCGGCTCAAAGGGCGGTGGTGTCTATGTGACCTATAATAACGGTACGACTTGGAAGCGTGTAAGCGAGCAGAATATGATGGTCAGCTGCATGGTTCAGGACGAGGATGGTACCATCTATGTCGGTACTGGCGATGGCGGCAACAAGACTGCCGAACTCAACGGCCTTTCCACCATGATGAACTATGAAAATAGTTTCATGGGCTCTGGTATCTACACCATTCGTTCGGGCGGTGTCGTCGAAGTCCTTCCTTCCACCGTTCCCGCCATGAACAACGACACCGCAGCCTGGTCGTTTGTCAATGGCCTGGCCATCTCTGGCAAGAAACTTGTTGCAGGCACCAACAAAGGCCTCAAGTATTCGAGTGACAATGGAACCACTTGGAATCCGGTTTTGGACGCTAATGGCAATGCTCTCACCGGTATTACCATGGATGTGAGAGCCCTCTCAGACGGCACCCTTCTCGCTTCCGTCGGTGGCAAGCTTTACATCGGCACGGTCGACCATATGGTGCTCCGTTCGGGTGGCACCGCCAATAACCCGCAAACCGACTCTTTGGGCAACATCATCTCTATACCTACGGGTTCCGACTTGATGGATATCGCTGTTTCGCCCAACAATGACAATGTCATTTACGTTTCTGGCATCAAAAACAGCAATGGTTATCATACTGGCATCTATGTCTCTCAGGACAAGGGTGCCACTTGGGAAGTGGCTTTGCCCGCTGTGACCTCTGGCATGGGCTACAACGTGTATGAAGGTTATGGCCAATACAACCATGGCATTGTGGTGGATCCCGCTGACGATGGTCGTCTTTACATCTTGGGTTACCATCTCTGGAAGATTGAAAGAACCGAAAGCGGTGTTGGCAACTTCCGCTGCGAAAGGTTGACTGGCGATTCCTATTTCTATATGGAGAATTATCTCCACGTAGGTCTCCACTCTATGATGTTCAATCCCAAGAATGTACATGAGTGCTATATTGGTACAGATGGCGGTATCTACAAAGCCAATGCTAGCAACGGTGTGCTTACTTTCAGCAACTGCAACCGCGATTACATCACCTCGCGTATGTTCGGCGTGGCCTATTCAGGAAAAGACAGCCGCGTCCTTGCCGCTGGCATCGACCATGGCACTGTCTTGATTGAAGGCGATGCAACCCTGAATACCATGAACCATGGTGAGTGGATTAACCCGTCCGTGTTGGGCAACAACGGTCTGTTTGATGATACCTATCATGCAGGTCACTGCGCTATCTCACAGATTAATCCCAATACGATTTTTGTGACCACAAAAGGTGGCGACCATGTCTATCGTTCCGAAACAGCCGGTGAAGACTGGGTGTCCACCAACTTCATGAGCAGCCTTTCGCTTACCTCTTCGCCTGCGTTCCGCATGCCCATTCTGCTCCAGGAGAACTTTAATGATGATCTCAATCCCGCAACGGTGTGGGTCAAGAATAATGATACTTTGCCCATCGCCGCTGGCACTACGATGAAAGTCATCAGCAACAACAACTTCCCGTTCGATTATCAGTTCACTCAAGAGCTTGCCGTTGACGACTCTATTGAGGTGCACGATCCCATCAGCTCGAGATTCTATCTTGCTGACAAGGATGCTATCTACACCACTCGCATGAACCTCGACTTCGCTAAGGAAACGGTGTGGTATGAGCTGGTCCAAGGCAAGGTTGACTCTGTTGGCTACATGGGCGAGTTCTCTGGCACTCCGATTTGCATGACGATGGATGCTGCTGGCGAGAACCTCTTTGTCGGTACCATCGACGGTCAGGTCTATCGTTTCATGGGCGAAGGTTCTGGTACGGTTGACTCTGTTTGGTATACCTATAAGCCCGATGGTTCAGTGCAGAATACCTATTATCAGCACTTCGTCACCATCGACAAGATGACGCTTCCCACCGATGATGGACAATGCATCACATCCATCGCCGTCGACCCGAGAGATTCGAATAAGGTTATCATTACCCTCGGCAATTATGGCAATGACGCTTATGTGCTCTATTCTAGCGATGCTTTGTCTGACAACCCGACCTTTGTCAGCAAGCAAGGCAACCTGCCTAAGATGCCCATCTATTCCTCGTTGATTGAAATGGCTACGGGCGACATCATCCTTGGCACCGAGCACGGTATCTATTCTACGACTGATATCAATGCTGCCAATTGGGTGAAGGACAGCCAGATCATGGGCGATGTGCCGGTGATGGAACTGAAACAGCAACTCCTCTCTCAAGAGGACGTCATTGTGACCGCTCCCGATCCGGAAGGTGGCATTTTCACCACGGTCTATCCTGGCGTTCATAACAAGGGTATCATCTATGCCGCCACCTACGGCAGAGGTGTCTTCCGCTGCGAGAATTACAAGCAGGAAAGCGGTACCTCTGTTCCCGAAACGTCTGGTGATGTCGTTGAGATCAACGTGTCGCTCTATCCCAACCCGGTTCACGGACTGGCTACTGTGAGCTTCAACGTGGTCGGCAACGCCAGCGTGAGCTATCAAGTGTTCGACCTGACGGGCCGCATGGTGATGAACCAGACTATGGGCCGTTACACCGAAGGCGAATACGAAATCAGAATCAACACCGAAAACCTCAGCACGGGCTCTTACATCATGCGCCTCAACCAAGGCAACAACAGCCGCTGCGTGAAGTTCATGGTGTTCTGATTTTGAACCTCTGAAACAAATTTGGAAAGGCAATCTGAAAAGGTTGCCTTTCTTTTTGTATTTTTGCGCTGTTATTTTGTCAACATGAACAACAAGAGAATACATAAAGTGCTGATTGCCAACAGGGGAGAGATTGCTGTGCGCATCATA
Organism: uncultured Bacteroidales bacterium; assembly: GCA_905234765.1. Next base: position 50,786 of record CAJOIF010000008.1, read on the forward strand.
AAAACCCTGCGCAAACTGCACATCGCGAGTGTGGCCGTCTTTGCCGACAACGACAGCGACGCTTTGCACCGCCGTTTGGCCGACGAAGCCTGTCCCTTGGGTGGAGGCGCATTGAAAGACACCTATCTCAATGTCCGCAAGATCATCGACGCGGCTTTGGATGCGGGTGCCGATGCCATCCATCCTGGCTATGGATTTCTGTCTGAGAGTCCGGAATTGGTGAAGGCTTGTGAAGCCAACAATCTGGTTTTCATTGGTCCCGATGCGCAGTCTATGCGACTGATGGGCAACAAGATAGCCGCCCGAAAAGTGGCTGTTGAGCATGGCATCCCCGTCACTTTCGGCATGGTAGGTGGGCAAGATGAGATTTTGGCAAAGGCCGACACGTTGCCTTATCCTATTTTGATTAAGGCGGCGGCAGGTGGCGGCGGAAAAGGAATGCACATTGTCTGGAAAAAGGACGACTTGCGACAAGAGATGGAAACGGCTTCCCGTGAGGCGCAGAAATACTTTGGCGACGGCACGGTGTTTGTCGAACAATACATTGAGAATCCGCGACATATAGAAGTACAGGTGCTCGCCGATGACTTTGGGAATGTGATTCATCTTCATGAACGCGAGTGTACCATACAACGTCGTTACCAGAAGATTATCGAAGAATCTCCCTCGCCGACTTTGACCAATGAAAAACGACAGGCGTTGTGCGCCACGGCGGTGAAGCTGTGCAAAGCCATCGGTTACCGCAACGCGGGTACGGTGGAGTTTTTGGTCGATAAGAGCTTGAATTTCTACTTTTTAGAGATGAATACACGCATTCAGGTGGAGCATCCTGTCACTGAAATGCGTACAGGTATCGACATTGTGGAGGAGCAAATCCGCATCGCGCGAGGCAAGGAAATGGGCTGGACACAGGATATGATTCAACCGCAAGGACATGCCATAGAGTTGCGTATCTATGCCGAGAATTCCGAAAACGGATTCCTGCCTACGCCTGGAAAGGTAACAGCCTATCACGAACCGCAAATGCGTGGTGTGCGCGTGGACAGTAGCATAGACGGAATATGTTCTGTTTCAGAGGCGTACGACCCGATGATTGCCAAACTGACTTGTCACGCCAAAGACCGTCAATCGGCCCTGGAAACGGCACAAAACGCACTGAAACAGTTTATCATTCAAGGCTTGACGACCAACAAGGCTTACCTATGGGAAGTCATCAAAAACGCTGATTTTGTGGTTAACAAGATCGATACGGGCTTCTGTACTACCCATCAAGAGACATTGTTGAAAACCTTGGATGAAAGTAGAAAGAATCTGAGCATCAACGATATAGCTGCCTCGTTCTTGGTTTTTGATTGTTGCAAGCGCCAATTTGCGCACCAGACGGAGAACGTTTGGGAAGAGATTGGGTATTGGCGTTACCACATGCAGTTGACCGTTGACGTGGAAAACGAACGGATTCCTGTCATCATTACTGCTGCTGAAATGGGTAGGATTAAGGGAACGATAGGAGGGAAGCCTTTCGCGGCGGAGTTTTTGCAATATGAGCATAACCAACTGAAAATCATGCTGAACGGTCGTACGGAGATAGTCTATTGCTCCGTTAATGATGAACAAAAGACCATCGTTAATTTCCACGGCCTGAATTTCACCTGTTACCGTACGGACCAGTTGAACGACACTTTGGACTACGCATGCAAGGAAACGGTGAATGACAAGTCGAAGCTGGTGTCGCCAATGCCTGGTAAGGTGGTGAAAATCAATGTAAATGAAGGTGATACGGTGGGAGAGGGACAAGTAATGATGGTAGTGGAAGCCATGAAAATGGAGAACAATATCGTTGCCTCTGGGAAGGCTAAGGTGAAACGGATTTTTGTTGAAGAAGGCCAGATGGTGGATAATAAAATGCAATTGATTGAGTTGGAATAATGTTGGAGATTCCCCTCCGGGGAATGGCATGAAATAAAAACTAAAATACGGCGGCAAGAAACGCCACGGGTAATTGAGCAGTTCAGCCCGCCGCCCTGTAACAAAAAAACAAAGACTCCATTCCCCGAAGGGGAAACTTAAATAATAATCAATGAATCCAAGAACAATATGAATTTCGACCTAACGAAAGAGCAGGAAGCCCTCCGCCAGCGTGTGCGCGACTTCGCCGAACAGGAAGTGAAACCCGTTGCCCGTGAAAATGACGAAAACCAACATTTTGATGTCAGCCTGACCCTCAAAATGGCCGAACTGGGTTTGTTGGGCATGACCGTCCCGAAAGAGTATGGCGGTCAAGGTCTTGACAATCTGAGTTATATCATTGCGGTGGAGGAACTGGCTCGTGTGGACGGCTCTACGGCTGCCACCATCGCTGCCGACAATTCGCTGGGTATCGGTCCCATCAAGGACTATGGCACCGAGGAACAGAAGCGCAAGTATTTGCCCCAGCTCTGCAAAGACCGTCTTTGGGGCTTCGGCCTGACCGAAGAAGACGCTGGCAGCGACTCGCGCGGCACCAAGACGACCGCCAAGTTTGACGGCACGTTCTGGCACCTCAACGGCTCCAAGATCTTCATCACCAACAGCGCAACACCGATTTCCCTTGGCACGACGGTGCAAGCCGTTTCAGGCGAGAAGGATGGCAAACCGGAGTTCACCGCCTTATTGGTCGAAAACAAGAAGGAAGGCTTCACGCAGACGCCTATGCACGACAAGATGATGTGGCGTGCCTCCAACACGGGTAAGCTGATTTTCAACGATGTACGTCTCTCTGAAGACTGCATTCTCGGCAAGCCTGGCGAGGGTTCCCACATCATGCTCGCCACTCTCGACTCGGGCCGTCTTTCCATTGCGGCTATGGGTTTGGGTTGTGCGCAAGGTGCCTATGAGATGGCCTTGGCCTACTCCAAGAAACGTGTGCAGTTCGGCAAGCCGGTGTGCAAGTTCCAGGCCGTCGGTTTCAAGTTGGCAGATATGGCCATGAAGATTGAGGCGGCAAGAGGGCTGCTCTATCGCGCTTGTTGGCTGAAAGACCAGCATCGTCCCTTCGGAATGGAGGCTGCTATGGCGAAGCTCTATTGCTCCGAAGTGGCTGCCGAGGTTTGTGACAACGCCGTCCAGGTGATGGGTGGACACGGCCTGTTGAAGGAGTTCGACATGGAACGTTTCTACCGCGACCAACGCATCCTCCAAATCGGCGAAGGCACGTCAGAAATCCTCCGTTTGGTCATCTCTCGGGCTATCGGTTGCTGATGTGAAGTTAGCTTCCCACGTCATACCGACCGAAGGGAGTGTATCTATGGGAGGCACTTCAAGAAGTCGGACTAATCAAGCCGGTTTTGTCAGCATAGATACTCTCGGCTTCGCCTCGGTATGACATTCCGCCAAAACCTCTATAATACCTACTATCCAACACTTTATTTTTCCTCATTTTTCTTGTTGTTTTATTCCACAAAAACACTTACTTTTGCATCCGAAATAAAAAAACGATTAAACTGTTTTAATACAATGAAAATCAAGTATTTACCAATCATTGCAGTGGTGGCTCTCGTGCTCACTTCCTGCGACAACAAGAATGTTGAACAGCCCGAAGAACCTGTTCAAGCCCAAAACCTGTCTGACAAGTACGCCGAGTACACCCTGACGACCAACATCAGCCACCTCAGCGAGAACGAAAAAGAGATGCTTCCGCTGCTTTTCGAAGCCGCCGACATCATGGACAACCTGTTCTGGTGCGAGAACTACGGCGACAAGGAAGCCCTCATGGCCCAGATTGGCGACAACGAAGACCTGAAGAAGATGGCCAGTATCGCCTACGGCCCTTGGGATGGTCTCAATGGCAACAAATCCTTCGTGGAAGGTGTCGGCGAGAAACCCGCCGGCGCACAGTTCTATCCCATCGACATGACCGAGGAAGAATGGAACGCTTTCGATGACCCGAACAAGACCAGCCAGTACACCATGATTGTCCGCGACGAGAACGGTGCGCTGAAGTGCGTGTGGTATCACGACTACTTCGCCGAGCAAATCAAGAAAGCCGCCTCGCTGCTGGATGACGCCTCCGAACTCGCTGGCGACGAGGAGTTTGCCGAATACCTCCGTCTCCGCGCCAAAGCCCTCCGCACCGACGACTATCTCGAGAGCGACATGCAATGGATGGATGTGCGCAACAACAATATCGACATGGTGATTGGCCCCATCGAGAACTACACCGACGCCCGTTTTGGCATCAAGGCCTCGCACGAAGCCTTCATCCTTGTCAAGGATCAGGAATGGACCAAGCAACTGGCCCGCTATGCCGCTTTCGTGCCCGAGCTCCAGAAGCAGCTGCCTGTGCCGGAAGAATACAAAAAAGAAGTGCCTGGCTCTGATGTTGACTTGGCCGCCTACGATGTGGTGTACTATGCTGGCGACTGCAATGCCAATAGCAAGACCATTGCCATCAACCTGCCCAACGATGAGCGTGTGCAGCTGCAGCGTGGCACCCGCAAGCTCCAACTCAAGAATGCCATGCAGGCCAAGTTCGACAAGATTTTGGAACCCATCGCCAAGGAGTTGATGACTCCTGAATCGATGGAACACATCAAGTTTGACGCCTTCTTCGCCAACGTGATGTTCCATGAGACCGCCCACGGCATGGGCATCAAGAACACCATCACTGGTAAGGGCACCGTTCACAGTGCTTTGGGCAACCAATACAATGCCATCGAAGAAGCCAAGGCCGATGTCTTGGGTCTCTACCTTGTCACTAAGCTGGCCGAGATGGGTGTGTACACCAACACCACGATGGAAGACAACTACACCACCTTCATGGCCGGCATCTTCCGCTCTGTGCGTTTCGGTGCCGCCAGTGCCCATGGTAAGGCCAACATGCTTACCTTCAACTACTTCCAGAACGAAGGAGCCTTCGTCCGCAATGAGGAAGGCCACTATGCCATCGACTTCGAAAAGATGAAGGTGGCTGTGGAGAAGCTGGCGGGCGACATCCTCAAGCACCAAGGCGACGGCGACTACGAGGCCACCAAGGCCTGGATGGGTGAGAATTGCGTCATCCGTCCCGAGCTGCAGGCCGACCTCGACCGCGTCAACGCCGCTGGCATCCCCACCGACATCTATTTCAACATGGGCCCGCAGGTGCTGCTGAAATAAATGATTACGCATGTAGAGACGCGGCCGCCGCGTCTCTACGGCACCACGAAAAAAAAATGAAAAAAATCACAAACCGACTAAGGGTAAAACCGATATTAATAGTCTTATAGGTGTCTAGACAACAAAAACAACGCGTTTACTATGCATTCGAATGTCCTTTTCATGCTTAGGAAAATCGGTTACGCTGTGCCTTTTGGCATGGGCGCATTTCTTGTTTTATCACCCGCGAACTCTCGGTCTCGCGTCTCGCGTCCCGAAGTATCGCGTCAAAAATTGAACAATTTATCAATTCACTCAATTATTAACCAATTCAATTCATTATGAAAAAGAAAGTATTTTCTTTGATGATGACGCTTTTGCTTGCCTTTGTGGGCATTGCAAGAGCGGACGAACTGAC
>CAJOIF010000009.1 GCA_905234765.1 uncultured Bacteroidales bacterium
AACGACAGAAGGGGTGGTGCGGTGGCCTTCGCTGTTGGCGATGACGACCGGCTCGCTGCCTTCCATGACGGAAACGCATGAGTTGGTGGTTCCTAAATCAATACCAATGATCTTTGACATAATTTGATTCTCCTATTATTAATTTGACTAACTATTTCGATTTGAGCTTTTTGAGTGCCGCCGTTCCATGCGGCGACGCGCTCCTTTAGTCAATCATTATGCCAAAGGGGGTAACGGGGTGCTTTCGCTGACATTTTGTCAGTAACTATTAACGTTTCTTCTTAAAGAAATCCGTCAATAAGGCAAGGCATTCCTCTTTCATGACACCCGTAACGACCTTAGTCTTTGGGTGTAACATATTGCCGTAGCGTGAGTAGCCGTTCTTGGGGTCTTTTGCGGCGTAGACCACCTTGCCGATGTGGCTATGGGCAAGGGCGCCGGCGCACATGGGGCAGGGCTCCAGGGTGACGTAAAGGGTGCACTCGTCGAGGTATTTGGCGCCGAGGGCGTTGGCCGCGGCAGTGATGGCCAGCATCTCGGCGTGGGCGGTCACGTCGTTGAGCATCTCGGTCTGGTTATGGGTGCGGGCGATGATCTTGTCGTTACAGACCACCACGGCACCGATAGGGATTTCCTCGGCTTCCAGAGCCAGTTCAGCTTCCTTAAGGGCTTGTTTCATGTAATATTCGTCGGAGAAACCAATCATAATTTAGAATGAAGAATTTAGAATTTAGAGGGAGAAGGGATCCCAGTCTTTGCCGACGGGGAATTTCTTTCGGAAATTCTGGAGTTTTTCATAGTCCAAGGTGCAGGAGATTGCGGTTTCTATGTCGGATCCTGCTGAGGAAATGACTTTGCCTTTAGGGCTGATGACTTGGGAATCTCCATTGTAGCGTATGCCTTCGGGATCATCGCCAATGCGGTTCACTCCGATGAAGTAGGCTTGATTCTCAATGGCGCGAGCCATCAACAAAGTATCCCAAACGAAGATTCTCGATGAAGGGAAGTTGGCGAGATAGATGCCTAAATCATAATCGAATGTACCGTCATGGTAGCCGTTTCTGGACCAGACGGGGAAACGGAGGTCATAACAAACCATCGGTTTGATGCGCCAGCCTTTCAATTCCACAATTAATGGTTCAGAACCTCGCTCGATAGGTTCCTTTTCGCCACCGATGGCAAAAGTGTGCCGTTTGTGATACAACTCATAACTGCCATCGGGACGCATCCAAACCAAGCTGTTATGGTAATGACCATCAACATTCAAAAGCAGGGTCCCACAGACAACGGCATCCAACTCTTTGGCTTTGGCTCTCATCCAAGTCAAAGTAGGGCCATCTACCGCCTCGGCAAATTTTATAGGATCCACGGGAAACCCCGAGTTGAAAGTCTCGGGCAGCAACACCAAATCAGTGTCTGAAGGCACTTCGGCCAACAGTTGATCGAAATGCTCTCGGTTGCCTTGTGGATCCTCCCAAAGAAGGTTGGCTTGGATTAGGGTGATGTTCAGGTTTTTCATAGACGTTACAAAGATATGTTTTTTTGAAACGCCAACCGTTCATCGCCGTTCAAAAGATGAATGATGCCGCAGTATTGGTAACCTCGTTTTTTCAGTCCTTTGATCATAATGATGTTGTCTTTGTGCGTGTCGATGCGGATGTTGGGGGCGATGGCCTCGCAATAGTCTAATACGGCGTCGAGAATGCCGTGCGACTCGGGGGTGCTGGCAATGCGATGAATCACATGATAAGGAGCGTCATCGAGCCACTGACCGTCGTAAATGACGTGATAGGTGATATCCGGACCAGGAATGAAGGCGAAAGTACCGACAATCGCACCAGCGGTGTCTGTCATTATGTAGCTATGGCCTTGTTCGATATCATTAATAAATTTCTCCTCGGGCGGGTAGCCGTTGGGCCATTGGCTCACATTACCATAGCTGCGCATAATCTCACGGGCCTGGTCGCGAAGATTCAAGATAATGGGAAGGTCCTCTATTGTTGAATGACGGATGTTATACTTCATAGTTTTAGGTGTTCTCCTTTGATGGATGGTTCGTATAGTTCAGGTGATATGCACGACTTCACGGCTTTGACCACGATGTTCATCATCTTCTCGTGGATGTAGTCCTTACGCATGGCGAGACAGATCACACGGGAGATGGCTTGTCCAGTGATGGGGCGCAAACGTTGCATGGAAGAGGAGTCCAATAGGCCGAGGTGGGTTTCGGGAAGAAGGGTTATGCCTCCATTTTCGTTTGCAATCTGGATCAGGATGCCGACGCGCCCTCCCTCATACAGTTCTTCGTAAGTGCTCTTTTGCTGTGAACTGAAGTCTTTTTTGTCGTACAGACGGATACCATCCTTCATCACCCACAAGGGGTAATCCACAAGGTGGTTGCGTTCGATGGCTTCGTGCTGTGCGAGGATGTCGTCGTTGGCGATGTAGGCGAAGAACCGCTCATGGTATAGTGGCAACTCAAGAATCTCTTTGTCGTCAACGGGAGCAGTCAGGATGCCCATATCGATTTCGGCCTTCTTCAGACGGTCGATGATGGTGGCGGAACGCATCTCCTGCGCCTGCAACTTGATGTCGGGATGAAAGGTGTTGACATAGGTGAAGGTCTTGGGCATCAACACAGGGGCTACGGTGGAGATCATGCCAACCTTCAAGGGCCCTGAAGCGAGCGACTTCTCCGACTGGGTCAACTCCACCAGCTGTTTGGAGTGGTAGAGCACCAGCTTCGCCTCCTCGATGATTTTTTGACCAATCTCGGTCACCTCCACGGGATGGGTGTCGCGCCTGAAAATGGACACATCAAGCTCGTCCTCCAATTTCTTGATCATCAAGCTCAAAGTCGATTGGGTCACACCACAAGCTTCCGCCGCCTTCACAAAATAGCGGTATTCGTCCACAGCCACGATGTATTCCAACTGTTGTAGTGTCATCATTATTGATATTTATCAATACAAAGATAAATAATATTGTATTGACCAATAAAAAATCGGAAAATATTTTTGCTGCTTTCAACGAATAACGGAACATGAACATCCTTAAAGGCACGATACGATTCATAGGTTTCACCCTGCTGGGCCTCTTTGTGCTCATGATGTTTTCCGCTTTGGCCGCTTATCTCGATCACCATGACGGCAGTCTCTATGCCCTGCTGATTTCCGCTGGAATCACTTTGTTGGCTGGGTTGGCGGGCGTGCTGTTCACCAAACCCATCCAAAAAATCGACCTCAAGATGGGCTTTTTCATTGTCACGGGTTGTTGGGTGGCGGCTTGTTTGCTGGGCGCGGTGCCGTTTGTGCTTTACGGACATGAGTTCACCTTCGTCAATGCCTTGTTCGAGAGCGTGTCGGGATTCACCACCACGGGGGCATCCATCTTGAACGACATTGAGGCGGTGCCGAAAGGGCTGCTGTTTTGGCGGATCGCCACGGCTTGGATTGGTGGTATCGGGGTGGTGTCGTTGGTCTCGATACTCATCTCTACGCGCAACGACCGGCAATCCCAGTTGGCGGGGTTGGAGATGTCGAACATCGCCAAGGAGTATTTTCATGGTCGCCGGAGGCAGTTCATCTATCGCATTTTGGCGGTCTATGTGGGCTTGACATTGGCCTCGACCTACGGATTGCATCTGGCTGGGATGACTTGGTTCGATGCCGTCACCCATGCCATGTCGGCCTGCAGCACCTGCGGCTTCAGTACGAAAAACCTTAGTGTGGCTGCGTTCGACAGTCCCGTTGTTGAGGCTATCCTCAATGTCTCGATGCTGCTGGCGAGCATCAATTTCAGTTTGATATTCGCCACCTTCTGGCCCAGCGGAAGCAACCGCAAGAATCTGTTCAACACCAAAATTGTGAGGGTTTTCCTCGGATCTGTCTTGTTGGGAATTGTCTGCCTGACAGTCGATCTTTTGGTTACTAGGGAATACACTTCTGTTTCGGAGGCTTTAAGAGTAGCGTCGTTCCAAATGTGTTCCATCACTACCACCACGGGTTTTGCGACGACCGACACCAACCTCTGGCCTTCGTTTTGCAAGGCGATTCTTATCATTGGCTCATTAATATGCGGTTGCTCGGGCTCGACTTCGGGAGGTATCAAGATCGACCGTGTTTGGGCGGCCTTGCGAGGCACATCGGAGATGTTCAGGTCGCTGATCAACCCCAACAAGTATGGTTATGTTCGACTGGACGGAAACACCAAGACGGAAGATGAGATGTCGTCGGTGATGTCGTTCATCATGCTTTACATATTAATAGTATGTATTGGTTCGGTGGTGTACACCTTGTGTGGCATGGATTTTCAAACAGGGCTGTCGGCCTCCATCGCCTGTATGGGGAATGTAGGTCCCGGTTTCGGCGAGGTCGGCTCGCTGGGCAACTATGCGGGATTGTCTGTTTTTCTCAAGTATTTCAGCATCGTGCTGATGCTGTTGGGGCGACTTGAGATCTATCCGTTTTTGATAGTGATGGGGGTGATTTTCAAGAGAATAAAAAACTAGCTCGTTCTTCTGCTGGGAACTTCTCGATGGCATAACGGAGCATGGTGCGAGGCATGGACTGGTAGCGTGTTGCAAGCCAGTCCTTCAGACGTTGTTCATCGCGTTTGCCGGCTTCGCGGAGCAGCCAGCCCACGGCTTTCTGCAATAAGTCATGCAGGGGCTTAGGCTTGTCAAGAAAGATTTCTGCGATAGAATAAGTGCCGTCTAACTGTCCGTGGCGGATGAACTGCATGGTGCTGACCATTCCGATGCGTTGCTCCCAAATCGTCTTGCCGCTTTCCGCCAGCTCATAGAGTAAGGCGCGATCCTTGTCCAAAAGCCAGGTGCCAAGCAATTCATAACAGGAGAGGTCGACCAAGTCCCAATTGTTAATAAACTCGGTGTGAGACAAATAGAAGTTGATACATTGTTGCTGTAAAGTCTTGTCTCTTTTCGCATGTTTGAATATTTGCACCAAGGTCAGCAAGGCAGCCAGACGCATTTCGTGGTATTCGGAAGCAATGCTGGTTTCAAGGTCCTCAAAAGAGGTCTCCTGCCAGCATTGCTTCACCACTTCGCGTGTAACGGGCACTTTGATGCCCAAGAACCGGTCGCCCTCGCCGTACTGGCCCTTCCCGGTCTTGAAGAAGCGCGACAGGCCTTCCACTTGGGAAGGATCTTGATGGGCAAGGATTTCGTTATATAGTTTGCAAGTCATGATTTACGCTTTTTGATGCCCAACACACACCATCGGATAAACGGTATCCGTTTGATGATTTCATTCAGGAGGAAGGGGATGGTCATCACTGCCACGAAAAGGATGACATACATCATCCACGGCGCCAGGTTGGTATACATCTTCATCATATAGCCTAAAGCAGCGATTACCAGATAATGAAGGATATAGACCCCAAAACTGGAACGTGTCATATAGCCAGCGAAGGCTCCCGTACGGTTGAAGCGGGCCTTGAACCATGCCATCATCCCGAGGCACATCAGCCATCCGTAGAGACAATTGAGCCAGCTGCCCAGATACTGTGGCGAGGTGTTGTCCTGACCGAAGGTGGTGACGACCAGCACCGTGCCTGCAACGACGGCACAAGCCAGCAGCGGAATCCACGCCTTCTCCAACTTCTCCTGTACCGCATCGTGTGAGAATACGAAATACCCCATCAGGAAAGGAACCAGATAGAAGAGTGGCTTATACAAGTTCAAGAGACCGTCCAGGCTTTCGGGGCGGGGATTCTTGATCATCGTCTGCTCACCAGCCCAAAACAGCACGCCCAGCAAAATGATGACAACAAGATTGGCCTTTCCGCACCAATTCCAAAACTTGTCTTTTCTGTCGATGACACGCACCAAAAGCAGCACCAGACACAACAGCCACAGCACTTGGATGAACCATAGCGGCCCCGTGCCGCTCACGACCATCAGGAGATATTTTACCGGCCCTGGTACTCCATCAAAAACGCCTTGTCTGGAAGCCACGACGGTGTTGAAATAACCGACCATCCAGTGGAACACGAAGAGGCCTATCGTGCCAGGCACCAACAACTTGCGGGTACGAGCCTTGAACCATTCCTTTGCCGACTGCTTTTGCAACGCATAACGGGCGCTGACGCCTGCCAACAGGAACAACAAAGGCATGAACCAAGGATAGAGGATATACATCACGATATCCTGGTATTGCTTATACTCCGGATATTCGCCGAAACCGCCGATGCCACCGAAGACCCCCTTGTTGTTGTAAAAATAAATGACGTGATAAAACAGCACCAGGAGCACCGTCACCCAGCGCAGGTTGTCCATCCAATGCTTGCGTTCCATGGTTAATCCTCCCCTAAAACTTCATTAATCTTATCCTGAAACACCTCGGTTTTCAATACGGCCATGCCTTTTTTGTCACCGAGAATCAATAAGCTGTCGCCTGCCTTGATGCCATAAAGGTCACGGGCATCCTTGGGAATCACAATCTGTCCGCGGTCGCCTACTTTGACGACCCCGAAAATGTATTTGCCTTGTTCTTCAAACATGATTTGTATGTTTTGTATGAAAATTCATATTTTCCTGCAAAAATACTACTTTTTTCATAAAAGCAAGAAAAAAAGAAACCCCGCAAGAAAAAATCCTGCGGGGTGGGTATGATAAAACTGTTAGGCGTCAATCAATAGAATGGAAAAAAGAAGAAAAACGCCGCTACCCGTTCGCGGGGAATGCCTTGGGCTTTGCCGATGCTGGAGCCTGAGCTGTTGCGCACAGTGCCGTCGCTTTCAACCTTGCCGATGCTGGAGCCGGAGCTGTTGCGGACGGTGCCGTCGCTATCGATTTTTCCAATGCTAGAGCCGGAACTGTTGCGAATGGTTCCGTCACGATCAATCTTTCCAATACTGGAACCTGATCCATTTCGGATAGTGCCGTCGCTGTCGAACCGGCCGACGCTAGAGCCGCTGGAGTTGCGAATGGTGCCGTCGTTTTCAATCTTTCCGCAGCTCGAACCGCTGCTGTTGTATACGGTTTGTGCGCTTGCGGCCGAGACCATCAGGAGGGCCAAGGCCAGAAACATCATGCGTAAGGCTTTCATCTTGTTATCTTTTTATGGCTTGATAAATGCGGTTTCAATAGTTATCAAAAACCATTCCAACCACTAAAGGCCGATGGTCGGAGGCTTCGGGCTCGACGATTACATGCGATTCGAGCGTCTTGGCGGACTGGGTGTTGAAGATGGCGATGTAATCGATGCATTCTTGGGGATGGTCGGCGGGGAAGGTGGCCTCGGCATCTGAAAGGATGTTGAAATGCTTCTTCAACTCCCGAAGCGGTTTTGACTCGGGAAGGTCGTTCCAATCGCCAGCAAGGATAAAGGGCTTTTGCCAGCGTTGAGCTTCTTCCACGATGAGGGGAACCGAGGCCAAACGACAGGTGTCCTCAAGGTCGAGGTGGGTGCAGGCGACCACGTAATCGCTCAGTTCCACTACGAGCAACACGCGGGGCTCCTCACCGGGCAAAGGGATGCGCTTGGTGCTCAGAGGCTGTTCCCGAGTGAGGACGCCCACACCATACTTACCTCCGTCGAAGTCGATGGCGGCACCGAAAATGGGATGATAATGGGTGCAGCAAGCCAGTTCGCCCAATTGATAGCACTGATGGCTGCGCCTTGTCATGCTGTCCAACTCTTGAAGAAGCACAATGTCAGGCTGTTGCCGATTGATTACTGCGGCGGTACGGTCATAGTTCACTTTGCGGTCCATGCCTGCACAGTGGCGCACGTTATAGGTCATCACTTTGACGATGGGATGATAGGCAATGGTAGAACTCAGATGGTATCTCCCGCTGCCGTAGTTCTTGATTTCATAGCCGTTAGTGGTAGGCAACCAGACTTCGGCGGTGGTGTTGGCGGGAATCACGATATCCCACTCGAAATGGTCTTTGTCGCGCTTCCAATGACTCTCGATGCTGCCCGAAACGGACGCGTAGGTGCAGTTCACATTATCCAAACCTTCGATGGGATAGGGTTTCAGCTGAATCATGCTATAGCCCGGCTCGAGGGCGCGGATGCCGCCGAGGTATTCGTATTCCCAAAGGATGAGGTCGCCGAGGAGCATCACGTGGTTGCCGCTGTTCATGGAGGGGTCGGCGGTGTTGCCGTTCCACAGTTCCCAGATGGTGGTGGCGCCGTTGCGGACCATGTAACCCCATGAGGGATAGCTGTCGTTGGAGACAATTTTCATGGCGAGGTCGCCCCGACCGAACTCGGTGAGCGTACGCATCAACTGCTGGATGCCCACCACGCCGGTGCTGACGTGTCCGCCGCATTCGCGCTCTGTCTTGTCAACGATGTTGTTGAAGACCTGCTGTTGGAGGTCCTTGGGCGCCATGCCAAACCACAAAGGCAGGATGTTGGCGGTGACGGTGTTGTTGCCGTAATAGCAGTTCGTGTAGTTGAAGTATTTTTCGTTGAAGGCGACGGTGGCGTTGGTGATCTCTTCGTTGAAATACTCGATGTCGTCGGGGAGGTCCATGACTTCGGCGAACTTGGCCATCTTGCCGCAGAGGTAGCAGTAGAATGGGGTGGAGAGCAAGGGGCTGTCGGTGATGCGTTTGGGGTCGTTGGAGTGGATGAGTTCGAGGCTCTCGGGCGGCATGCACCAGTCGCCATAGGTGTCGCGGTGGAGGATGCCGTCCTTCATATAATCGTTTTTCATGTGGAGCAGCCAGCGTTTCCAAGCGTCGTAGTGTTGACGGATAGGCCTATCGTCGCCGAAACGGGTATAGACCATGTCGGTGGCGGTGACCACGGCGCCAGGCCAGGTGAGGTTGTCGGTGTAGCCGCGCCAGTAGGGTGGAATCACGTTGGGTAGCGATCCGTTGTCCCACTGGCAGTCGTCGGCGTCGGTGAGCCATTTGGCGTAAAGCTGGTGGTTGTTGAAAATGTACGACTCGCCATAATTGCCCGTGGTGCGGTCGCCGGTCCAGCCCATGCGTTCGTCACGTTGCGGGCAGTCGGTAGGCATGCTACGGTAGTTGCCCCTTATGCCCCAATAGGCGTTACGATATACGGCATTAATGATCTCGTTTGAGGTCTCGAAAGAGCCCGTCACAGGCATCTCGTCGTAAATCACCCAGCCTGTGAAATCGTCTGGCGAGGGGTTTCGGCGGAGGCCTGAAACTTCAACGTAACGGAAGCCATGATAGACGAACGTAGGATGCCATCCGTTATTGCGAGGCCTTTGGCCGAAGCAATCCAACCTGACTTGAATCCGGTCAGGTTGGATTGCTTCGCTATCGCTCGCAATGACGTAGTGGTCAGTGGCCTCAGCGCCTCGGAGGTTGGCGGTATAAAGCAGGCTATCGGGGGTGAGTAATTCGGCGAAGCGCAGCGTGATGGTGTCACTAGGTTGCTGGTCATGTATCTTCATGTCGACGAACCCCACCATGTTCTGTCCCATATCCAGATACCATTTGTCGCCTTTATGGAACAGGTCGACGGGCTTCAGCTTTTCCATCACGGTGATGTTGGGGTTGGGCTGGGCTGACAATACCCCTTGAGGGGCCTCGACCAACTCGGCCTGAAGCCAATCGGCATCGTCATAGCCTTGTGAAGTCCACTCTCCGAGCTCATAGTTTTCGTCGTAGGTTTCACCGTCATATTCGTTGGCGGTACGGATGGGACCCTGATTCGTTATCTTCCAGGTCTCATCGCTTTTGATGGTCTCTTTGTGCCCATCTTGATAAGTGACTTCCAGCTGAAGAATCATTCGGGGGGTGCCGAAACCGAACACATGTTCCGTGCCATCCCATCCGTTGGGGCTGGGGGTGTTGCGGTTGGTGGTGTAGCGACCTCCTTCGAGGATGATGCCCATGGCATTGTCGCCTCGTTGAAGCATCTCGGTTACATCGTAGGTGTTGAAATAGACGCGCTTCGAGTACCAAGAAAGGGTGGGTTTCAGCAGCTCCTCGGGAGCGACTTCGGCGCCGTTGATGTAGGCACTATAAACACCCATGCCGCTGATGTATAGGCGAGCTTCAGCCACTTCTTTTTCGAGTTTGAACTCTTTGCGGAGGTATCGTGCGGCGAGTCGGGTGTGACCCTTCAACACATCGTCGTCAAACTCATGGCCAATCCATCGGGCTTGCCAGTCGTCCGGGCTCAACAGGCTGATCTCAAATGCCCCGATTTCGCTCGTTACTTTGGTCTTACTGTGCCCATCCGAAGTGACGGTTGCCATCACCTTCCAATAGGCGCGGTCACGGCTTTTTAAAGGCGTTCCCCCGTAAGGGACATATAGCATCTGGTTGGATTTCACCTCTTTGGAGTCCCAGAGGTCGCCAATGCCTTTCTGAGCGTTCTCCAAGGTGGAGGCCACAATGATGCGGTAGCTTGTTTGGACCACGTTCTGGGCATCGGTTTCGTAATTCCAGCTGAATCGGGGCTGTGCCGTGGCCAGGGCTCGGGAGCCGTCTTGTTGCTCAACGGTGGCATTAATGATCTGAATCTCAATTTTGCCGCAGGAAGCCAGGGCAAGAAAAAGCCCCAAAAACAAAGTGATGCGTTTCATGTTGATTACCGATTCGTGCTTAATTCCTTATCTCCCGAAATTCGGCAAACTGGTTTGTGGGCTCCTTGGCTACGATTTTGATGTCGGCGACCTTGGAATAAGGGGTGCCCTCACCGCAGAGGATGCTGAACCGGACCAGGTCGGCCTCTTCGCCTTCGGCTTCGATGTGGACGCAGCCGTCGCTATGGTCGTTTTCGACATAGCCGTTAATGTTGCATTGCAAGGCATAACGATGCACGTAGCGTCGGAACCCGACGTTGAACACACGGCCGTAAATACGGATGGAGTAAGCTTTCATGGTGCAAAGATAGAAAAAAGTCGTATATTTGCCTTTTCAATCTTTGTATAGAGATGACCCCGAAATACGACACCTGTTTCTTCGAACGCTATGCGATGTACTCGCTCGAGGCCTTGTTGGGCGAGCGGTATGCTCATCTGGTCAACGCCGACCGACCGGATTTGCAGGACGATGAGCAGGGTATCGGCATCGAGGTGACCCGTGCCATCGTTGAGGATAAGAATGTGGCCAACTCACTCATTAATGAGATGGCGGGCCGACAGGTGAAAGAAGTGAACGAAGACCTGCTGAAGATTCAAGAGAGCGGCTACTCCTACGGTCTCGACCTGAGCTATTCGGTGGGCTCCAACGAATACAACTACTGGGCGCTGGCCTTGCCCATGAAACGCATTCTCCAAAGCAAGCTGTGGAAGGTGAACAATGGCTTTTACGGGGAGTACAATGAGTTTGGCCTCTATGTGTTTACCCAAAACGACTTGGTGGGGGATGAGGTGAACGAGATCATCGGCTTCATGATGGACGCCCAACAAAGCTGCCCTGTCCGATACGACCATCTGTTTATCTCACAGATCGACACCTTCTTCGACTGCGACCTTCATCAGGGCGACTTCGATTGCTTCCCCATTGACTCAAGACTGAGCCGGTCGTTCTATTACAGGGCGATTTAAACGGAAAACGGAGAGTTATTCTCTTTCGAAAATCGTCTTTTTCCCGTCGCTATCGGGCTCTTTAATAATTAATTCATTGATATTATGATTTTTAACATCGTCCATCACGATGGCGGTGCGATAATCTTTTTTCAATGCTGTGAGTTTGATGTTGCGCAGGGTGAGACCGTCGACGTGACGGATGAAAAAGCCCCAAGCGGGTAGTTCCATGTGTTGAGAGAACTCGGGGTAGGCCTTGGGCATCTCGGGCACCTTGTCCAACTCATCGAGGCCGACATGGGCATAATGTGGATCGCCGCCCCCGGGGAAGATGATTTCGATGTTTTCCAGGGTGACGTTCTTAATCTTACTGTCTTTCAAGCCGATGATGCCGCAAGGTGAGATGTTTCGGGGTAAGTCCTCGACGGGGCCTTCGTATTCGTAACCGGCATCGGGCTTGGTGGCGGCCACCTCAGCATAGAGGTTTTTAATGGTGATGCCGTCCATGAAGCTCTGCTTGTCGCGGCGGGCACCGATGTTCAAATAAATGGCATTGCCTACGTTGGTGGCATGGAGTGAGTCCACCAGGATGTTCTCGCAGATGCCGCCGTCCACGCTCTGGACGGTGATGGCGCTGCGGTAGGTGTCGTACACCACATTGTTGACGATCTTCACGTTCTTGAATCCTCCAGCACCCATGGTGCCGAACTTGATGCCGCTGGCGGAACTCCTGGCCGTGCAGTCTCGTACTTCGATGTTTTGGCACAACTTCTTGGCGCTGTGCGACTTGAGGCAGATGGCATCGTCGCTGGCGTTGATATAGCTGTTGGTAAGCACAAAGCCGTCGCAGTCCACGATGTCGATGCCGTCGTTGTTCCAGAAGGCGGTGCTTTGCACCCTCACGTTGTTCACCTTCACGTTCTCACACTGGTCGTACATGCATACCCAGTTGGCGGCGTCGCGGAAGGTGACGTTGTCGACTTCCACGTTTTTACACTCCCTAAACAAAAGCAATCTTGGACGGAATCCTTCGCCTACACGGTCGTTGCTGAGTTTATCCTCGGTGCAGTTGTTGCCCAGTTCGCGGCCTTGTCCTTCGATGCCGCCGCCGCTGTTATAGATGCCGAGCAATTTGATGTTTTCGACCCCTTCAGCCATAATAAGGGCATGATCGTTGGTGGCCACGAGTCGGTCGTAGTCCAAGGGATTGGTGCTACCCACCAGCACGGCGCCCTCCATCAGTTCGATGGTGACATTCGACTTGAGGTGGATGCTTCCCGTGAGGTAACGTCCTACCCAAAACCTTAACGTACCACCACCTTGTTCTGCAATCCAGTCGATGGCGAACTGGATACTGCGGGTGTTCATGGTAACACCATCGCTACGGACACCGAACTTCGAGGCATTATAAACGGGTTTGGCTTCTTGGGCCTGCGATGCCGCTAACGTTAACAACAATAATAAGAGGAGAATAGGCTTTTTCATAGGGTCATTTTTTGCAAAGATAGCAAAATGTGTGTATCTTTGCGAAAACGAAATAAAGCGATGAAAAAAGTTTGGATAATCTTGATGGCGACCATTTTGTTGACGGGATGTTCTACCCAAAACCCGACTCCCATAAGGAAGCAGCTTGTTGCAGGAATCGACAAGCTTCACATCATAAAACATGGCGAAAAAGAGTCCGTTGAGGCCATCGTTTATTTGGATAATCGCTATGATAAAGGTTATAATGGAATAAGTGTGGCTTTTTCGTCCGATAATGGCAAGACTTGGGATTATTACTATACGGGACTAACTCAATCGGATCCCTTATTCGTCAAGTGGCACTCGAAATATCCTTTGATTGACGATGAAGGCAATATCCAGATTGAGACATGTATGACAAAATGGGTTTCGTCTCCTTTATTTTCGAATCCAGGATATAAGGTTACTAAAGACGGTTTGTTGCTTACCATCGATATGGAAACATTACGGATGGATTCCGATGGCGATGGACTGACCGACATTGAAGAAACTAAATTAAGGACAGATTCTCATAATGTTGATACCGACAACGATGGTATTCCCGATAATTTGGATTTGAACCCAAGATGTAACGTGCCAAGAACAGAAAAAACCATCGTTTACGAGGCTATTATCAATGACGAACCCGAAAATCATTATTATAGTGAAAAGGATTCCTTCCTTTTTCTTCCTTTTGATAAAAAAGACGAGCCCAATTTTGCCACTGATACTACACTCACAGTAATGATACTGACAGATGATTTGGATATCATGGGCGTTCAGCCAAAAAACGTTAGGGTCATTTTTCTAACTTCAGAGGAATATGAAAAAACAAAAGATCAGTTCCGAAATGACCTGAGACAACGAAATATCATTACGGTAAAACAAGAAAATGGTGGTTTCAAGGTTGTCAAAAGTGAACTCAATTGGGGAACTGATTATCAAGTTAAGAAGACTGAAGACGGTTGGGTTGTCGAGGTGGTCTCTATTTGGATATCGTAACTGGTCCAATCATCCCCATTGGCTGCAAGGGTTGATCGCGTTTCGGGTGGTTTACATAGATCCAAACGGTGGGATTATCTTCTTTGGTGAAGGTTTTCAAATAATTGCCTAAGGTGGTGGTGACGCGGATTTCAAGGTCGTTGTCGCCGTCATGGAGCATATCACCGATGTCGTATATGCGGCGGCCGTAGTACTTTACCCCAGCGGATTGGCCGTTGACGAAGACCTCACAGACACCTTCTACTAGGCCTAGATCGAGTATGTTTCCGTTGTTTTGAATGGTTTTCCGATAGACGATGGTTCCAGCGAAATGCTGGGTTTCGGGATGGTCTTTCAGGTCGAACAACGTGTCGAAATGGGTTTGGATGATGGTGTCCAATCGGGCATGGATCAGTTCTGCGCCCCAATCGGTTGACATGTCGACGGTCAGGTTGGATTGCTTCGCTACGCTCGCAATGACGCGAGGCGTGGCAGATTCGTCTTTTTCAAAAACAATTAGCATCGATTCCGCGGGACCCAAATCAAAATCATAACTGTCATCCTCGTTCAAAACCAGTGGGTACCGTTCACCAGTATGGAGATCCCAAACCCAAGGATATTTGCGATGGGTCAATTCACGGTGGAAGGTAATCTTGGTTTGATGCGACTGATAGCGGTGGCTATTCACCAAAAAGAGCATCTCGCTGCCATCATCAGTGGTGTAACGGTTCTGCATCACGAAGGGGTCGGGGGCCTCGATGTCGAGGTAATGCGGCAGGTTATTGACGTGCATTAGGCTGTCGTACCAGGGGATGAAGCCTTCTTGGGGTGGCTCCACAAATAAAAATCGGTCCTCAAAGGCACGAATCTGCTCGAAACAGTGCTGAACGATAGAGTCTTTAGCAGCAAAAGAGCCGCTTAAACCCAACGATTGATAGGGGATAGTATCAATGCAAAGCAACTTGCCACCGCCCTCAACAAAGTGCAAAAGTTGCTCGGCAGTCCCGGGATGCATGCGCTCTATATCAATGAGTATCAAAGTGTTGTAGCGACGGTCGCCAAAACGGAACTCGCCACGCTTCATCTCACCTGCATTAATGATGTTCTCGCTCACATAATCCACTCCACCGCCACATTTGTTGATGGCTTCCCAAATTATCGTCTTGTAAGGCGCCCGGGTGGTGTTGGGGAAGGGCTCGTTCTGCATCCCTATGGTGCTCCACATGTCGTTCTCGGGATTCAAGATGGCGATGTCGGCATAGTAGTTGCCGTGCTGCAAAGCATAGGAGAGGCGGGCCTTGTAGTCGTTATAGTATTTGAAATACGGCCACCAAGGGTTGTTCTCGCTATAATAGGCGCCATAACGGACCCATCCGGGGAAGTCCACTTCAAGATTGGGCGAATAGTTGAAGCCATGATAAATGCTGTGGGTCACCCCAGAAATAGCACTCTGGTCGCCGCCGATCTTCAGCTGCTCCAAGGTCATGTTGAACACGGTGTAGGTGTTGGTCATCTCCTCGCAACTCACGGTTCGGTTGCCGGCGAGATGGGCTGCCGACGACACAAATTTGTTGACCATGGTGTAAGCCCGTCCACGGCGATAATCTTTTTCGGACATCTCCTCCCCGGGCTTGTGGCGCAGCCAGTTGGTGGTCCACGACTCGCCCTCGGGGATGTCGTAGCCCATGGCGTTCTCCAAGGGGTAGAAGCCCCGACCGTAGGCTTGGGCACGGGCCTTTACGCCCAAGGAGTGGCACCACTCCAAATACGTCGACGTGAACCGTTCTTGCATCAGCCGGGCCTTGAAATCCTCAAAATCATAACGGGCACGCTCCACAACCTTCTGAAAATCATCGGTCAACGGAACCACGGGATTGTAGTTGAGGGCGCTTCCCATGGAACCGATCTTAAACAAAACAAAAGGTAAATACTCGGTGATGTCGTAGCCGTAACGCTCCTGAAACACCTTAGCCATATCAGAAGTCCAGTTGGCCCCCTCCAACTCCATGCTGTCGGTGAACAGGGCGCGGATGCGTCCTTTCAACGGCCCGATGCGACCCTCGATGGAATCGGACATGTTGTATAAGTACCGATTGACAGCCATCGTGTTGAAATGGTCTAGTACAGGTCCCGCCGCACCGGGGGCGCCATTAATGACTTCCAGAAATCCATTAATCTTCACCAAAGCGGCCAAAGTATAATCGCCTTCAGGAATATTGATAGTAAAAACACTATCATTTTGCATGATGTCAATATAGTCGTCCACACTTGAAGCAGGGTTGGGATATAGCCGCAACAGCATCAGTTCCTTGGTGCTGCCCTTGTAAGGGGAACTCACCTTGGGCAGGGCTTTTGAGCAAAGACTGTCGCGAATAATGGTCAATACCCCAGGACCTGTCACCGATTCCGCATAGTTGACCACAATCTGTGCCCGCTCGTCTTCTCCAAGAAACTCTGCTCCGAAAGGCCATCCCGAACCTACGAGAAGGTCGCAGGTCATGTCCAACGAATCGGCCTCATCGAAGCATACCTCGAGCATGTCGATCCACTCGGGGCTGAGCCATGGCAAAGAGGGTTTCCCGATGCTGTCGCAATACGAAGGGAAGGCAATGGGGTTGATTTCCACCCCTCCAATGCCCGCGTCCTTCAGAAGACGCAACTCGCGCACCAGTTCATCGGCCTCCACCTTGTCGCCGTTCCACCACCAGCGCACAAAGGGACGGTACTCTGAAGACGGCTGCTGAAAGCCATCGTACAACTGCGCTATTGTCGGCGAATCGTCTGCACGCGTGCATCGGGCAAGGACAACCAAAGCCAACAGAAACAATAGGGTCTTTATGGAGCGGCAACCTCTCACTCGGCTCTCCTTAGGCGCATCATCATGAGTTCGACGGTGTTGTCGTCGATTTCCTTGATTTCTTCCCAAGGACCGACTTTCTCGCCGAGGACTTCGCCTTCGCCGCCGGTATCGGCCATGTTCTTGCCGTCTTCCACCTTCCAATGGTTTTCTCCGGTGACCATCATGCCGTCTTTCAAGGCAATCTCGCCCGCGGCCACAGCCTCGTCAATCTCTTCTTGGGTGACGTCCTCAGGAAGCGGCGACATCATGCACATGCTGCCGTCTTCTTCAAACACCACTATGGTGTTCAAGAACAAGAGATCGTCGCTTTCAAGATCTTCCTTGGCCAAGGTGTCGGACACTTTTTCCCACACGAAGCCTTTCTCGTCGTCGAATCGCAAGGTCTCCCACACGACCCATTTTCCAATTAAATTCATCATAGTATTCTCTTTTTAAGGTTATCAGGTGCAAACTTAACAAAAACTCTTTATTTTTGTCAAGATATTAAGACAATAACCTTGCAATTCGATAAAAACATGGCCGACGGATACTTGGAAAAACGTTATGAGGAAGTCTTTGGCAAAGGCGCCAAAAAGACTGTGGTGAAGCACACTTCCATTGATTCTTTGTTTGAAAAAAACCGCAGCTACCGAGGCTACAAAAAAGACTTTGTGGTAAAGCGTGAGATGCTGGAGCGCATCGTGGCGGTGAACACCCGTATTGCTTCGGCAAAGAACCAACAAGTACTGCGCTTCAAGCTGGTCACTGAAGACACAGGTGCCGACATTATTGTTCAAAACATGAAACTGGGCGGACTGTTGCCGGAGCTTCATCTGCCGTTTGAAGGAACGGAGCCGAATGCCTTCATCATCATTTGTTCGACCATCCCCGAAAACAAGTTCGTCGATATCGACTTGGGCATTGCGGCGCAAAGCATGTTGCTGAAAGCCACTGAGATGGGTCTCAACGGCATTATGATAGGGGCTTTCAACAAAGCCAAGATCACCGAGGCATTCAGTCTTCCCTACGAGCCGCTATTAATACTAGCCATCGGCAAAGGAAACGAGAAAATCAAACTGCAAGCCGTCTCCGAAGGCGATAAGTTGGCCTATTATCGCGATGAAGACGGCGTGCAGTATGTCCCCAAGATCCGTTGGGAACAGTTGATTATTTGACTTGGAAGCGGACGCCTAAATACCCGCGGATGCCACTCAAAGGTCCCCAGACCATGGCGGCGTCGAAGTCGTTGCCAAAGGGATCACTGGCAGCCACCAGCGGATGGCTCTGCTTGTAGTTGGTAAGGTTCTCGCCACCAGCGTAGATTTCCCAATGCTTGCCCAATTTCTTGGTGACCTGGGCGCTCATCATCACGTAGAAAGGCGAACGATCGATGTCCTGACCGTCGGCTACGGCAGTGGAATTGCCGTTGAGGTCGGGGATGCGGCTGTCGCCATTGAACTGGGTGACCAAGTCGAACTGCCAGGTGCCAGGAGCATAGGAGAGGGTGAGCAACCCCTTGTAACGGTTCACAAAGGGCTTCTCGCGTAGGGTGTCATTAATGGTCATCTTCACATCGGTGAAACGGAAGGCGGCCGAGACGTCGAAGTTCTTGAACAGCTCATAATCGACCTGGACCTGGGCGCAGTTGGAATACGACTGACCATCGAGGTTGTAGATGCGGATTTGATGGGCATCGGCATCGCGGTCGATGATGATCTGGTTGATGAAATCGGTGCGATAGGCGTCGACCAACAGCTGAAGCTCCTTCTCGCCCACATTGAAATGTTTCGAGAGATTGATGCCGAAGTTCCAGGCCTCCTCCATTTTTGGGGTGTCGAGGAAGATCAGCTGACGCGATGAGGCGAACATGGTGGAATTTTCGGCCAACACGTTGGGTGAACGATAGCCCTTGCCCGCCGAAAGGCGCAGTGCCAACTCGTTGTCGGTGCGGAAGCGCACATGGAGACGCGGGGTGTAGAACAAACGATCGTAATTAGTGTTGTAGTCGGCGCGGATGCCTCCGATGACGGTCCAGTGATGGTTGTCGCTAAACACGTATTCGGCAAAGGCACCGGGCACTTGCTCCACACGAGGCATCAGACTGTCGTTGAGCACCTCGTCGTATTTGTCGTAGGAGTAGCTGGCGCCAACGGAGTACTTGTGGTTGGTGTTGACGATGTAGGAGTCGAACAACACGTTGGCGTAATACGACAGTTGGGTGGCGTCGTAATCGGTCAGCCCATAATAAGAGTCGGTCTTATGGTAAGTCAGCTGTTGCTGGATACCGAGGCTGGTCTCGGGACGGTCGAAGATGAATCCTGTCTTGGCGAAAGCCTCGTAGCGTTCAGTGTTGATGCCGATGCCATAAAGGCCGTAACCTGGGTCGAGACGGTGCTCAGGGTCGAAGTCCATCTGTCCGCTGAGACGGCTCTCTTTCAAGGCCTTCACGCCCAACTTGCAGCCGAAATGGCCGGTGTTGGGGTGGTTGTAACGCAAAAAAGCGCTGTATTGCTTGGTGACGGGGTCGTCCATGAAACCGTCGCTGTTACCGTCCATCTTCATGGGGTTGTAACCCACGTGGCCCAGGAGCATCAAGCCGTCGTTCTTGCCGACCTTCACCCGTGCATTGAAGTTCATCTCGCTCATCAACATGGTGTTGGTGAACAAGTTGACAAACACCTGCTCGCTTTTGTCAGCTTCCGGCTCCTTGAAGTCGACGTTGATTTGTCCGCTGATCGACTCATAGCCGTTGCGCACCGAAGAGGCGCCTTTGGAGACGGAGATGCCGTGCATCCAGGTGCCGGGCACGTAACTCAATCCGAAAGCTGATGCCAGGCCGCGGAAATTGGGCATGTTCTCGGTCATCATCTGGGTGTAGAGTCCGCTGAGGCCGAGCAGCTCGATTTGTTTGGCACCGGTGACGGCATCGGCGTAGGCCACGTCGACAGAGGCGTTGGTCTCGAAGCTCTCGGCCAGGCTGCAGCAGGCACAGCGACGCAAAGCCTCGCCAGTGATGTGTTCGACATGGCGCGGGTCGAGGGCATTGACATATTGGGCCTTTTGTCTCGCCGCAATCTCCACTTCGTCCAAAGTCAGCGGAGTGGTCATTATATGGTCATAATGCATGGGCTTGGCCATGTGGTGTACGGTGTCGTTTTCGTAACCTACAAAACTGAATACTAAGCATTTATAGGTTGGATGAATCTCAATGCTATAATGCCCGTGCTCATCGGTCACGGTGCCGACATTGGCGATCTTCCAGTACACGTTAACACCAGGGAGGGGTTGTCGTTTTCCGTCGACTTCCTCGTAAACAGTGCCTTCAATGACGTTTTGGGCAAAGCCCATGGTCATGATTGATAATAATGATATGATTAATAAGGATTTGATGGTTTTCATGATGAATAAATTGACGTTTGTGATGGGAAAAAGGAATAGGTCATGGCGAGGAACGCAGTCCGGTCAGGTTGGATTGCTTCGCTTTGCTTCGCTCCGCTCGCAATGACGGGCTCGCAATGACGGGCTCGCAATGACGTCAGAAAGCCAAAGGATTAATCCTTAAACTAGAAAAGAAAATCGTTTTCAACCGACCTGTAAGCAGATAGGGTATTTTTGGCTGGTCGAAAACTCTGAAAACGGTTGTTGGTTTTTCTTCAAATAGGTCGTTTGCTGCTTGTGTGAGCATGGTGAACGGGAGAAAGACGCAAAGGTTTTTCTCCGTGGAAAACGTGAAGTTATCGGTAAAACCGATTTCACTGTCAAAGTCCTCGCAACAGCATTTGGCACCAAAGTGAACCTCCTGGTCATGCGCTTCAAACGCTTCGGTGTCGAGATGCTCATGGTGATGATGGCCCATACAATGCTCGCACAGATTGGAAGCGTCGCCAAAACTGCTGATGACATGATGGTCATCGACGCATAGATGGAAGTTGACGCTCAATCCATGAGCGACAAACAGCACATACAACGCCATCAAAAGAGATCCTATTTGCAGTAGTTTTCGTTTCAATACAGGTGCAAAGATAAGAAAAAATCAGAATTGGAAATAAATAAACGACTGCAAATCGGCCGTGATGAATTGGTAGATAATGAAGACAATGAGGAAACAAACCACCACCATTAAGGCCAAAGGCATGTTGGCAAACCAGATGCGGTATCGGCGCTTGAAGTTCTCAGGCAGCCAGTGAATGACCATGCCGATGATAATCATGACAAACACATTGCGGTATTGATTCACCATCAACGGAATCTTGTCGAGATCCCAGTGGCTGCCAATCTGGTTGACCATGTTCTTGGCGGTGTTCCAAGCAGTCTCGTTGGCCTCGGCAGGGTCGAGGTTGGAGCCGCTGCGGAAAAACAGTCGGGTGAAGGTGATGAAGGTGAAAGTCTGGAAAATGGCCCAGGCATCAGCCAGCCACTGGAAGGCCTCGGTCTGAGCTTTCTTCTTGAAAATCAATGTGTAAGCAAGCCTTATCACGTTTCCGACCAAGATGATGAAACACCATACGAAGAACATGCTGAAAACAGGATACGGCACGTAGATGCTCAACATCCGCAACGTGATGGTAACCACTAGGATAAAAAGGGTTCGGGTGGCGTTGCTCCAGTCCTTCCAGAACTTGTAAAAAATCATACCGATGCCGTTCAAACCGCCCCAGATCATGAAGTTCCACGAGGCGCCGTGCCACAAGCCGCCGAGCAACATGGTGTCCATCGAGTTGATGTTGGTGGTGATCTTCTTGCGTTTCTCGGGTTTGAAGAGGGCTACCAAGGCGATGATCACGGCGAGCACGAACACTCCCAATCCAACCCACCAGCTGCCGCTCAAAAACACTGCGATGGCAGCAATCATAAGGATGATGCAGAACGAGCCGAAGGTGGCGTTGCGGTTGCCGCCCAAGGGGATGTAAAGGTAATCCTGCAGCCAACGGGAGAGCGACATGTGCCAACGTTTCCAGAACTCGCCCGGATGCTTGGCTTTGTAAGGCGAGTTGAAGTTCTTGGGCAAATAGAAACCCATCAGCATGGCCACGCCAATGGCAATGTCGGTGTAACCCGAGAAGTCGGCATAGACCTGCAATGAGTAGCCAAACAGGGCACACAAATTCTCAAACCCCGAATACAGAAGTGGATTCTCAAACACACGGTCGATGAAGTTCACCGCGATGTGATCGCTCAACACAATCTTCTTGACCAAACCGTTCATGATCCAGAACACGGCAATGCCGAACATCCGGCGACTCAGGCAATACTTCTTGTGGAGTTGCGGGATGAACTCGTTGGCACGCACGATGGGACCCGCCACCAATTGAGGGAAGAAGCTCACATAGAAGCCGAAGTCGAGGATGTTGCCCACAGGCTCGATGCGCTTGCGGTACACGTCCATGATGTAGCTGATTGCTTGGAAGGTGTAAAACGAGATGCCTACCGGCAACAGGATGGTGTCGACACTGAAACGGTTCTCCCCCGTCATCTGGTTCCCAATCCATGAGAAAACGTCGAACACTTCAAAATGAGCCCCGAAAAGGTTGTTGACCACATCGGTTATGAAATAGGCGTATTTGAAATAGAACAAGGTGGAAAGGTTGACGATGACACTTACGGCCAACACGATATTACGGCTCCTTTCCTTCGTTCGGGTGTTCAGCCACTTGGCTCCAAAGAAGTTGTATAGCGTGATGAAGATGAGGATCAGCGTGAAGAGGCCGCTGGTCTTGTAATAGAAGAACAGGCTGACGAAAAACAGAAAAGAATTCCTTAAAAGCGTCCTGTTCTTAACTAAACTAAAGATGGCGAACACGATGGCGAAAAACGCCCAGAAATAAAATTGGGTGAACAGCAGGGGGTGGGCTTTGTCGAACGAGAAAAGCTTCTGCAGGAAGTCGAGCACTATGTCGGTAAAGCTCAGCATTAATACTTATTTCTCACGTGTTCCATATAGTCTTCCATCAGTGCGTTGAAGAGCAGGTCGCCGATCAGCGCATAGCCGGAGTTGGTGAAGTGCACCTTGTCTTTTTGGGCGTATCCGGCCTCTTGCCAGTTCTTCATGGATTTCAGTCCTCCCATGATGTCGAAGAAGTCCCACACGGCGCCGTCATGCTTTCGTCCAAGGGTGAAGAAAGCCTGTTGGGCGAGTTTACCGTTCTCGTTGGCCTCGTATTTCCTCCGGCTCACCTTCTTATAGCTATCGTTGTTGGTGATGAACAGCAGTGCGCAGTCGGGGCTGACCCGTTGGATGATGTCGATGAGGCTGTCGTAATCGCTGACGAATCGTTCGGGCGTAAAGGTGTCGCTTGCGGCGTCGTTGATGCCGATGCCAAAGATGACTAGGTCGGGTTTTACCAGACGCAGGTCGCGTTCCAGGTCGAGGCAGTTGAGGTAGGAGCACACCTTGGCGCCGTTGATGCCGATGCCGTGGTAGGTGATGCCGGGCATGCCGTTGTCGAGATAGATGCCGGTCACGGTGAAGGTGCCTTTGGCCTTGTTGAAGTCGACATACAACGAGTCGGTGTAGTCAGGAAGGACAAAGGTGAAAGAGCCTTCTTCCTCGTCGATGAGGCCGACCAGTGTGTCGTTGTTGAAGTGGACGACGGGGGTCATGGTGCCATAGCCGAGGATTTTCACGTAGTTGAAATCGAAGACTGGGGTGATGCTGGTCGGGTTTTTTTCACGGGTGACGATGCTGAAGCTGGCAGCGGTGTCGGAAGTGGTGGCGGAGGCGCCGGCCAGACCCATGCGTGTGTCGAAAGCCACCGCGTTGCGGCAATAATCCCATTCGCCGGTGCGGCTGACGCTATAGCTGGCTGGGGTGTTGGTCTTCATGAAAGGGAAGATGAGTCCGCGGCCAGCCGTGAGGCCAGGCTCCAGGTTGAGCAGGTTGTCGCGCATCTGTTGCGAGAACACGCCAGCCTGCACGTGGGAACCTCCGATGTGCATGATGCTGACATGGCCTTGCCCAGTGAACAGCAGGGTGTCAAGCTTGTCGAAGAAACGTTCCATGGCTAGGTTGTCGCCTGGATATTGGAGCTGGTTGCGCTCGAAATGGGCAAAAGGGAAGTCGATGGTCTCGATTCGGACCGGGCCTTGGGCAAACACGCTGGTGGCAAGACAAGCCAGCAATAAGGATGATATGATGGTGAGGCGTCTCATGGCTTAGTAATAATTGGTGGGAACAAACTGTTTTTTGCGCGCCTCTTTCTCTTTCTCGATGAGTTCGCGGTCCTTGGTCATAAACTCCTCCACCATCTCAGCGGGCAGGCGCTTCCGAAGGGTGTAGAAGTCGTGGTAGATGATGAGCGACTTGGCGAGGTCGTTGCCGATTTCTTGGGCGCCGAGGAAGGTGAAGTGGATGTAGTCGGGTCCGGCGAGGGCTGGATTGTGCTTCACATATTGCGCCATGGAGCCTTCGCCTCCCATCACATGGAACATGTCCCAGTAGGCCAAGTCGTTGCGCAACGCCATGGCCTTGATGGAGTCGTTGAGCTCAGGAAGTCCCTTCCAAGTGGTCACCTTGCCGTTGTAGCTCTTTCCCATGTCGGCGGGACCGATGAACAGGAAGGTGGCTTGAGGGGCGACCTCCTTGAAATACTTCACCTGCCGGTCGAGTTCGTTCATATATAGGCCAATCTGTTTGCTGTTGGTGATGCTGGGCATACGGTTGCCGCCGAATTGGAGGATGATCAGCCGGGTGTCGATGGCCTTGAAAGACTCCCTCATCAGGTTCTTGTCGATCCTTGTGAAGATGGTGCCGGAACAGCCCCGCAACGCGTTATTGTCGACCGCCACGCCGTAATCTCCGTCAAGCATGACGGCGTAGATCTCTGCGCTACCCTGCAGGGTGATGGTGCCTTTGCCGACACTGCCAGGCAATTTCCAGGTAATCAATGTAATTCCTGGGTTGGCGGGATATTGTTTGGCTTCGCCCTGATAGGGGTCGGCTTTCAAGGAGGCACGGAAGCCTTGGCTGTTGTTGCCTATGAGGATGGAGACGGTGGAGATCTCCTTGACTCTTTCATAGGCCTGAGAGTGGGTGCTCCTGTTGAAACTGATGGAGGAAGTCCCGTTGGTCTGACAGAATTGGGTCATCACACCGTAACGGCTGTGCGAGGCCTTATAGGAGGTGGAGTCGCCTATCAAGGCATAGCGTTTGAGATTTCCCGAGTAGCTCTGCGACAGGGAGATGGATGAAATCCTCTTGACGGCCGATATCATGTTGGGACCCGATCCGCCAAACATCTCCTGCATTCGCTGCCGTAACACCGAAGTGATACGGTCCATCTCGATTTGCGAGTCGCCATAATGCATCACGCGATAGATCTTTTGGTTCTCTTGGGCATGTTCCAACAGATAAAACAAGCTGTCGAAATAGGTGTAGTCGTTGCCGGGAAGATGGATGCGGTTGGGGTTGATGGTGAGGTAGTCGCGGTAAAACTCCAGGCTGTCGAGAAGGGTACCGGAGACTGTCATCTCGTAACTCTTGTTGACGTTGTCAAGAACGGAGTCCACGTCCAAAGCCTGTTCGGGACCCAGACGGTCCTCAGCATAGGAGGGGAACCGAAGCGTGGTGTTCCCTATGGCGACGCCCTGCTCGGGGAAGACAAACCATGCCAATCCCAGCAGGATAAACACGGAAAGGATGAACAATAGGGTGCGGGAGGCTTTCATTGGTAAATCTTCAGTTTTTGTTGGTCGCGGATGAAGTCACTCTTCAAGTTGTTCCACTTCTTGATATCGTTGACGGTGACGTGGTATTTCCGGGCAATTCTGCTTAAGGTGTCGCCTGATTTGACGGTATAGGTGATGCAACGAGGCTGTTTGAGTTTCTCGGTGAT
The DNA here is from genome assembly GCA_905234765.1 of uncultured Bacteroidales bacterium. Next base: position 25,645 of record CAJOIF010000009.1, read on the forward strand.
TTTCTGTGGGGCAGGCTTCTTGACCACAGGTTTGGGCTGCGGGATGCTGAGGCCGCGTAGTTGGAGGTTCTTGACGTAGGCGGGACTGTAAAGGTAGGCGTAATAACACAGATCCCAGTCGCCGAACTCCTCGTAAAGGTCGGCCAGATAACTCAGGGCGGCACGTTCCGATGCAGTCTCGTCGAGACGGTCGTCACGCCCACCGTCGACCGTCAAGCCATAACGCAAAGCCACTAGGGTGGGCAACCCCCATACCCCGACACGGTCGTCGTCGGTTTCCACCACCTTGGTCAGCTCCATGATTTTTTGCGGAATCGTAAGCGTGTCGGTTGACATGGACTTGCCTGGGATGACGAGGACAGATAAAACAAGGAGAATCAACAGTCTCATACTCAAATGCATCGCTATCGACAAATAGCGATCGTTAAAAACGGGCAAAATTACAAAAAAATTGTCTAATTTTGCGGCTTCATTTCTCAGGATAAAAAGATGGCCATCATAGATAGAACTAAAGAGTTGGAAACCAAGAGTATAGGTGCACTGTTGTGGGCTTATGCGCTTCCTTCCATCGTCAGTCATATCATCGCTTCGATTTACAATATCGTCGACCGTGTGTTTCTAGGGCAGTGTGTGGGGGCCTTGGCCATTGCGGGACTGGCCATCACCATGCCGATCATGAACATCATCCACGCATTCGGATCGTTGGTGGGTGCAGGTTCGGCGGCGCGTATGTCGATCATCCTTGGCAAGAAGGATTACAAATGGGCTGAGGACATCTTGGGCAACAGCCTGTTGCTGACCTTCTTCTTCGGCTTCCTCTTCGTCACTGGCGGCTACGTCTTCATGGACCGCATCCTGACGGCTTTCGGCGCTTCGGCTGAGACCATCAGCTACGCCCGAGAATATATGGATATCGTGCTCCCCGGCATGTTTATGACCACCCTGTCGTTCAACCTCACCGGCCTGATGCGCGCCACGGGTTATCCCACCAAGTCGATGTGGATCATGGCTGGAGGCGCCATCCTCAACATCGGCCTCGACGCCCTGTTCATCTATGTTTTGGATTGGGGTATCGCGGGTGCTGCTTGGGCCACCACCATCTCCATGACGTGTACAGGCGTGCTGTCTGTTATCCATTTCCTTCAGCGGAGTTCGTTCATCCGTTTCCGCCGTCATGCCTGGAAACCCAAACTTTATATCTTCCGCAACATTCTGCTCATCGGCATGAGCCCCTTCCTGATGAACATCGCGGCATCGGCGGTGGTGGCGCTGCTCAACAATCAGTTGCTGCGCTATGGTGGCGACTTGGCGGTGGGAGCCTATGGCTTGGCGAACACCTTCGGCAGCATGAGCGTGATGCTGATCCTTGGGTTGTGCCAGGGTATGCAGCCCATCGCGGGCTATAACTATGGTGCGGGACATCCCTTGCGGTTGAAGGAGGTCTATACCTTAACGAGGCGGATTAATATGCTGATTGGCTTGGCGGGTGCCTTACTTGCACTAACGCTACCCCATGCCATGCTGCGAATGTTCACCAAAGAGGAGGAACTGATTCAGATTGGCATTCCCGCCATGCGTTTCATGCTGGTGATGTTCCCCTTGGTGGGCTTCACCATCACCAACTCCAACTTCTTCCAGAGTATCGACAAGCCTTGGATTGCCATCGTCACCAGCCTTTCACGCCAAGTGCTGTTCCTCATCCCAATGATCTACCTCATCCCGAACCTCTTCGTCAGCATGGGTTATGAAGGCCTCACGGGGGTGTGGGCCTCTTTGACCATTTCCGATATCCTCGGCGCTTTGCTTGCTTTCTTATTGATGCTCTCGCAACGGAAAGTGTTTAGAGTGAGGAGTGAGGAGTGAGGAGTGAGGAGTAGGGGGTTATTTTTTGTAATAATCCTCTAATTGTATACGATATTTCTCGGCAATATCTTTGGCCAAGGCAATGCCGTCGCCTTGGGGTTCGGCTGGGAACTGGCCGAGGCGTTCGCGCCACCATTGGCCTTCGTATTTGCAGATACGCTCGTGGTAGGCTTTCTCGTCGAAGGGCTTCTTAGCCTCGATGGCGGCATCCACATCCTTGAAGAACTCCTTCCAGCGGTAGGCGTAATAGGTGGCGGTAAGACCATTCCAAGCGCGGCTGGCGTACTCGTTGAGCAGGGCGTCCTCTTCACCCCAGGTGGTGATGATGTTGCGGGCGTTGCTCTCAAAGAAGTCCTTCTCCTCCTCGGTGATGCCGATGGCACGGGCGTCTTTGATCCAGCGCCCTACCAGGAAGGCGCTTTCGGTGCCCAAAATCGCGTCGGTATCGTCGAGAATGGAGGTCATCGTGGCTTCAATCTGGTGGAGTTTCTCGTAATCCTTTTCGCGATAGGCCTTCACGTAGTCGGCATAAAGGTCGCTGAAGTAGTTGCCCAGTAGCTGACGGGTGATGTTGACCACATCGAAATGACGGGTGCGGGTATTGCAGTCGGCTTTTAATAGCTCATCGAGCACCTGCAGTAGGGTCAGATTGTTGTATTTGTAAGTTGGAGCCACATAATACTGCCGATACTCATTGATGGTGCCCATGGTCGGCCGTTGGTTAATGCGCACGGTTTGGCCAGGCGACGACACTTTGTTGTACACACTATCTGCCAATAGTCTCCAAGCCTCTCGTATGTTGGGATCTTCCTTGCCTCCGCGTTGGTCGGCGAGGTACTCCACCCAGGTGTCGACATCTTGGGTCAACGGGCTGTCCCAGGCTTTCTCGAACACATATTCATACATGAAGGGATTGCAGTCGAAACCTTCCAAAGTGGAACCGATTCCAATGAAATTGTCGCCTCCTTTTTCAAAGGCGCGTTCGATACGCACGTTCACCGTGTCGAGGTTGCCGGCAAGCATGGAGTTGCCGCCGAAATTGCCGAGGTAGCACCAGATATAGGGGACGCCGTAATAACTCTTGGTGCGTTCCCACACGGGTTGTCTCTCGCAATAGTAATCGAGCATGATGTGTCTGTCTTTCGGCATGGAGGTGATATAGGCCTCGATGCGGTTGTCGACCTCCCAGTACTTGCGTTCGTTCCAGAAGAGCCATGCCATCTCGAGCCAACGGGCTTCGGGGTCGGCGGCTTCCAGTGACTCATACACCTGACGGCTTACGCGGCTGAGGTAATCGGGTTCCCAGCTCGGTGGGATAAGCTCGTTGAAGATGTCGATGCCATAGATGTGGTCGGTGCCATAGAACTCGGTCTGCTTGGCGATAAACTTCTGTTGGATCTCAGTATACAAAGGGTCGAGCGGGTCGAGGAACTTGCACCAGCAGGTGCTGTCGAAGCCGGCCCAGTCGCCTAGCGAGGCCAGAGGCGCTTCGGGATAGATGCGTTTGATGCAGGGTGGCACGTGACCGGCGAAACCTGGCAGAACGGGTTTCATGTTGAGTTCGCGTTCACGGGCGACGATCTTCTGCTGCAACGCTTTTTGGTTCTCGAGCCACACCATGGGAAGGGGGCCTCCCCAGCGGTCGATGTTCTGCATACGGTGCCAAGGCAGGTGGGCAGGACCAGTGAAGTAGCTGCGGATCTCCTCGTCAGTGAGGCCAAACTCGCTCCATACCTCATACCACACACTCTCCTGTCCGGTGATGGCCAGCGGCAGGTTGATGCCGTTCAAAGCCATCCAGTCGATGAAATGCTCCCATTGTTCCCAGTTCCACCAAGGCATGGTGTAGCCGAAGGTGCAGTAATTCAGGAAGAAACGTTCAGGCACGCGGGCGGTCTCGCTAAACACCTCGGGGACTGAAGGCAGCTCTGTGGGCATCTCCAGGGCTTCTTCCATGAACCACGGGAACTCGGCCTGGCAGTAATATTTGAGGTAACGGTTCAGGCCTACCGCCATGCTGTTGGCGTTGTTGCCGCGGATGATGAGCTTGTTGCCTTTCGTCTCAAACTCATAGCGGTCAACGGTGTCATTAATGCGTTCCAACTTGATCTGGTCGGAGAACTCGGGAATGACACGGTTGATCAGTCCGCGCATGGCGATGACTTCGGGGTCGGTTTCCTTCTGATGGCAGGAAACACAGAACAATAAGCCCAGGAGGGCGATGAGATACAACTTTTTCATAGGATGAAGTATTTAAGGCAAAAATAATTCTTTTTTCGATTGTTCAAGCGCTTTAATCAAAAAGCGTTAATTTTGCACTGACATTTACAAATCAAGGAAAGCGATGAAAAAGAAAATGAAAGCTTTGTGTGTGATGCTGTTTGTGCTTGCCATCACCACGCTGAACTCATGCACCAAGAGCTATACCCTTACTGTAGAATCGGACGATCCGACCATGGGAACTGTGGTGGGTGGAGGAGAGTATGTAAAAGGCACCACCGCCAGCATTGGGGCTATTCCCAACGATGGCTTCGTCTTTGTGAAATGGGACGACGGCAACACAGATAACCCACGTGAGCTGGAGATGAACCAAGACATCACGCTGAAAGCCATCTTCAGAACAATAGATGTTGTGGGAAAATGGAGGCTTGAATCCGTTACTGCCATTCAAGGAGGGCAAACCTACACCTTTACCGTTGACCAGATCTATTCCATGTTAGGTATCCAAGACAACGAGGACATTGTCGTTGAATTCAGGGACAATGGTTACTTCTACTTCAATGAGGAAGGGATGTCGTATGTTCAGGATGGATATCAACTGACCATCACTTCGGGAGACGAGTCGATTGCCATGGAAATCGTAGAGCTGACGAGTGACAGCCTGTCGTTGCAGATGTATAATGCCCAACAGAATGCAACCATAACGTTGCATCTCAGCAAGATCTGATCAATCGCCCAGTTGATTCATCGCATAGGCGTAGGCGCCGATGGCGACGGCCGAAGAGGTCCCGAGCTTGGTGACGCCTACGCCTACGCGTTTGGTAGGGTCGTACCACACCTGCTGGTCGCTGAACGGCACTTGAATCATCTTGCCGCTTTTCTCGGCGAAACGGCGGCAGTCGGCTTCATCCTCTAGGTTGAACGCCTCAGTCTCCATACGGGGGATCACGTTGCCGTTGACGAGGTAAGGTTCGTTCAGCTTCTTGATGAGCATGGGCATGAACACGGGCCAGGCTCCCGAGAGTCCGCCGCCGATGACCGCCAAGCCGTCGGTGAAACGCAACCCGTTGCCAATGACATCGGCCAGCACGGTGGTGAGCTCGTTCCATGCTTTCAAGGCGGCTGTTTGGTTGCCATCCTGCTCGCCTTGGGCAATCTTGAAGATGTCGTAAGGTTGCGGTGCCTCGTCGAAGGCGATGCCTGCCTCACGGGCATACACCCGGCGCACGGCGCGGATGCTGACGCTCTCTTCGGCGATGGCGTCGGGGTAGAGGCAGTTGCGCGAGCACCAGATCTCGCCTCCAGCCGAGTTGTCCCCGTTGAGCAACACCTTGTTGATGACGATGCCGCCGCCGAAACCGGTGCCCAACGTCACGCCAAACAGATTCTTATAGCGTTTCGGATTGCCCTGTCGCTCAAGCATCTCGTTCACCCGAGGTAGCAAACCGCCCAACGCCTCCCCATACACAAAGAGGTCGCCGTCGTTGTTGATATACACCGGTACCTTGAACTCGTTCTCAAGCATGGCCTTCAACGCCACTCCGCCACGGAAAGTGGGCAGGTTGGGCAGGTCGCCGATGATGCCGTTGGGGTAGTCGGCGGGACCGGGGAAACAGAAGCTGATGGCCCTGGCTTGGCAGCCGCAACGTTTCTCGCACTCATGGAAACCGTCGATGAGTTTCTGCAATAAAGCCTCGTGGGAAGGTGAGGCCGTGGGAATGGTGAAAGGCTCGATGATTTCCTGAAAGTCCTTCACTGCGGAAAACTTGAATCCGGTACCACCGGCGTCAAGGATGAAAACGATGTTGTTGCTCATTGTTTATCGGTTGGTTTGTTTTTGAATTTTTCAACCCAAAGCACCCACATCAAGAAGATGATGAGGTAGAAGAACACCTTGAAGACGTAGTCGTGGGCAATATGGAAGGTGTTGGGGCCAGGCCATTGGATCATCATCAGCAGGATGCCGCAGATGCGCACCACATTGGTCCACTCGATGATAACCAGGCCGACGGGGATGTACCATGCCTTGTGTTTCCAAGGACCGGGGAAGATCAGCATCAGAAACAGCCAATGCAACCATTGCTTGAGACTGGCACATTCGGGGGCGACCACCACGTTGACAAAACCTCCTTCCTTGCTCAAGGCGGCGATGAGACGCCGGTCGGTAATCGTGGTGATGTCAATCCCAAAGACGTGTTGCAACACCCAGCATGATTCCTTGAAGACCCGATCCACCGACCAAAGACTCAACTTGTCGACAGCGCCTTTGATGGGCCAAAAGTCCAAAGCCAGCCAACCCAAATACAGGAAATGGAAGCCGAGGATGAGGATGATAAACAGCCCGACATCGACGGTGCTCCTGTTTTTCGGGTCATTCAGGAACGCTTTAAAGGAGGTTTTCATGCAGCAAAATTACTAAAAATGTTGTATTTTTGCAGCCTCAAACAAAAATACCATGCTCGAGAATGACACCCTTATTGGAATCGACACCCTCACTGAACAGGTGAACGAGACCATCCAAAACGATTCCACGGTGCAAGCCATCACCGAAACCTACGAGATGTTGCGCGACACCCCAGCCAGCGAGTGGGTGCCCCAACTGGTGCGTCAGTACCTGGTACCTTTCGGGATCAAACTGGTGGTGGCCATCCTCGTCCTCATCATCGGACGCTGGGTCATCAACTTGATCAAGAAATGGATGGCCAACGGCTTGATGAGTCGAAAGGGCGATCCGACCTTGCACAAGTTCCTCTCAAACCTGGTCGCGGTAGTGCTGAATTTCATTTTGATCATATTCATTATCAGTATCTTGGGAGTCAACACCTCATCGCTGGTCGCACTGCTGGCCTCCGCGGGACTGGCCATCGGCATGGCTTTGAGCGGCACCTTGCAGAACTTCGCTGGCGGCGTGGTCATCATGCTGTTCCGTCCCTTCAAAGTGGGCGACTTCATTGCCGCACAAGGACAAGAGGGCGTGGTGAAAGAGATTCAGATCTTCAATACCATCGTGCTGACGACTGACAACAAAGTCATCCACATCCCCAACGGCATCCTGTCGACAGGGGTCATGACCGTTTTCACCAAAGAAGAAACCCGACGGGTCGACTGGACAGTGTCCATCTCCTATGGCGACGACTACGACAAAGCCAAGGCAGTGCTCCTGAAACTCTGCAAAGACGATCCGAAGATCCTGAAAACCCCGGAGCCTTTTGTCGCCATCGGAGAACTGAATTCGAGTTCGGTCGACCTCAAATTGAGGGTCTGGGTGAAGTCGGCCGACTACTGGCCTGTGTTTTTCGGCATGAACGAAAAGGTCTATAAGACCCTACCGAACGAGGGCCTGCATTTCCCATTCCCGCAAGTCGATGTGCATGTTGACCAGAAAAATTAAAGTTTTTGTTGCAGATAAAAAAAATAGTTGTAATTTTGCGGTCCGTTTTGAAGAAAGACAATTGTTAACAATAAAGGAATCGAAGTCATGTCAAAAGTTTGTCAAATCACAGGTAAGAAGACCATCACCGGCAACAACGTCTCTCACTCCAACAAGAGAACCAAGAGAACCTTTGAGCCGAATCTGAAGATCAAGAAGTTCTACGTGCCGGAATGGGATGAGTGGGTGGTTCTGAAGGTCTCCGCCGCCGGTCTGCGCACCATCAACAAGAAAGGCGTCTACCAAGCTATCATGGATGCCGACAGAGATGGCAATTTAAACCGTTATTAATCCTCGATTAATAGAGATAAAAACAGCTGCCGCGCATCCGCACGGCGGCTTTTTTTGTTAGATATAATAAAACAGCGGATTTGTAGTTATTCACGTATGCGCCTTAAGTTCACTCTTGTCATCCTGCTGTTCGTGTCATTCATGGCATCGGCACAAAACCTGCCGACAGCAACGGTGTATGGCAAGGTGACCGACGAACAGAGCCATCCCATCGAGATGGCCAACGTGGTCGTGACCGACCTGCTGGTGGGACAGACCACCAACAGCCGTGGCGCCTACGAACTGCAACTGCTGTCCGACACCACCTTGGTGATCAACTTCTCGTTCGTGGGCTACGAGACCAAACAAGTCGAAGTGCGCCTCAAACGCGGTGAGAAACGCAAACTTGACGTGGTGCTGAAATCCATGGCCACCGACTTGCCCGACGTGGTCATCAGCCACCGAGCCATCGATGCGTCGAGTCTTACCCGCCTCGACGCCAAACAGGCCACCCTGCTCCCCTCCATGGGCGGTGGCATTGAGAACCTCATCAAAACCCTTCCCGGCGTCATCTCCAACAACGAACTCAGCTCACAATACACTGTGCGAGGTGGCAACTTCGACGAAAACCTGATCTACGTCAATGGCATCGAGATTTACCGACCCTTCCTGGTCGGCTCGGGACAACAAGAAGGACTCTCCTTCGTCAACTCGCGCCTGGTCAACAACATCGAGTTCTCCGCCGGAGGATTCGCTGTGGAATATGGCGACAAAATGTCGTCGGTGCTTGACGTCACCTACAAAAAACCCCGTGAGACCGCCGGATCGCTGACCCTGAGCCTGCTCGGCGCCGAAGCCCATGTGGAAGGCGTTACCGGCAACGACAAGTTCAGCTACCTCATAGGCGCCCGCTATAAAAACACGGCCATCGCCCTCAACCTGATGGATACCAAAGGCTCCTACCGTCCCAACTTCACCGACGTGCAGGCGCTTTTCCACTATAAACTGAGCGAGAAATGGGATCTCTCCCTGCTGGGTTACTACTCCCGAAACCAATACTACCTGAAACCCCAGTCCTCATCGGCCGAAACGGGTATGATCAACGCAGTGCTGCGTCTGGATGTCTATTTCGAGGGCCAAGAACTGGACAACTACACCACTGGCCTGGGTGCGGCCTCCTTCGAATACAAACCCAACCAAGACCTAAGCCTGAAGTTCATTGCTTCGGCCTATTCCGCCTATGAGACGGAGACCTACGACATCCTTGGCGAATACTGGCTGGGCCAGGTGGAAACCAACTTGGGCTCGGAACAGCAAGGCAATGTGATCTCCAACATGGGTACCGGCGTCTATCTCAACCACGCCCGCAACTCGTTCTACGCACAAGTGTACAACTTCGACCATAAAGGCACCAAAGTCAATGGCCAGAATGTGTTCAAGTGGGGCGTCCGATACCAAAGACAGAACGTCGACGACGTGGTCAACGAATGGAACGTGGTCGACTCGGCCGGCTACAACCTGCCGCATCCATCTGACGACCCTGGAACCATGCCGCTCCAAATCCCTGATATTGAAGTAGATGTATTTCATAGAGCGCATAATACACTGGGTATCAATAATATAGATGGATACATCCAGCAATCGCTGACTTTCCCCGTGCGCAACGATGGGGAAATAGTGGTGACGGGCGGACTTCGTGCCAATTACTGGGGATATAACAACAAGGCCTATGTCAGTCCCCGCGCCGGCATCGCCTATAAACCCGAGACCGAAGGCCGTGACTTGGTATTTCGCCTGTCGGGTGGCGTGTATAACCAAACGCCATTCTATCGCGAGATCCGTAACCGTGACGGCTCGCTCTATCGTGACGCCGACGTGCAGAAGTCGTATCAGGTGATTTTGGGCAGCGACTATAAGTTCCGTGCCTGGGGCCGTCCCTTCATCTTGACTTCGGAAGCTTACTACAAATACCTGAAGAACGTCATCCCTTACGACATCGACAACGTCCGCATCCGTTACTATGCCGACCAAAAGGCCAAAGGCTATGCCACGGGATTGGACTTCAAGATCAACGGCGAGTTTGTAAAAGGCATCGACAGTTGGGCAAGCCTCTCCTTGATGCGTACACGCGAGGTGATCGACGGTGACACCGCAGGGTGGCATTACCGTCCCTCGAACCAACTGGCGAGCTTCTCCCTGTTCTTCCAGGACTATATCCCCAATGCCCCGACGTGGAAGGTGAACCTCACCTTGACTTTCGGCACGGGCATGCCCGTCAACGATCCGGTAGCAGGCCATTACTCCCCCTTCAAGTTCTATCCACCCTACCGCCGCGTCGACATCGGCTTCGTAAAGCAGCTCATCAACGAAGGCAGCAGCTTCAGCAAGGGCAACCCGCTGAATTATGTGAAGAACATGTACGTGAGCGTGGAGGTGTTCAACTTGCTGAACATCTCCAACACGGTGTCGTACACCTGGGTGAAGGACGTGTACAACCAATCATGGGGGATCAACAGTTATTTGACCCCCCGTTATGTAAACCTGAAACTGGTTACGGAATTCTAATACAGTCCCGGCATCTTGATCCATTCGCGGCCTTGGGCACACATGTCCTCGACCTCGGCAACGGTCTTGGGAATCGGCCGACCCAAGATACGGCAGCCGTCCTCGGTGATGAGCAGGTCGTCTTCAATGCGGATGCCTCCGAAGTCCTTGTAGGTCTCCAGCTTGTCGTAGTTGATGAATTCCTTGAACTTGCCTTCGGCCTTCCACATGTCGATCAAGGTGGGGATGAAATAGATGCCAGGCTCGTCGGTGACCACAAAACCGGGTTTTAAAGTCTTACCGCAGCGCAAGCCGCTGAAGCCCAACTTAGTGGAACGTGGCGTGATCTCATCATAGCCGACGTAGGTCTCGCCGAGACCTTCCATGTCGTGCACATCCATGCCCAGCATGTGACCCAATCCGTGAGGCATGAAGAGCCAGTGGGCGCCGTTCATCAGAGCCTCGTCCACATCACCCTTCATCAGGCCGACGGCTTTCAAGCCTTCAATCAAAGTGCGGCAGGCCAGGGTGTGCATGGTCATATAAGGCATATGGGGACGGGTGTGGGCAGCTACCTCCATATTGGCCTTCAGGACGATTTCGTAGATCTCGCGCTGGCGCTGGTTGAATTTGCCCCCCACAGGAGTGGTGCGGGTGAAGTCGGAGGCATAGTAGTTCTCCGTCTCGGCACCGGCATCGCACACCATCATGCGACCCTCCTTCAACACGTTGTGATGGCCGTGGTTGTGCAACGTCTGACCGTCGACACTGAGGATGACAGGGAAGGAGACGGGGCCTCCGCCAGAGAGCGACAAACCCTCGACCACCCCGGCAATCTCTTGTTCGACCATACCCGGCTTGCACATCTTCATGGCAGTGGTGTGCATGTAATAGGCGGTATTGGCGGCACGTTCCATCTCGGCAATCTCGAGCTCGCTCTTCACCTCGCGCATGGCGATGACAGCCTTGATGAGTTCCAGGCTGACAAAGTCCGACACCTTATTTATGTTACAGTTGAGCCATTCGGCACATTGGATCTTGGTGTCGCCACGATAGGTGGGCAACATGTGAACCTTGCGACCTTTTGCGATGGCTTGTTGCAAATACTCGCCAAAACGGTTGAAGTCGCGGCAGTCGGTAATGCCGATGCGCTCGCCCTGCTCCTTCAACGAAGGCAACGGACCACACCAAATCACGTCGTCGATGGTGACATCCACGCCGAAAAGAATCTCATCACCGCTCTCAAAGTCGATGACGCCGACCATGTCAGGGTGATTCAATCCGAAATAATAAGAGAAATTGCTGTCCTGACGGTAAATGTAAGTGTTGTCGGGATAGTTGAACGGTGCTTCGTTGTTGGCAGGAAAGAAGGCAATGCCCGTGTTGAGCATCTTTTTCAAAGTGGCCCTGCGGCCAGCATAAACGTCTTTATTGAACATTTGTTGAATGATTGGTTGTTGAATTGTTGAATTGTTGGGGCAAAGATAATGTTTTTTTCCATTATTAAAAAGGTGATCGAATATTTTTAAAAATTTTAAAAAAATATTGAGTTATATTAATTAAAAATGTATTATCTTTGCCATCGTTTTAGTAAGAATCCTATGAAAAGAAAAACCGCAACCCTACAGAATCCCTCTCTTTCAGAGGCTGCACGCCTCTTTCAAGTGGCTCGCGAAACCATCGCCAATTGGGTGAGAGAAGGCTATCTGGAACTGGATGGCCGGAACCATGTCACTCAGCAGAGCTTGAAGAAATTCCAGGAAAACTATGCCGGAAAAGTGAAGTTGCGTGCCAGGGCCAACAAACTGCACAAAAAAGGCGTTGACATGGAGGATGTCAACGATATCATTAAAGAAGCCTTGGAACAAGAGCCGTTCGATCGTTCGATTGGCGACCGGTATGAACAGATGCTCTCCGAATCGCACAAAAACAAGGAGGGGATTTGCTACACGCCTTCGTGGATCGTGGATGATATGATGAACGAAGTGGAGTTCAACAACTCCCAACTGTTTCTGGATCCTTGCTGCGGTACGGGCAACTTCCTTGTCAAAGCCTTGGAAAACGGCATCCTACCCGAAAACCTTTACGGCTTCGACACCGATCCCATCGCCGTGCTGATCGCCCAAAGACGCATCAAGGAACTGACTGGTCGTGAAGCCCCCCATGTGGTCTGTGCCGACTTCTTGAAGGAAAGCACCGAACTGCCAGTTCGTTTCGACCTCGTGTTCACCAATCCGCCTTGGGGAAAGAAATTGCCTAAAGACGAACGGACCAAGGTGGCAAGGCAATATCACTCAGGCAATAGCACCGACACTTGCTCGCTCTTCCTGTTCGCCATCCTCTCGGTGCTCAAAGAAGATGGCTCCGCAAGCGTGTTGATGCCCGAGTCGTTTTTCAACATCGCCGTGTATGAAAACGCCCGGGAGACAATGCTCAAAAAGACCTTGATGCAAATCTCCGACTATGGGAAACCGTTCGGCAACATGTATTCGGCCTGCGCCATTGGCTTCAGAAACACCCCGCCTGACGATCACCATCAAGTAACCTGTAGCGATGGCTGTTATGTGTACAGCCGTACTCAAAAGAGTTTCATGGAGATGCCGAAACACATCTTGAATTACTGGACCAACGCCAAGGAGATGTACTATATCGAGCAATTGCTGAAACAGCCTTATCTCACCCTGCAAGGCCACGCCAACTGGGGTCTGGGCATCGTCACAGGCAACAACGCCGAGCTCTGCAAATCAGTGCGGAAAAGAAGCTACGAACCCGTATACCGTGGCTCGGATATCCTTCCGGATGGGATGAAGGAGGCCTCCCTGTTCCTCAACCCCAAGGACTTCCCTCGCTATCAGCAAATGGCTTCGCTGAGGATGCTCAACGCCCCAGTCAAACTGATCTATCGATTCATCTCCAGTAAGTTGGTGTTCTTTTGCGATACGCAGCAACGTTATATCCTCAACAGCGCCAATATGCTGGTACTCGACAACGACTTCCCGCTGACGTCGCAAGAATTGGCCAACATCATGAACAGCCCCCTCACCAATTGGCTCTTCAACCAACTGTTTCACACCCACAAGGTGCTGAAAGGCGATTTGGAACGATTGCCGATTATTACCGACCTAGCGTTGCATCGCAGCTTCAATCTCTTCGATCTCAATAGGTAATCCGGCAAATAGGTTGACGGGTTCGCCTTCCGTGATGAGCAGGTCGTTCTCGATGCGGATGCCGATACCCTCCTCGCGGATGTACATCCCAGGTTCGCAGGTGAGGATCATGCCAGGAGCAAAAGGCTTGAACTTGTCGACACTGTCGTGCACGTCGAGGCCGATATGGTGCGACACGCCGTGGATCAGGTATTTGCTGTTCTCGCCCATGAGGCGCTTGGCGGCTTCGTTGATCTCGTTGATGCAGTGGCCGGGACGGTAGAGCTGGGTGATCTCCTTCATCACCTCGAGGACGATGCTGTAGCATTCCTTTTGCCTTGGCGTGAACTTGCCGTTGACAGGGATGGTGCGACTTAGGTCGGAGGAATAGTTCAAGAACTCACAACCGATGTCGAAAAGCAGCAAGTCGCCGTCGTGAAGCCGACTCTGGTTTTTGGAGTAATGCAGGCAACAAGCGTTTTTGCCCCCTGCGATGATGGGTGCATAGGCATGGCCGGTGGCGTTGTTTTGCTTGAAGACGTATTCAATCTCAGCCTGCACCTCGTATTCGTACATGTCGGGTTTCACTGTGGCCAGGCAACGCCGGAAAGCCTTCGAGGTGATGTCACAAGCTTGCTGGGTGACGGCAATCTCCTCGGCCGATTTCACCATGCGCATCGCATTGAGGATGGGGGCGGTCCGACCATATTGATGCATCGGGTACAACTCCCTGACCTTCTTGACGAATCGTTGCTGGAGGGTCTCAACGGCACATTCGTATTTTGGGTATTCGTAGCTGTTGAGAAAAATGGTGTCGCCGTAGCCGGAGAAGGCAATGTCGTTCAAAGTCATCCAAAAAGTGTCGCTGCCTTTCACTGTCTTTATCCCGGAGAGTTCAGTTGCATGTTGGGCATCGAGCATCTCGCCCTGCCAGGTGGCTTTCACCTCGTCGTAAGGCTCGATGAAGAGAATCTGACGAAAGCTTTCGTCGGGATAGTCGGGAGCGATGAGCAAGAAGGCGTTCTCCTCGTTGATGCCCGTGAGGTAGAAGAAGTCGGACTGCTGACGGAATGGAAAAAATTGGTCGCCATTGCGGGGCATGGACTCGTTGGCGGTGAAAACGGCAATGGACTTGGGCGGTAGCTGGGCAGCCAGCTTGGCCCTGTTATTAATGAATAGGTGTGCAGGAATCATGTAGTTTGAATGTTAGTGGGTGACAAAGATAAGAAAAAAGGCGGAAGATGTGCATCTCCCGCCTTCTTGTCTTCTGACTTCTGCCTTCTTATAAGAACTTGTAACCCACAGTCACCATAAACAGGCTCTGTTTGGTGTTGTCAACGTTGCTGAAGTCGAAATAGTTGTTCAAGCTGGTGTTGTTCAGTGTGTTGAACACTTTGCTCAGACCGAAGTTGTAGTTGATGTCGAAGGTGATCTTGCCCAGAATGTCGGCGCCGAGTCCGGCCTGCATACCCCAGGAGATGGTCTTGGTGTCGAGGATGTTGGTGTCGTCCTCGAGAGTCATGGTTTGCGGGTCGTTAGGGTCTTCGTTATTGATGAGCTTGAATTCCTTGTCGAACAACGTGGTGCTGGCCAAGGTGAAGTTGGCGGTTGGACCTACTTGAGCACGGAGGGTGGCCACACCGAGGTCGAGGAATTTGTAACCGACCAGGATCGGGACTTGAAGGTTGGCCTCGTTCAAGGTGAAGGTCACGGTTTCCTCAGGAAGCCAAGTCTGGCTGGTGTTGGCAACGTCCAAGGAGAAAATGTTGTCCGTTTTGAAATACATCACTTCGGGTTGAACGTACAAATTGCCGATTTCAACGCGGCCAAAGATACCGAAGGTGAGGTGGTTTTGGAAGCTGGACTTGATGTCGGCTTTCTGATAGGACAGTTTCGGGGTCTGATAGCCAACCTTGATACCCAGATCAAGATCTTGGGCAAACATCGAACTGCCGAGCATCAGCAGCGTTGCGAGAAGTAAGAATGATTTTTTCATGTTATGGTAGTTTATTTGATTTCTTTAACAAGTTCGATGAGCACACGACGGTCGTATTCTGTGGGATCGAGTTCCTTGACACCGCCAACGGGGATGAGGATGAATTGATCTTCCGGCACGCCCATGTCCATGAGTTCCAACTTGATTTTGTTGCAGCGGTTTTCAGAGAGGCGCTGGTTGTATTCGGCTGTTGCGGTGGCGCTGTCACACGAGCCTCTCAGACGGATCTTCCAACCCTTTTGGATGGCAACATTGGCAATTTCCCGCAGGTTGACCAGGTCGCGTTTCGACATCAATTGATACGAATCAATATGGAAGAAGATGGAGAACGGGAAGCTCACGAATTCCTTCACAGTGTCACCTTGCATGTTGCCGGTTTGCACGTTGCCATTGCCGGTGCCGGTATACTGGATGATGGTGTCCTTGGGCCGTTTCATGCACTCGTCCAATTCTTCTTCCAAATGGTTGATTCGATTGAGCATCTCTCTCATCTCCTTGGAATAGTTGATGGGCAACTCATAGATACGGCTACCGGTCTTGTTGTTACCGCTGAGGTTCCAGTTGAGTCCGAGTCCGATGTTGTAGTTGAAGTCGACGAATCTAGGTCTGGGGTTGTCTGCGCCAACGCCATATTCTCCCGTCCCCCACGAGTCGATGCTGAACCTTGTTGCCGTAACCATGGTGGTAAGGGCGAGATCGATATTGTTGGTGATTCGGAAGTCGCTCACCAGGCCGATGTTGGCAGAAGGTTCGAAGTTTCTGTTGCGGTAGAACCCGTCTTCAATGAAGGTTTGTGTCACGAAGACGTGTTCCGAGGCACAGGCGACACCCATTCCGAGGACTACGAGGGGGGTATAGAACCGGTTGTCGTAGTAACCCAAAATCAAGTCGATGGGGCTCAGCAACACTTCGCCATGCAGGTTGTGGTACATGAAAGTGGTTTTGTAATAGCCGTTTTCATCGGGTTCTGGGTTTTCCTTGAACAGGAACTGGAAGTTGGGGAGGTTGGGGTAGTGTCCGTTGATGAAACTGTGCTCCCTATTGATATCATAGGTCAAACGGAGGGCAAGGTTGTGGGTGATCCATTTTCCCACGGAAACTCCACCTCCGAATGTGGGACCATTCAGGACGGTGTAGTTTCCGGCGGGATTACGGTCTGATCCTTGCCACCAGTTGACGCCTCCGTTGACGGTGATGAACCAGTTTTGGCCAAGGGTGGATTCCAGGTAGCGGGTGCTATCGCTTTCCATACCATGTGCCGAACCGGCGATTGCCGTCATCATGAGGCCGATTGCAAGAATGATTCTTTTCATTTCAAATTCAAATTAGGTTGTTTTTGGTTAAATGTATCTCAGGTTATTTCGAAAGCTGGATGAGCACACGACGGTCGTATTCGGCAGGAGTGAGTTCCTTGACACCGCCAACGGGGTTGATGGTGATGTTCTCTTCCGGAACGCCGAGTTTCACGAGCTCAGACTTGATCTTGTTGCAGCGGTTTTCAGCCAGGGTCTTGTTGAAGGCAGCTGAAGCGGTGCCGCTGTCGCAAGTACCTCTCAGGATGACTTTGTAGCCGTTCTCCTTGGCAGCGTTGGCAAACTCTTGGAGGTTGATGCGGTCGCGGCCGTCTCTCAGGTCATAGGAGCCCTTGTTGAAGAAGATGGAGAAAGGATAGCTGATGCTTTCGCCTTCCACGAACTTGATGATGGTGTCTTGGGTGGTGTTGACGGTAGCGCCAGTGTTGGTGTTGGCCAGCTGGTTCTGGAGACCGTTGACTTGTTCGAGAAGTTCGTTGATTCTGGCTTCTTGCTTCGAGCAGTCGGTTTGTTCCACGGTTTCTTTCTCGACAATCTCAAGTCTGCGGCCGCCGAAGTACCACATGATACCGGCCATACCCGAGAAGTCGAAGTGGGCTCTGTGCCACAGGCCGTTTTGTCCAGCGTCCGACACGTTGTCGTCGAAGCTCCAACGGGTGGCGACGGTGGTGAGGTCGATGTGGAAGTCGAGGCTGTTGCTGAGTCTGAAGTTGTTCATAATGCCCAGATGCACACCGAATTCAAGGTTCGAATCCCAGTGGATGAGGTAAGGCTTCACATCAGCCATGTCATAGGCGAGAAGACCCACGCCACCATAGAGCCACATGGTATAGAAACGCTCGGGGTTGTAGCCGAAGAAAAGATCCAGCGGGCTTTCCATGACGTCGACATGGAGGCTCTTGAAGTTGAAGCCGCCAAGACGGTTCTCCGACGGATGCCAGTCGTAACCCAGTCTGATAGCGGTGTTGGGGCCAACTCTTCTACCGAATCTGCCAGTGAAGCCAATGTTGGTGCCACCCCAGCCGTAATAAGTGGTGATGTCTTGATAAGTCACACCGTTGCAGGCAAAAATGCTGTAAGTGCCAGCCAGGTCGAGGAACCAACCTTGGGTGAAATCAGGAGCATAATAGCGGGTGGTTTCCTTGTCGCCACCTGCAAATGCCGTCATTGCGGTCATCATAATGACGCAAAGGGTAATGAATGCTTTTTTCATTGTTTGATGATTGTTTAATGTTATAAATAATGATAAATTTAATTATGTATTCCACATAAAAACCGCTGCAAAATTACAAATTTTATTGATACGTCCTGCACGAAAAGGCAAAAAACTATCAACAAACCTCGATTATCGGTCCGAAAGACGGTCCAAAGTGTTCTTCACCAGCTTCTCAATATAAGGATGGTAGTCAACGCAGAACTTCTCGCTGACGCGGTTGGCAATCACTGCACAGATGGTCAGACAATGGTGTCCCATCATCTTGCCTAAGCCGTACAGTGCCGATGATTCCATCTCGAAATTGCAGACCTTCCATCCTTGGTACTCAAACCCTTCGATCTTGCGGTTGTTCTCAGGATAGGCCAGCTTCATCCTGAGCGTCCTGCCTTGTGGACCATAGAAACCCGGAGCTGTGGCGGTCAGACCTTGATAATACCCCTGGGCCAACCGGTCGAAAAGCTCTTTGGAACCCTCCACCACATAGGGCATCGGAAGGTCTTTGGGATAATCCATCTGTTTGATGAAAGCGTCGCGCATGGCAATCTCGTTCACCTCGGCGTTCTTCGCGTAAAAATACAACAGGCCGTCCAACCCAAGGGCATACCGGGTGGCGACATAGCTGTCCTCTACAGGAATCTCTTCCTGCAACGCGCCGCAAGTGCCCAAACGGATGAGGTTCAAACTGCGATGATTCTCCTTCGGCATGCGGGTCTTCAGATCGATGTTGGCCAAGGTGTCCAACTCGTTCATCACAATGTCCAAATTGTCGGTTCCCATGCCCGTCGACAATACGGTGATTCTTTTTCCGTTATAATAACCGGTACGGCTCCAGAGCTCACGGTTTTGACGCTTGACCTCGATCTTCTCGAAATGAGAGGCAATCATGTCCACGCGGCCCGGATCACCTACCAAAATGACATCATCGGCCAATTCCTCGGGATGAAGCGCCAGATGATACACCGCTCCCTCGCTGTTTAAAACAAGTTGGGATGCTGGAATAGCTTGATTCATAATATGTTGTTCGTTTTTAGTAATTTTTTTGATAGAAACTGCAAAGATACAACAATTTTATATAAACAAATCAATAATTTTGCAAAACAAAACAATGAAGCATGAAACCTGTCGGAAAAACCATATTGCTCGCGCTACTTGCCATGGCCTTTCTCCAGGGCTGCGGACCCCGTCAACCCAAGTACAAACAGAAGCTGGAAGCGGCAAACGGAGCAGTTCCGGAACTTGCGTTCCACCGTTATGAAGATGTCTTGTTCAATTTGGACACGGCCCGTTTCCAAGAGGCACTCATGGAGGTTCAGGAGCAATACCTGCCTTTTCTTGGGGGCGACCTGACCGACCCGATGGCTGTGGAATACCTCCGCGCTTTTGCCGTCGACCCTTTCAGTCGGTCACTTTATCAGAAGGTGAAAACGGCCTATCCCGATCTTGACTGGTTAAACGAGACGGTCCGTTCGGTGTATCGGCATTTCAATTATTATTATCCAGAGATCCATTTGCCCACCCAAGTCTACACCTGCGTCTCGGGCATCGACCCCGACGTCCAGCCGGTGCTCTTCTTTGACGATGCCTTGGTGATCTCACTCGACTGGTATCTCGAAGGTGATGACGTCTATGGGCAAATCGGGATGCCAGGCTACCGCGCCGAACGCATTTCCCGAAAGGGGCTTGCCAAAGACCTGGGCCAACAAATCTATACCGAATTTGTGCAACGGCCCGTTAGGCGGAACAACCTGCTGGAAGAGATGGTGGAGGCGGGAAGGATGTACTTTTTCATGGAAGCCCTGTGCCCCGGTCTCGACGATGCGACCCTGCTCGGCTTTACGCCATCGCAGCTGCAATGGGCCGAAGATTTCGAAGGCGACCTGTGGGCTGACATGGTGGGAAATCAGTGCCTCTATGCCTCTGACCTGGAGGTGTATCGCACCTTCCTGGCGGACGGTCCCTTTACCAACGAATACAGCCATGAAGCTCCGGCGCGTCTGGGCGAGTTCGTCGGGCTTCACATCATCCGTTCCTACGTGGAAAGCCATCCCGATGCCGGACTGCGGGACTTGATGGGAAACGACGACCTTCAGGCCGTCTTCCAAGAATCAAGATACAAACCCAAGAAATGATTATAGCTCTCGAATTCCCTCGTGGAGCAATTCGTAGGCCTCAAGGGTGGCCTGCCTGATCACATGGCGGCGTCCCTTTTCGAAATGACATAGCTTCGAGATGGTTCCGTACTTGGCGGCCACGGCAATCCAAACCGTGCCCACAGGAGTCGCCTCGGTGCCACCTGTGGGACCGGCCACACCTGTGGTGGCCACACCAAAGTCGGCTTCCATCAGCTCCCGCGTGCCACAGGCCATCGACTCAGCCACTCTCCGGCTCACCACTCCATCGGTTTCAATGATTTCTTCCGGAACCCCCAACACTTTGGTCTTGGTGGGCGTGGCGTAAGTGACCGCCCCTCCTCTGAAAACCTCTGAACTGCCGGGAATGAGGGTGATTAAATGGGCAATGTTGCCACCTGTGCAACTTTCGGCCGACGCGAAAGTCATGCCTTTGCTCTTCAACAAATTGAACACCTTGCGTTCGATGCTTTCGTTTTTTTCTTTCATGATGGATGAATTTGCCGCAAAAATAAGTATTTTTTATAAATATTTAAAAAAAATCGACGTGATTTTTTTAGTATATATTGAAATTATATATCTTTGTTGCGTCAAAAATTAAATTATAGTTATGTTTGTAAAAACATTTGGATGTGCTATTATCGGTATAAACGCATTAATAGTTACGATAGAAGTTAATTCAGAAAAAGGTATCCAGTTTTGCTTGGTCGGCCTGCCTGATAATTCGGTGAAAGAGAGCTATCAACGTATCAACGCCTCGTTTTCGAACTTGGGTTATAAATTCCCCCGGAAACGCATCACCATTAATATGGCACCTGCCGACATCCGCAAGGAAGGCGCTGCCTACGACCTGCCGCTGGCCATTGCCGTGATGGCGGTCTCGGAACAAGTGGATGTGTCGCAACTCGACCGTTATATCATCATGGGCGAGCTTTCGCTTGACGGTAACTTAAACCCGATCCGAGGTGTGCTTCCCATGGCCATCCAAGCCAAACAGGAAGGGTTCAAAGGAATTATCCTCCCTCAGGCGAACGCCAAAGAAGCGGCTGTGGTGGAAGGCCTCGACGTGATCGGTGCCGAAAACTTGACGGAAGTGGTCGATTTCCTGAATGGGCAATTGAAGATTGAACCCATGAGGATAGAAATGGAAAACCTGGAGGCTGAAGAGCAATACAATTGCGATTTCATGGATGTACGTGGCCAGGAGAGCATCAAACGCGCCCTGGAAATTGCAGCCGCTGGTTCGCATAATGTACTCCTCATAGGGAGTCCAGGTTCAGGCAAGACCATGCTCGCCAAACGCCTGCCTACCATCCTTCCCCCCATGACCCTGGCAGAGGCGCTCGAAACCACCAAGATCCACTCCGTGGCAGGATTGATTGGACGCAACAAAACCCTGCTCACCACACGTCCTTTCCGCAGTCCCCATCATTCCATCTCCGATGCCGGATTGTGCGGTGGCGGATCCTTTCCCCAGCCTGGAGAGATAAGTTTGGCCGATAATGGTGTGCTTTTTCTTGACGAAATCCCTGAAATTCAACGACATACGCTTGAAATTTTAAGACAACCGATGGAAGATCGTGAGATTACCATCTCACGGGCTAAGATGTCGGTTCGCTTTCCAGCCAACTTCATGCTGGTGGCTGCCATGAACCCTTGCCCCTGTGGCTACTACAACCACCCCGACCGGGAGTGCGTGTGCAAACCGGGCGAGGTACAGAAATACCTGAACAAGATATCAGGTCCGTTGATGGACCGCATTGACCTGCACGTGGAGGTTTTTCCTGTCCCCTACGAGGAACTGTCCGACTCGCGTTGTGGCGAGCCGAGTGCCGAGATTCGCAAACGGGTGATCCAAGCCAGGAAAATCCAAGAGCTGCGGTTCAAGGACTATCCATACATTCATGCCAATGCACAGATGACGACCAAACTGTTGCAGCAATATTGTGTGTTGGACCAGCGTAGCCAGGATGCGCTGCGCAATGCCATGCGGCGCCTTGGTCTTTCGGCACGTGCCTACGACCGTATCTTAAAGGTGGCCCGCACTATCGCCGACCTCGAGGGCAGTGAGAATATCTGTCACGACCATCTCGCCGAGGCTATTAATTATAGGAGTCTGGATCGCGACAACTGGGGAAGTTGAGATGGTTACTTGTGGTCGCGTCCCAACAGCGAACCTATCCAATGCCTGTTGAGCCTTGAGATGTTCTGCCGCTTGATGAGCTTGGGGCACTCGGCTTCGCAGGCATAGGTGTTGGTGCAGCTGCCAAAGCCCAGTTCGTCCATCTTGCAAACCATCTTTTTGACACGGTCGGCGGCTTCAACCTTGCCTTGGGGCAACAAGGCCAGATGACTGACCTTGGCGCCGACAAACAGCATGGCGCTGGCGTTCTTGCAAGCAGCCACGCAGGCCCCGCAGCCGATGCAGGCTGCAGCATCCATGGCCATGTCGGCTTTGTGTTTAGGGATCGGAATGGCATTGGCGTCGGGCACACCCCCTGTGGTGGTGCTGATGTAGCCTCCTGCCTGAATGATCTTGTCAAACGCGGAACGGTCCACCACCAAGTCGCGGATTACGGGAAAGGCCTTGGCTCGCCAAGGCTCAATCCAGATGTCATCGCCATCGTGGAACTTGCGCATATGAAGTTGGCAGGTGGTAATACCGTCGTCGTTGCCATGGGGCCGGCCGTTGATATACAACCCGCACATGCCGCAGATGCCTTCGCGACAGTCGTTGTCGAAACACACAGGATGGGCGATGCGGTCGTTGATGAGCCGTTCGTTCAGTTGGTCGAGCATCTCGAGAAACGAACAGTCGGCACTGATGTTGTCGATGGCATAGGTCTCGAAATGGCCCTTGGCACGGGCGTTTTCCTGACGCCAGATATGTAGTGTGAATCTCATGGCTTACTTGTAATTACGGTTCGCAATCTGGATGTTTTCATAAACCAACGGTTCCTTCTCCATGGCCTCGGGCTGGCCATGACCTTGGTATTCCCAAGCGGCCACGTACATGAAATGCTCATCATCGCGGAGGGTCTCACCGTCTTCGGTCTGGTGTTCGGTCCGGAAATGTCCACCGCACGACTCCTCGCGATGCAAGGCGTCGGCGATGACAAGTTGGGCCAGTTCGAAGTAATCTTCCAGACGGCAGGCTTTCTCCAACTCGGGATTGAACTCGTTGGCGTTGCCGGGGATGAAGACCTCTTTCCAAAATTCTTCTTCCAGTTCAGCGACCAGCTGTTTCGCTTGGGCGAGGCTTTCGGTGTTGCGGGCCATGCCGCAGTATTCCCACATGACTTTACCTAAGGATTTGTGGTAATAATCAACCGTTTTGTGGCCACCCACCTGCATAAGGCGTTCCAAACGCTGTTTGACAAGGTTTTCCGCTGCGTCGAATTCGGGTGTGGTGGGCGAAACCTTGCCTACGTGGATCTGGTCGGAGAGGTAGTTCTGCAAGGTGTAAGGCAGCACGAAGTAACCGTCAGCCAGTCCCTGCATCAGGGCGGAGGCTCCAAGGCGGTTGGCGCCGTGGTCGCTGAAGTTGGCTTCGCCGGCGGCGAACAATCCCGGGATGGTGGTCTGCAGTTCGTAGTCCACCCATAGACCGCCCATGGTGTAATGGATGGCGGGGTAGATCATCATCGGGGTTTCGTAAGGGTTCTCGTCGGTGATCTTCTGGTACATCTGGAAGAGGTTGCCGTATTTTTCCTCGATGGCCTTGCGACCCAGTCGTTGGATGGCATCGGCGAAGTCGAGATAGACGGCATAGCCTGTGCCGACGCCATAACCTGCATCGCAGCGTTCCTTGGCGGCACGCGAGGCCACGTCGCGGGGGACGAGGTTGCCGAAGGCGGGGTAGCGACGCTCCAGGTAATAGTCGCGTTCTTCTTCCCGAATATCAGTGGGTTTCAGCCTGCCGGCACGGATGGCTTCGGCGTCTTCCTTCTTCTTGGGTACCCAGATGCGGCCGTCGTTGCGAAGGCTCTCGCTCATCAGCGTGAGCTTCGACTGGTAGTCGCCATGCACGGGGATGCAGGTGGGGTGGATCTGCACATAACATGGATTGGCAAAGGCCGCTCCCTTGCGGTGACACACCCATGCTGCGCTGCCGTTGCTGTTCATGGCATTGGTGGAAAGGTAATAGAGGTTGCCGTAGCCGCCGGTGGCCAACACCACGGCATGGGCGGCGTAGCGTTCCAAGTCGCCGGTGACGAGGTTGCGCACGATGATGCCTCTTGCGCGACCGTCCATCACGACTAAATCCATCATCTCGCGACGGGTGTGGAGTTTCACTGTGCCTCGGGCGATCTCGCGGCTCAAGGCACCGTAGGCTCCTAACAAAAGCTGTTGTCCGGTTTGGCCTTTCGCGTAAAAGGTTCGGCTGACTTGTGCGCCGCCGAAGGAACGGTTGTCCAACAGTCCACCATAATCGCGGGCAAAAGGAACCCCTTGTGCCACACATTGGTCGATGATGGCGTTGCTCACTTCGGCCAGACGGTACACGTTGGCTTCACGCGCACGATAGTCGCCACCTTTGATGGTGTCGCGGAAGAGGCGCTCTACGCTGTCGCCGTCGTTCTGATAGTTCTTGGCCGCGTTGATGCCGCCTTGGGCAGCGATGCTGTGGGCACGACGGGGTGAGTCCTGGATGCAGAAGATGTCGACATTGAAACCCATGGCGCCCAACGAAGCGGCTGCCGAGGCGCCTGCCAAGCCTGTGCCGACCACGATGATGTCGAACTTGCGCTTGTTGGCGGGATTCACCAGCTTTTGCTCTGTCTTATAACGGGTCCATTTCTCCGCCAACGGACCTTCTGGTATTTTAGGGTCTAGTTTCATAATCCAAAGTAAACTAAGATGACTACTGAGGCAAACATCAAGCAGATTAATGTAGCGTAAACCACGCCGATGACTTCGATGGCCTTGCCGTATTTATGATTGTAAAGGCCTAATGTCTGGAAGATAGCGGCAAAACCATGGCGCATGTGGAACCAAACGACCACAAAAAACACCAAATAACAGATGGCGATATGTGTGATTTGGAATTTCTCTCGGGCCTGTTCGTAGAAGTTGAGATTGCCGTCCATCCAGCCGAGCTTCACAAAGAAGAAGTCCATGAAATGCAGCAGCAGGCAGGCGATGATGAGAATGCCTGTCCAAATCTGCAGCTTCGATCCTGTGTGGGTCTTGGAGCGTTGGGGTTTGTGATATCCCTTTGGCCGTGCCATCCAGTTGGTGACGCTCAGCCATATCGTCAGGACGATGTGTAGTAGCAAAGCCCCGAAAAGTATGATTTCAAAGACCTTGATAACGTAGTTGGTGCCCATGAAATCGCAGAAGGCGTTGTACCATGCCCCGCCGTCATGTCTTAGGATACACAGGTTGGCGCTGGCATGGAACAATAGGAAGATGCTCAAAAACGCGCCCAACAGCGCTACGAGAATCTTCTTGGAGATGGAATGTATTTTAGGAAGGTTCATATCTATGTTGTTTTCAGATGGGCTATTTCGGTTCTACATGCACAGCCACATGGGTCTCTTCACCGTATTGTTTGCGGAGCAGGTTCTCCACTTCCGTGGCCTTGCCATGGGCTTCTTTTAGGGAGAGGTTGCCGTCCATCAAGATGTGCAGCTCGATGGCGTAATGGTTGCCGATGCGCCGGGTGCGTAGCTCATGAGGCTCGGTCACTCCTGGGATTCCCGCCACCAACCGTAGGATTTCTTCTTCCACTTGGTCGGGCAGCGACTGTTCCATCAGGTCGCCGATGCCGTTCTTCAGCAGGTCGAAGGCCACTTTCACGATGAAGGCGCCCACTACCACCGAAGCGATGGGGTCGAGAATGGTCCACTGTTCGCCAAGGAAGATGGCGCCGCCGATGCCTACCGCCGTGCCGATGGACGACAGCGCGTCGCTACGATGGTGCCAGGCATTGGCTTCCACTGCCTTGGAATTCAGCTTTTTCCCTTTGATGACACTGTAACGGAAGACAGCCTCCTTCAACACTATCGACACGATGGCGGCCCAAAAAGCCAGCATTCCAGGGGCTTCAAGCACCTCACCGTTGGCCCATGCAGCGATTTTCATGGCACCCTTCACAATGATGCCGATAGCCACCCCCATCAAGGCGAGGCCGATGATGGTCATCGCCAAGGTCTCGTATTTGCCATGGCCATAGTCGTGCGACTTGTCCTGGGGCTTGCTGCTGACTTTCACAAAAACCAGCACAATGATGTCGGTCACAAAGTCCGACAGCGAATGTGCCGCATCGGCAAGCATGGCCGAGCTGTGACCCACGATGCCAGCCACGAACTTGAACGCCAGCAGGATTGCGTTGACCGCACTCCCCACCAGGGTCACCTTATATATTTCCTTTTCCCGGTTCATTTGACATTATCCCTTGGGGATGGCCAGTCTTCGCCATTCCACCTGGGGCTCAATGGACTCCCCGAATGACTTGACGAGTGCGTCGCCTTCCTCGTCGGTAAGGGCTTCCCCGTCTTTGTAATACTCGTCGTCCACTCCGTCTGTTTCAAAGTTATACATCTGCATGTTGGTAAGCACCGACTCGGGAGCACTGTCCTTTAGCAGGGTGTATTGCACATAATAGCAGCCCGTGCCGCAGCCTCCGGCGTCACCGACCACCCCTTTATAGAAGAACAAGCTGCGCTTGAAGTCCTTGCCCGCAAGGATTCTGACCTCGCCTTCCACTACTGAAAGCACAACCTGATATTCCTCGTCCTCGGTGCTCAGCCAGATCTCCGGCTCTCCGTCCTCGTCGATGTCAATCAAGGCATATTTGCTGAAGTCATCCATCTCGTAGGTCATGTATGAATCATAGAATTCGTCCATAATCTCATACATCCCCTCAAAAACCACCTCGGGTTCGGTAAAGTTCATGCCATCCCAGTCATAAAAATGTCGCAACGACCACCACCAATTCCAGAAATATTCGTTCACCTCGAGGAGTTCGCCGTACTCCGGAAGTATGTATCCTATCATCACATTGGAATGGGAGGGTTTGAAAGAATTTGGGAGGCAGGTTTCCGGGGTCAGTGTTTTCGTGGCGGGGTCATAATCGAAAAATGCCACGAAGGCCTTCACGTCGGAGGAGTATTGGTCGAAGGCGATTGCAAATAGTTCATGGCCGTTGGTGCGGTGCCAAATCTTGGCTTCCATGCCTTCTGCATCCTGGTCGTCGCTGCCCTCGGCGAACATAACATAATCATTTTCAGGGTTATAAAACGAAAGGTATTGCTGTTCCTCTTCGGGGAGTTTGACATCTTCCAGAAACATGGCGACGCAGTTGGTGGGCCATTGTTTTTGGAAGGCTGCGACCATGTCCATCACGTCGGCGTTCTGCACTTTCTTGATGGTGGCGGTCTGCCATTGTTCATTCACTTGGTCGATGGTCATGATGGGCTTCTCTTCTTTGCAAGCGACCATCAGGAGACCCGACAGGGCTAAAAATAACAAGGTTTTGTTTTTCATATGTTTTCAGATTAATTTGTCTTCAGTATTTTTATTGCAGTACCGTTTTCCGACTTCAGGAAATACATCCCTTTGGTCAGATTTCCGAGATCGATGGTGTTGAGCCCTGGCTTTAAGGAGAACGTTGACAAGACACGGCCTTGTGGGTCGATTACCTCTATGGTGGCGGCCTCGCTTAGTTCGATGTTGATTTGACCAGAAGTAGGGTTGGGATAGAGTTTTAAAGCCCCGATTTCTGAATTGTCGACAACACTTGTGATGTTATTAGTTCCTTTGAAGAATTTTATAATCTCGTCGAAGTAGCTGATGTCATATTGATTTGTGTCTTGATACCAACTATGGATACCGCCGATGACCTTGATGTGCTGAAGTTCTGTTCCACAGTCGTAGGTGTACCGAACGAATAACAATCCGTCATTCTTCAGGTCTGGAAGGGTGTCTATTTCGGGTTCGCCTGAGCATCCGTTGGCATTCTGCCAATACTTGAGGATATTGTCCACACTCAGGCCCAGTTGGTAGCCGAAATACTGCGAGCCGCCATCGTAGCCTACCACGGGATCGTTGGTGCCATGAATGTGCAACATTCTCACTGGGGCCACGGCGGTGTGGTTGGCCATATAGGTGGTGATGAGCCCGCTCACCGGGGCGCAGGCGGTAATGCGGTCGCCGTGTTCGATGGCCATGCGGTGGGTCATGAAGCCGCCCATGGAGAATCCGGTGAAGAACACGCTGTCGAGGTTGATATGGTAGGGTTCCACCAGTGCGTCGAGTAGTGCCATCAGGAATCCCGAGTCGTTGGTGGTGCTGGCGGTGAGGCCTGCGTTCCACATGGTGCCATAGCCTTCGTTCAGCGCCTGGGGCACCACGATGGCCCAACCGGTAAGGTCGGCGATTTGTTGGAAGTGGAACTCGTTGTCGAGGCGGGTAATGTTGTCGCCTAGACCGTGCAGAAAGTACAGCACAGGGATGTCACCATCCTGTTGCGCTGGAGTCCGTACAATATATTCGCGTTGGACGTTTTGCCATTCGAAGTTTTGGATTTGAGAGAAGGCTCTGCCCCCGATTATCAAGATCAACAAAAGGGAAACGGTTCTCAAATAACAGGTTGTATTCATGGCTTAGATTGTTTTGTTTGTATAATAAGGTTTATCGTTCTCGACGGTCAATCACTTCCTTAAGTAGATAACGGTCGCCGGTGGATTTGCCGATGGCGTCGATGAATTGTTGGTCGTAGCCGGGTGTGTCGTGACCCCAGCGGGTGAACTGACCGTTCTCGTCCACGCGACGGACAATCTGGTCGTTGTAGCGGACGATGAGGAACTTGGCCAGCCGGTCCCAACGTTGCATCATTTTGTCGGCGTAGGCGATGCTCTTGCGGTTGAGGTATTGTTGCCTGTCGGCAGGCATCATGTCCTTGATGGCTTCGAGCACCTCTTCTTGGTCGGCGAAGTAATAATCCTCCAGTTCGTTTTGTGCCTTGCGCAGGTCGCCAATCATCATCGAGTAGCGGGGATAGACCATATTGGCTACCCAGTTGTTCATCCAGAAGGCTGACTGGTCGCTGAACTCGGCGCGGGGGTTGTTCTCCTGACGGAAGCAGTCCGGAACCTGGGTGATGCAGCAGTAGAGCGGCACATAGGCCACCATGTTGGCATCGTCGCAATTGAACCAAGTGATGCCGCCCACGTCATTGGGAAGCCAAGAGCGCATCTGGCAGGTCATGGTGAAGCCCGACTGTTGGCAGGCGATGGGGCGTTCACGAAAATAGGCCAAGCTGTCGCTATCCTTGAAATGCATCGGCAGGGGACGGATGGGCATGCCCCAGGGACCTGCGGTCATGTCGGAAGTCATGTCCAAAGGAGTACCCTCGAAATGGTCACGCATGTCCTGTTGTAAGTCGCGCAACGAGAGGGGCTTGTCGGGCTTGATCCACAGGGGAAGATGGTCGTATACATCGAAGTTGCCGTTGATGTAAGGCAGGTATTTGTCCATCTCCTCGTGGCTATAATGGTGGCGGAAGAAGCTCCATACGCGGGCATCGGCATAACGGACGTTCTCGAAGTCGATGGGGCAATAGGCGTCGCGGAACGAGAAATCCTCGTCTTTACCGCTGAAGAAGCCTTTCTCGCGAGCAAACGAAATCACATCGTAAGCGTATATGCAGTCCACTTCGGGCTTGTTGATCTTCTTGAGATTCTTACTGTTGATACTCGTCTTTCCTAAAGGTATTTGCCTAATTCTGCTTAAGTTGGCATGGGCGCAGATGCAATCATCGGGAATACGTAGGGCCACCCACACGGCGCCTTTCTTTCCAGGGCCTTTGCCGATGATCTCCATGATCCAGGCCTCGTTGGGGTCGCAGATGGTGAGAGTCTCGCCGCTGCTGTTGTAACCGTATTCCTCCACCAACTCCGCCATGCATTTGATGGCTTCGCGTGCGGTGGCACAACGTTGCAGGGCCAGGCGCATCAGGCTGAAATAGTCCAGCAGGCCGTCACGGTTCACCAGCTCCAGCCGCCCGTCGAAGGTAGTCTCCACGATGGTTACCTGCTTCTCGTTCATCAGGCCTACGACGTTGTAGGTGTATTCCACCTGTTTCACATACTGTCCCTCATGAGGCGGACCCCAGCCGTGGATGGCAATCAGCTCACCAGGCTCATGATGACCTGCGGGACTGAATGATAAGGATCCAGAGAATCCAAATCCGTCGCAGTTATAGGTACACATCACGCTGCCGTCGGCGGAGGCTTTCTTACCCACAATCAAGTTGGTGCAGGCCGAGGCGGATTCCCAACCACACACGGCAAGCAATACGATGAACCATAGTTTTTTCATGATGATGAACGATATTTAGGGCAAAATTACAAAAAAACACTATCTTTGCTATGATTATAGCAAACGAAAAATGAGAATCTGTGTCATAGGCGGAGCGAATGCCGACATTGTGGCAACAACCTTAGAACCATTTGTGCCCAACGACTCCAATCCTGGGACCATCAGGCTGATTGCTGGCGGTGTGGGGCGCAACATCGCCCATAATCTCGCTTTGTTGGGGAATGAAGTGGTGTTCTTAAGCTTCTTCGGCGGCGACACCTTCGGTTGGTTTACGGCCGATAGCTGCCGCAAAGCGAAGGTGGATATCAGTCTGAGCGATGCGGCTCCTGTGGGGATGCGTTCCTGTTTTCTCAGCATCAACAACTGCGACGGTGAGATGATCGGGGGTGTTTCCGACATGGTCTCGGCCAGCTGCATCACGCCTGATTGGATTGCCGACAAACTCAAGAGAGTAGGTCCCGTCGACGCTTTTGTGGCCGACACCAACATCCCCGTGGAGAGTCTGGCGTTTTTGATTGACCATGCCTATGCGCCGCTCTATGTGGACGCGGTGTCCGGAGCCAAGGCGCCGAAAATCAAAGAAGCCATGGGGATGTCGTCGAAAAAGCACATCCATACGCTCAAATGCAATCAGATGGAAAACGATATCATCGGGCCGCTTGAGGGCGTCGACCGTCGTTTCGTCAGCCTGGGACCCGACGGATTGGATGTGGTTGAAGGCGCCAAGACCAAGCATTTCGCAGCCCTTCCTTGTGAAGTGGTGAACACCAACGGCTCGGGCGACTCGCTGATGGCGGGTCTGGTGCATGCCGGTCCGCAAGCCTCCATCGAAACGGCGGCACAAGTCGGATTGCGCTGCGCCAAAATCACAGTGGAAAGTCCTGATACTGTCAACAAACAACTGAAACAGCTTTATGAAGAACTATCTTGATCTCTCACCAGAGGTGGCCACAGCCCTTCAAGAAGGAAAGCCTGTGGTGGCTCTTGAATCTACTATCATATCCCATGGAATGCCTTATCCGCAGAATGTGGAGACTGCTCTTCGCGTGGAACAGACCATTCGCGAAGAAGGCGCAGTGCCGGCCACCATCGCCGTCATCGGTGGACGACTCAAAGCAGGACTTACATCTGACGAGATAGAATATCTCGGCAAGAAAGGCACTGCCGTCACCAAGGCATCACGCCGCGATTTGCCGGTGCTGGTGGCAAGGGGACAGGATGGCGCAACCACCGTCACCACCACGATGATCATCGCCGCCTTGGCAGGAATCAAAGTGTTTGCCACGGGTGGCATAGGTGGTGTTCACCGTGGTGCGGAGACTACCATGGACATCTCCGCCGACCTCGAGGAACTGGCACGTACTCCCGTGATGGTGATCTGCGCCGGGGCCAAGTCTATTCTCGATTTGGGCTTGACGCTTGAGTATCTAGAGACCAAAGGCGTGCCCGTCATCGGTTATGGTACTGAGGAACTGCCTGCCTTCTACACCCGTAAGAGTGGTTTCAAGGTTGATTACCGCGTTGACACGCCCGAGGAACTGGCGGCCATCTTCAAGGCGAAACAGGAAATGGGTCTTGTAGGGGGTGTGCTCGTCACCAATCCCATCCCCGAGAAATACTCCATGGATGCCGATCGCATCAACAAAGCCATCGACGAAGCCGTGGCCGATGCCAAACGTTTGGGTATCCACGGCAAGGAGACCACGCCGTACCTGCTGGCACGCATCAAGGACCTTACGGGTGGCGACAGCCTTGCCTCGAACATTCAGCTGGTGCTGAACAACGCCAGGTTGGCTGCCAAGACGGCATCAAAAATTGTCGGATAGGATATTCTCAGGAGGCACTCCAAGACTGTCAAGCAGCTGTGTTACCGCCTCGCTCATGGGGCCGGGGCCGCACATGTAATATTCGATATCTTCAGGTGCCCGATGGTTCTTGAGATAAGTTTCGTACATCACATTGTGCACAAAACCAGGAGTGTAAGGCACGCCTGCGGCATCGGCTGCCGGGTCGGGACGGTCTAAAGCCAAATGGAAATGGAAGTTGGAGAAGTCTTTCTCAAGTTGACGGAAGTCGTCGAGATAGAAGACCTCGTTCAGAGCGCGGGCTCCATAGAAATAATGCATTTCGCGATCCCTGACGTTTAAGGTGCGAGTCAGATGCATGATTTGCGCACGGAGAGGCGCCATACCTGCTCCTCCGCCTACCCAGATCATCTCGGGAAGAGAGGAGTTAGGAGCGAGGAGTGAGGAGTGATCCTTGACATGGAATTCGCCATAAGGACCAGACATCAACACTTTGTCGCCAGGCTTTAAAGAGAAAATGTAAGATGAAGCTACACCTGGATTGACATTCAAAAACCCTGAGCGGTCAGGCTTGAAGGGCGGGGCCGCTATACGAACTGTCAACATAAACACGTCGCCCTCAGCGGGATAGTTCGCCATGGAATAGGCACGCACGGTGGGTTCGGTGTTGACGCAGCGCAGGTCGAACATTTTAAACTTTTCCCATGAGGGAAGGTATTCGGTGCCAATTAAATCTTTATCAAAATCGGCGTATTTCAAATCGAATTCCGGAATCTTGATCTGAGCGTAGGAGCCTGGGATGAAGTCCATATGCTCACCTGGGGGCAATTTCACCTTGAACTCCTTGATGAAAGTAGCTACATTGCGGTTGCTGACGACGGTGCACTCGTATTCTTTCACATCCAGAATCGACTGAGGCACCATAATCTTCAAGTTCTCTTTCACCTTTACTTGGCAACCCAAACGCCAATGGTTTTGGATTTGATTTCTGGTAAAGAACCCGGTTTCAGTGGGTAGTATTGCCCCTCCACCTTCTACCACACGGCATTTGCACTGACCGCAATTGCCTTTACCTCCACAGGCTGAAGGCAAATACACCTTTTGCTCGGCAAGGGTATTGATGAGTGTATCGCCCGTCAGTACCATCAGGTCTTTGTCATCATTAATGGTAATCTTAACCTCGCCTTGGGGGATCAGCTTCTTACGTACCCAAAGCAGCAATGTCACAAGTAGCAGCATGATGCTGAGAATGACAATGACGCTCAATATGATAGTGTTGGTGAAGCCCATATGCTCAAAGTTTAAAACCCATAAACGCCATAAAGGCAATACCCATTAATCCGGTAATAATAAACGAAATACCTACGCCTTCAAGGCCTTTGGGGATCTTGGAGTAGCGTAGTTTCTCCCGAATGGCAGCAATGGCAGTGATGGCCAACAGCCATCCGATGCCGGAGCCAAGACCGAACACAGCCGCTTCGCCCACGTTACTGAACCCCCGTTCCTGCATGAAGAGCGAACAACCCAAAATGGCGCAGTTCACGGCAATCAGCGGAAGGAAGATACCCAAAGCGGAATAGAGAGAAGGAGTGACGGTCTCGATGATCATCTCCAGAATCTGCACAATAGCAGCAATGATGGCAATGAAGAGGATATAGGTTAGAAAGCTTAAATCGACCTCAGCAAGCCTTGGACTGATCAACGCCAAAGCACCTGGCGAGAGCAAATATTTATTAATCAGGTAATTGACGGGAACCGTAATCACCAGCACGAAAGTCACGGCCAAGCCCAAGCCTGCACTGGTTTTCACCGTTTTGGAAACTGCCAAATAGGAGCACATGCCTAAGAAATAGGCGAAGATCATGTTGTCAACAAAGACCGATTTTAGGAAAAGGTTGAAGAGGCTCATTTCTGTTCGGTTTTGTTGTTATTAATCCATATGATGACTCCTATGGTGATTAATGCCATAGGGGGCAGAATCATTAATCCATTGTTTTGATAGCCGGCTTCGTAGAACGACTGCGGA
Organism: uncultured Bacteroidales bacterium; assembly: GCA_905234765.1. Next base: position 59,929 of record CAJOIF010000009.1, read on the forward strand.
ATGACTTGGTAGCCCAACAGTGTTCCCGAACCAAGGAGTTCACGGAAGAAGGCCACGATGACGAGGATCAAACTGTAACCCATGCCGTTGCCCAAACCATCAAGGAACGACTCACAGGGGCCGTGCGACAGTGCGAAAGCCTCCAAACGTCCCATGATGATGCAGTTGGTGATAATCAAACCCACATACACGGAGAGTTGCTTGCTGACGTCGTAAGCAAAGGCCTTCAGAAACTGGTCGATCAGGATGACCAGGGTAGACACCACCACCAGTTGCACAATGATGCGGATGCGTGAAGGAATTCCTTTGCGCAATAGCGAAATGATGAAGTTGGAGAGTGCCGTCACCACCGTCACCGAAACTCCCATCACCAAGGCAGGCTTCAGCTGAGCGGTCACAGCAAGGCAGGAGCAGATGCCCAATACCAACACGGTGACGGGATTCGCTTTTCGCAGGGGTTCTATGAGGAGTTTCTTGACGTTCATTGCTTTTCAAAATAAGGCTGATATTGCTGTAATGTGCGGTCAATCATTTCTTTGACTCCGTTTGAAGTCTTGGTGGCACCGCTGATGGCATCGAAGTTAACGGGTTTTGCTTTACCGTTTTCAAAAAACTGTTTTCCCGCAAACTGGCTCTGGAATTTCTCCGTGGTGATCTCGCCCCCCAAGCCAGGAGTCTCGGACTTGTGATCAAACTTGACGCCCAGCACCGTTTTGCCGTCAGAAGCAATGGCGAGATATCCCCAGATGGGCCCCCAAAGTCCATTGCCTTGCGTGGGAAGAACCGTCACCGTGTCGTTGACGAGATAAATAGGCAACTCACCATCGACATAGGTGATCTTTCCTTCGTCAATAGCACCTGCCGCTGAGAGTATCATCATGCGTTTCTCATTCTCTTTGTTGCGCTGCTGATAAGGCTGTAGCCACAGCGCCGTCACCGTCAACAACAACGCTACTACGACCACCAAGACGGTGGCGTAAAGAAAGATGTATCCGTTGCTATTAATATCTCTCTTCATCGGGCGGTGGCTTTGGATTTCATTAATGCGCGTCTTTGACGACGCTTGATATTTCGAGCAACGACATAGTGGTCAATGAGCGGAGCAAAGCAGTTCATCAGCAGAATGCTGAGCATCATGCCTTCCGGGTAGGCGGAATTAAGCACGCGAAGCATCACCGCAAACGCGCCGATTAAAAAGCCATAGATCCACTTGCCTATGTTGGTCTGTGCCGCTGTCACCGGGTCGGTGGCCATGAAGACGGCACCGAACATGAAGCCGCCCATCAAATAATGGTAATAGAACGGCAGTTGCATGTAGGTGTTGGCGGCGATGGCGTTAAACAAAAGGCCCATTAGGCCACCGCCGAGAAGGACGGAAAGCATAATGCGCCAACTAGCAATACCTGTGATTAATAACAAGAGGGCACCCAGCAAGATAGCGATGACCGAGGTCTCGCAGGTAGAACCTGGAATGGTCCCAATGAACATATCCAAAGCGGAAACCGAAGGATGCATTCCGGAGGCCAGTTCGGCCAACGGAGTAGCGCCCGCGATGGCATCCGTGCCCCAAAGGTCAGCGGCAATCCATACGTTGTCGCCCGACATTCTCGATGGATATGCAAAAAAGAGAAATGCACGAGCCACCAAAGCAGGGTTGAGAAAGTTCATCCCTGTACCGCCGAACGCCTCCTTGCCAATGATGACGGCAAAAGCGGTTGCAAGGGCCAACTGCCATAAAGGCGTAGTGACGGGTACAATCATCGGAATGAGAAATCCTGTGACCAAAAAGCCTTCGTTTACCTGATGATGCCGTATCTGAGCAAATGCGAATTCGATGGCTAGGCCAACGACGTATGAGACCGCCAGCATAGGCAGCATCCGGAGGAATCCGAACCAAAAACAGGAGAGAACGGATGGACGGAGGGTGAGACCTTCCGGATTGGCAAGATAATGCTGGTAGCCAATGTTCCACATGCCGAAAAGCATGGCCGGGACCAAAGCCATCACCACGATGATCATGGAGCGCTTCAGATCAACGGCATCACGGATATGGCTGCCTTTCGAGGTCACCCGATTCGGCGTGAAGGCAAAGGTGCGAAAAGCGTCGTAGGTGCTCTCTAACCAAGCCCATTTGCCTTTCGGCTGATGGTTTTTAAACCAAACCGCCAACCAATTTAGTTTTCCGTTCTCCGTTCTCCGTTTTCCGTTCATCCCAGCGCCTCCTTTCTGATCTTTTCCAAAGCCTCACGGACGATTTCTTGAAGGTTGGTTTTGGAAACGTCGATAAACTCGCAAAGAGCAAAGTCTTCTGGTTCAACTTCATAGATACCAAGGTTTTCCATCTGTTCAATGTCTCCTACAATGCATGCCTTGATGAGTTGGGAGGGGTAGATGTCGAATGGGAAAACTCTCTCAAAGTTACCCGTAAACACTAAAGGACGCTCGTCACCATGGGTGTTGGTGTCGAATCTCCAAAGACTTGAAAAACGAGGGATCTGTAAAAAGCCGCTGAGGAAGGTCCTTGAAAAACTGTATTTCCTAAAGCCCGGCATTAACCATCCCAGAAAATCGTAATAATCGCCTTCAGGGAGAATGCTCACCAGGTCGTCATAAGCTCCCAGAAAACCCTCTGCGGTGATTTGCGTGCCGCTCAGGACGTCGCCTGAAATGATGCGGTTCCCTTTGGAGGAGTCGGGGGCCTCCATCTCGGGGTATTCGGCATTGAGCAGTTGTCCGGCAATGATGTCTTTTAAACAAATGCCAGCGCTCACCCGGTAATAATGTGGATTCTTGAGGTTTGGCCCGGCCACAGCGATTATCTTTTGTGGATTGTATATGCCGGTCTCGACCAATTCGCCTAATACTGCCACATCTTGAAGATTGATGCTCCATACCACCTCGCCTTTGTTAATTGGGTCAATATGGACTATCTGTGTTCCGATGTTTCCGGCCGGATGAGGACCTTTGACGAAGTGGGTTGAGAGTCGGGAATTGAGAGACGAGAGGTGATTGGCGAGTTTTTGACCGGGACGGAAACAGATGTGCACCTTGCCATCGGTCAGTTGAGTCAGCACCTCAAGACCTTTTTTCAGAAATGCTTCCCGCCCCTGCATCATAAAATCGTAATCGGGGGCCAATGGAGCACTATTGAAACCAGTGACAAAGATGGCTTTGGGCTTGTCGTCAGGATTGGCCACAATGCCGAAAGGTCGCTGTCGCATCATGGTCCAAAGCCCAGAACGAAGCATCAGGTCCTTGGTCTCTTCTGGGGTTGTCGGGATCTCATAAATGGCAGGAACGGTTTTCCCGTTGGCTTCAACCACCACCTCCAACACTTTTCGTTTCTCGCCCCTGACGATAGCTTTCACTTGCCCATTAATCGGCGAGGTAAAGCGCAGCCGCTCGTCGTTCTTGTCGCAAAACAAAGCATCGCCCATGGCCACAACGTCTCCTTCTCCAACCAATAAGCGCGGTGTAAGTCCAACATAATCAGTGGGCTTCAGAGCGCAAGATGTGATGCCGCTGGCCTCGGTTAGGCGTTTCTCAGCCTTACCGCCAATGGGAATGTCCAAACCTTTTCGTATGGTGATGGTGTCCGGCGACATTTCGCAAAATGTGTCTGCGTTTTTATTCTGCGACAAAATTACAATATTAAAGCTTGTTTTTGCTATTTTTGCCGTGAATTAATATCGTTTGTTTTTATGAAAGGTTTTTTGACTGTCATCCTGTTGGTGATTTCCAATGTTTTCATGACCTTTGCCTGGTATGGCAATTTGAAGCTGGAAGAGATGAAAATCACCACCGATTGGCCGTTGGTTTTTATTATCCTGGCTTCGTGGGGTGTCGCTTTATGTGAGTATTCTTTCATGATTCCTGCAAACCGCATAGGTTTTATAGGCCACGGAGGACCTTTTAACTTGATGCAACTGAAAGTGATCCAGGAGGTTATTTCATTGACGGTGTTCACGGTCGTTGCTCTTCTCATTTTCAAGGGTCAGCCATTGCACTGGAACCATCTGGTCGCTTTTGTCTGCTTGGTGCTGGCTGTCTTTTTTGTCTTCTTGAAGTAACTTGAAAAAATTATGATACGTTCTATGACGGGCTATGGCATTGCCGAGAGCCTTTGCAACAACAAAAAAATCACAGTCGAGATCAGGACACTCAACAGCAAACAGCTGGATCTCGCCATGAAACTGCCCAATGAGTTACGATTTGCCGAATTGGATTTCCGCAACAAGATTGGCTCACGCCTGTTTCGAGGCAAGATCGATGCGGTGATTACAATAGCCGACACCTCTGCCGATGCGGTGAACCAGATTGATGCTGACTCAGTTGCGTCTTATCTGCGTCAAATCAATAGCATTTCCGAGGAACTCGGCATTGCTCCGTCAAACGACATAGCCGCGCTTTTGTTTAGGATGCCTGGCATTTTCAACACCCCCGAACAAAGCTACGATGAGGGGTTTGTGGCCAAAATAGGCGAAACGCTGGATACGGTACTCGACACCGTTGACCGTTTCCGCCTCCAGGAGGGCCAGACCCTGAAACGGGATCTGCTTCATCGTGTGGAACTCATCCTTGGCTTGCTTGATCAAGTGGAGCCATTTGAAAAAGCCCGCCACGATACCATAAAGCAGCGCTTAATCAAGAATCTCTCCGAACTTACCACGGAAGGACAATACGATGAAAACCGTTTTGAGGCGGAGTTGATTTATTACCTTGAAAAACTGGATATTACCGAGGAAAAAGTGCGTCTGCGCCAGCACTGCAACTACTTCAACGAGAGCTGTGACGAAGACCAGGCGGGCAAGAAACTAGGTTTCATCAGCCAGGAGATGGGCCGCGAAATAAACACCCTCGGTTCCAAAGCCAATGAGGTTAACATCCAGCGCATCGTGGTGATGATGAAAGATGAACTTGAAAAGATCAAAGAGCAGGTTTGCAATATTCTCTGATCCATTTTTCAATTTTTTTAACCCGCTGCGCGTATTTCTCCATCTGGCCTTCGATGAAATCGTCGCTGTATTTGCGGTCGCAGAAGCCGTTGCCACGGGCGATGTAATCGTCATCTTCGAGGGAACTTAATTCATACCATCTTCTTAACACAAATCCGCCACAGTCATTCCAACTGTTTGAATCAAATCTTGAGGGTTGATTTTAAACTGTAGTCCTCTTACTCCGGCGCTAACATAAACGAAGTCAAAAAGCTCACAAGTCTCATGAATAAAAGTGGGGAAAGGCTTCTTCATGCCTATTGGAGAACAGCCGCCACGGATGTATCCTGTCAGGGGTAGGAGCTCTTTCATTGGAATCAAGTCACAACTCTTATTTCCAGTTGCTTTGGCGGTCTTCTTGAGGTCCACTTCCTCATTGCCCGGAATGACACAGACGAAATGCCCAATCTTATCGCCTTTCAGCACTAAAGTCTTGAATACCTGATCGATATCTTCACCCAGTTGGTCGGCAATATGCTGTGCTCCGAGGTCGTTTTCGTCCACCTCGTAGGGGATCAGTTCATAAGCCACCTTCTTTTGGTCCAGTAAACGGCAGGCGTTGGTCTTGTTGATTTTGTCTTTTGCCATAGACATTAATTCAACCAGGCTTCAACCTCTTCGAGTTGCAAGGCGGGCACATCCATCTTATTCTTCTTGCGGAGGCCGTTGAGTTTCTCGCGCAAAGCGGTAGGCTTTTCGTTTTTCAGTTGCTCGATGCTGGTAAAACCGTTGGCGCATAGCACCTTGGCCCAGACCTCGGGAACGCCGATGCCCATGAAGTCCTCGGGCGTGGCCACTTTCTTGACCTTCTCGGGACGCATCATGGGGAACAGAAGCACCTCTTGGATGGTGGTTTGGCCCGTGAGCAGCATCACGAAACGGTCGATGCCGATGCCCATGCCGGAGGTGGGAGGCATGCCGTATTCAAGAGCGCGGAGGAAGTCCTGGTCGATGAACATGGCCTCGTCGTCGCCACGTTCGCTGAGTTTCATTTGCTCCTCGAAGCGTGCACGCTGGTCGATGGGGTCGTTGAGCTCGGTGTAGGCGTTGGCCAGCTCCTTGCCGTTGACCATCAGTTCGAAGCGCTCGGTCAGCTCGGGGTTGTTGCGATGACGCTTGCAGAGCGGCGACATCTCGACGGGATAGTCGGTGATGAAGGTCGGCTGGATGTAGGTG
>CAJOIF010000010.1 GCA_905234765.1 uncultured Bacteroidales bacterium
ACCCACAACCACTTTTCTCAACTTTTTTTTGTCATACAACGCAATACACTGTAAACCAATAGGAAAAAATTTTACCACAAACCAAAAATATCTAAAATATGCACATTATATTATATATAAAACGGAAAATCCCCCACGAACTAACCTGTTCGCAAGGGATTTTCTGCACACTGCACTGATGATTGTGCCTACAGTTTACGAGCAATCTCCTTCTCGGTGTAACCTTCAATGATGTCACCGACTTTGATGTCGTTGTAGTTTTCGATGTTCAAACCGCAGTCCATACCGGCCGCCACTTCCTTGACATCGTCCTTGTAACGTTTCAGTGAACCGAGCGTACCTGTGTAGACCACAATACCATCGCGGATCACGCGAATCTTGGTATTGCGCGTCACTTTGCCATCCAAGACCATGCAACCAGCAATCGTACCGACCTTGCTGATCTTGAAGGTCTCGCGGATCTCAAGGTTGCAAGTAACCACTTCCTCGATTTCGGGCGCCAACATACCTTCGATAGCGGCCTTGATTTCCTCAATGGCGGTATAGATGATGGAATACAGACGGATGTCTATCTTCTCATTCTCAGCCATCTTACGAGCCTGAGCCGTAGGACGCACATTGAAGCCCACGATGACAGCATTGGAAGCCGAAGCCAGCATGACATCTGACTCGCTGATGGCACCCACCGACTTGTGGATGACATTGACCTGCACCTCTTCTGTCGAGAGTTTCAGCAAACTGTCGGACAAAGCCTCGACGGAACCGTCGACGTCGGCCTTAACGATGATATTCAATTCCTTGAAGTCGCCAATGGCAATACGACGGCCGATTTCGTCCAAGGTGATGTGCGGGCTGGTGCGGCGCGTCTGCTCGCGCTGTAACTGCTCACGACGGTTGGCAATGGCTTTCACTTCACGCTCGTCGACCATTACGTTGAATCCGTCGCCAGGCATGGGAGCACCATTCAAACCGAGCAACAGCACCGGCGTTGACGGACCAGCTTCCTTCACGGGACGGTTGTGGTCGTCGAACATGGCTTTTACCTTGCCGTAAGTCGTGCCAGCCAACACCATATCACCAATCTTTAAGGTGCCGTTCTGCACCAAAATCTTGGCTACATAACCACGACCCTTGTCCAAAGCAGACTCAATGACCGTACCTTTAGCCAGACGCTTCGGGTTGGCCTTCAAGTCGAGAAGTTCTGCCTCAAGCAGCACCTTTTCAAGCAAGGCATCAACGTTGAGACCAATCTTAGCAGCGATTTCCTGATCTTGATACTTGCCGCCCCAACTTTCGACGAGGATGTTCATGTTAGCCAACTGTTCACGAATCTTGTCAGGATTGGCAGTGGGCTTATCTATCTTGTTCAGTGCAAAGACGATAGGAACGCCAGCAGCCTGGGCGTGGTTGATGGCCTCGACGGTCTGCGGCATCACGCTGTCGTCAGTAGCGATGACGATGATGGCAACGTCCGTAATCTTGGCACCACGAGCACGCATAGCGGTAAAGGCTTCGTGGCCAGGAGTATCCAAGAAAGTAATCTTCTTGCCGCTCTCAGTGGTCACCTCGTAAGCACCGATGTGCTGGGTGATACCACCAGCTTCGCCAGCCACCACATTGGTGTTACGGATATAGTCAAGAAGCTTGGTCTTTCCGTGGTCGACGTGACCCATGACGGTGACTACTGGTGCGCGAGGCACAAGGTCTTCCTCGTGGTCTTTCTCGTCAGTTTCGGCGATGGCTTCCTGCACATCGGCGCTGACGAAATCAACCTGGAAGCCGAACTCTTCAGCCACCACGCTCAACGCCTCGGCGTCAAGACGTTGGTTGATGGAAACAGGCATACCGAGACTCATGCAGGTGCCAATGACCTTGACCACTGGGACGTTCATCATGGTGGCCAACTCGTTGGCGGTCACAAACTCTGTAACTTTCAGCACTTTCTTCTCCTCTTCCTGACGCATCATCTCCTCCATCATGTTGCCAGCCACTTGCTGACGTTTCTCACGACGGTGCTTTGAGGTCTTCGACTTACCCATAGGCGACAGACGCGCAAGCGTGTCCTTAATCTGCTTCGAGATCTCCTCATCGCTCAACTCAACCTTCTCCTCGCGCTTGTTTTTGCCTTTATCTTTCTTGGACAACTTCGGAGTATCCTTAGGACCTCTCTTGTTCTCATTGCCTGCACTCTTGCCTTTCTCCTGTTTCTGGCCTTTGCCCTGACCTTGTTGCTTGGCAGTGGGATCGACAGGATTCTCCGAGGAGCCTTCTGGCTTGCCAGCGATGCGCTTGCGTTTCTTTTTACGTTCAGGCGTAGCCTTCGTGCGATGCTTCTCATCCGGCAGCTCAATCTTATCCAAGATTTTAGGTCCCTCCAACTTCTGGACTTCGGTTTTGATGAACCTAGGTTCGGAAGTACGCTGCTCTTTCTGTTCAGCAGCGGGAGCAGGTTTTTCCTCAGGCTTTTCTTGAGGTTTGGGTTGCTGCTTGGGCTGGGCTTTCTGCTGCTTACCAGTCGCTTTGGGCTGTTCCTGCTTCGATTCGGCTTTATTCTCTTTCTTAGGTTGTTCCTTGGCCTTTTTCTCGGAACGTGATTTCGGATTAAGGCTGTCAAGGTCGATTTTACCCAAGACCTTCAGAGGCGATTCGGATTCCGATTCTTTCTTCGCGTTTTCAGTATCCTGAGCCGATTCGGATTGGACAGGTTCGGTCTTCTCATCTGCCTTTGTCTCCTCAGCGGGGGTTTTCGTTGTAATGATTGGCGACATCGTAGTGGAACGGATAATCACCTCCTCTACCTCTTGGGTGTTCGTTTGAGGCGATGTCGATGATGCCGACTCAACGGAAACAGACCCTCCCTTGTAAGAGATGTTGCCCAATTTCTTGGCTTCATTCTTCACTTCCTTCTCGCCCTGGTATTCCTTCACGATCAGATTATACATCTCTGCCGTGAGCTTTGCGTTCGGTGACGAATCGACTTGGAATCCCTTCTTTGCAAGGAATTCCCTGATGGTCGACACGCCCACATTGAATTCTTTTGCCGCTTTCGACAATCGAATGGTAGTGTTAGCTTCTTCGGACATAGTTTCTCTCCCTTCGTTTCTCGTTAATTATTGTTTTTACAATGACTTGGCATCATTCGTCATCGGATTCAAACTCTGCTTTCAGGATACGGAACACATCTTCAACCGTGTCGATTTCAAGGTCGGCACGCTTGGCCACCTCTTCAGGAGTGTACGACAGCACGTTCTTGGCGGTGTCGCAGCCCATGTGGACAAGGGCATCAATGACCCATTGGTCGATTTCATCGGCAAATTCTTGAAGATCAACGTCTTCTTCCGAGTTGTTGGCTTCGCTGTTGCGGTAAACGTCAATCTCGTAGCCCGTCAATTTTCCGGCGAGTTTGATGTTATAACCGCCCTTACCGATAGCAAGGCTGATTTGGTCGTTCTCCATGTACACATTGGCCATAGTGTTGTCCTCGCTGATGCGGATTTCCGTAATCTTGGCGGGGCTGAGGGCACGTTGGATGAAGAGCTTCGGATTGGTCGTCCAGTTGATGACGTCGATATTCTCATTGCGCAGCTCGCGGACGATACCATGGATACGCGATCCTTTCATGCCGACGCAGGCACCCACGGGGTCGATGCGGTCGTCATAGCTCTCCACGGCAATCTTGGCGCGTTGACCGGGCTCACGGACAATCTTCTTCACAGTGATGAGGCCGTCATAGATTTCAGGAACTTCCGCCTCCAAGAGACGTTGCAGGAAAATCTCGGAAGTACGCGACAAGACCACGACAGGCGAGCCGTTGACGTTCTCAACGCTCTTGACGATGGCGCGAAGCGTATCACCTTTCTTATATATATCACTCGGGATCTGCTCGGCGCGAGGAACAGTCAATTCAATGCCCTCATCGTCAACGACCACGATTTCACGTTTCCACACATGCGTCACCTCGGCAGTGATAATGTCACCCACTTTCTCCTTATACTTCTGGAATATGCTTTCCTTCTCGTATTCAAGCACTTTAGCTTGCAAGTTCTGACGCAATGCCAGAATGTCGCGACGGCCAAAGGTCTCAATCTTCAACACTTCACTCACATCGTCCCCGACCTCAAAATCAGGTTCAATCTTGATGGCATCGGACAACTTGATTTCCCTTGCCGGGTCTTTCAACTCATTGTCCTCGACAACGGTGCGGTTGTGATAGATCTCGAAGTCGCCCTTATCGACATTCACGATGATGTCGATGAACTCCTCGGTGTTGGTGTTGAACTTCTTATCGAGGGTGCCTCTAAACACATCCTCGATGATACGCATCATGGCCTCGCGGTCGATGTTCTTGAATTCCTTGAATTCGGAAAATGTTTCAACTAATTTGTAATTGTCCATTATTTATTAATTTAAAATTTCAAATTTAAAGATTTAAGATTCAATGTATTAGAAGATTATTGCGGGTTTGATTTCAGTTTTCTTGCGGTCGAAGAAAAGGTTGACAGGATTATCGGCAGGTTTCTTCTTTGAGGTTTTCTTGGGTGCGGGCAGGATTTCGACTTTCTCTGCATCAAAAGCGACAAGTTTTCCTTGCAACTTGCCCAATTCTTTCGTCTTAATCTCCACATCCTTGCCCACATATTTCTGCAGCTGGCGGTCAAGTTTCAAGGCTCCCGTCAGGCCATACGACATCACGCTCAACTCGAAGTCTTCCACATCACGGTCGAGCTTGCTTTCGATGAAACGGCTGACTTCCACACAATGGTCGATGTTGACAGCCGTATCGGAGTCGATATAAACCTCTATCACGTTGCTAGGCTTCACTTTCACGTCAACCAGGAAGCGGTCGCTGTCGACGAGGGCTTCGTTAGTCAAGGCAGCAATTTGTTCTTTTGTAATCATTTGTAATTCAGCATTTTGTTAAACAAAAAGACCCGTTACTTAAAGTAGCAGGTCTTTCTTCCACCTCAAGTTGTCGAGCAAGGATTCGAACCTTGACAGGCAGAACCAAAATCTGCAGTGCTGCCATTACACCACTCGACATCACTCATTTCTGAATGCGGGTGCAAAAGTACGACTTTTTTAGATACGCGCAAGTGTTTTTTTCATTTTTTTGAAAAAAAGTGAAATTTGCGTTGCGGCAATAGGGCTTCATGCACCTTTATCACTTGTTCCAAAAGGAATCCGTCCTCGTCGTCATTATCGTGTTCGATGATGAAGTCCGCCCTCTCACGCTTCTCGTTTTCAGGCCATTGCAAAGCCATTCGCTCGCGCACCTCGGCCTCATCGCAATGGTCGCGAAGCATCACACGGCGCAGACGGGTCTGTTCATCGGCCGACACCATGATTACAGCATCAAAACGGTCGGCGAGCCCTTTCTCGAAGATGATGGCCGATTCATAAAGCACATAAGGGGTTTCCTGTTGCTCGGCCCACGCATCGAAATAGGCATTCAAAGCCGGATAAAGCAACTGCTCCACCTCGCGCATGGCTTCCTTATCGTTGAAGATGATTTCGGCGATGCGCTTTCTGTTGACTTGGTTGTCATCACAATACACATCCTCACCAAAACGGGTTTTCATGGCCTCACGGATGTCGTCGCGGTCGTAAAGCCGTTTGGCTTCCTCATCGCTGTTGAAGACAGGGATGCCTATGCGTTGGAAAAGTTGGCAAACCCATGACTTACCACTGCCGATATTGCCGGTAAGAGCCACCTTTTTCATTGCACAATGAGATACTCCACCTTTTCGGGGGCGGTGTTGAGGATTTGAACATACTGAGGCCACACGGTAAGATGCACGTCCAGCAAAGGCTGCAACGCCTCGAGCTGACGTTCATCCACCTCTGCCTTGAACAAATCAGGGACAAGGCCGGGATAATCCTTGATGGCGACGAGGCATTTCACGGTCATTTCGTCGGGAAAGAGTCGAATGTGAAGCGTTTCGGGAGCACTAAGAGGCACGGTGACATCCGCTTCGGTGAACCGTTCCACCTGGACCGTGGCGTTCACAGAGTTCACTTCAGAGTGAATCCGTCCACCGAGCAAATCCAAGGCCACCGTCTCAGTAAAACTCTCATTTACATTGACTTTTGAAAGCAACTCGGTGGAAACCGATTTCAGCGTATCGATGACTTCCTCGGGACCATACACCGTCACGGAAGCGGGGTCAAGTACGGGAATGCCATATACGCCGAACTGACGGTGCGTCCTGATGTCAGAGCGCAAAACCACTGGCAGCACCTTTGACTTAAGCGGATCCAGGTTGAAATACACCTTGTCATCGTTCATAACGAGCCCCGAAGGACTCACGTCAAGCATCTCAGCGATACGATCCGTCACATACAAGCTGCTGAACGAATAAGTCGTGCCATTCTCAAGACGATAAGGCACCTCATCCAAAGGCAGGCTGACAACGCGTTTGGCCTCCCGTATCATCCTGTATCTCAAGGTGTGGAAGCCGTCGGCTGTCAACGAAAACTTTGCGGTCTGCTCTGGCGTTGAAAGCCACTTGTCGGCAGGCACCTGTTCAATCCTGACACGGTATACGACCTGCGTCGTGTAGTCTTCCGACAGCTTGACAAACAGCCAAAGGACCGTCGAGATGACCACAAAAACCAAAAAAGAAAAAACAGACCGATTGTTCATGGTTTAGGCTTAAGCCTGACCGACAGAGGCGGGATCCTTCACAAGGGCCGTCTTCTCCACTTCGACTTCCATATTGGGAGCAATGGAAAGCATCACGGTCGTTTCCTTCACTTCGGTAATCTTACCATGGAAACCGCCGATGGTGACCACCTTGTCACCTTTCTTCAGTTCGTTGCGGAATCTCTGTTCTTCCTTGGCCTTCTTCGACTGCGGACGAATGAAGAACAACCAGAAAACCACGATGAGCAGAACGATGAAGATGAGGCTTGACCACATGGAACCACCCTGCGGCTGGGCTTGTTCCTGTAACAAGATAAATAAGTTATTCATTTTCAATGATTTATTATAAGTTAATATTGGTCAGGAGTTTGAACGGTCGCTTTCAAGCGAAGCGAGGTTTGTCCAGGATTGGTATTGGTAACGACCGTAAGCGTACGTGTTTGGACACCGTGATGGCCTTTGCTGTCATAAGTCGCCTTGATCACGCCGTCTTTTCCAGGAGCGATGGGTTCTTTGGAGAACTCGCCCACGGTGCAGCCACAACTTGTCGCCACATTGCTGACGAGAAGCGGGGCGGTGCCCGTGTTGGTGAAATGGAAGGAATATGTCACCTTCTCGCCTTGCAGCACCGTGCCAAAATCATGCTCCGTCTTGTCGAAAGTGATGACAGGCTGTTTGTCGGAAGGCTGGGTGGCTGATTTTGGGTTGGTGACCAAGTCCGTGGAGAGTTTTCCCTCGTCGCTACTATTACAAGCGGCAAGAAGGCACAAGGCCAAAATCAAAGCGGAAAGCAGATGCTTCATATTTTTTTGGAATTATTTGTTCGGACGTTGTGCTGTGACGATCATGATGGAGCCTTGATAGTGGGCGTCCTGCTTGAGTCCGTGACACTTCAGCACGTAGAAATAGGTGCCATCGGAGAGGCCGCCACCGTCCCAATCGTTCTGATAATCTTTGGAATAGTACACCACACGACCCCAACGGTTGAATATGGTCAGCTCTGTGGATTCGTAATAGCGGCTCAACGGTTCGTAGTTCTCGTATTCGTATCCCGTATCACGCTGACCTCTGCTGCCTCCAATAGAAGGATTCTCGCCACCATTGGCGTTGCCACCACCATTGTCAATAGCGATAATGAAATAGTCATTGATATTATCGCCATTAGGGGTGAACACATTGGGAATCTTCAACTTGACAGGCTCCACTTGGATGGTCTGAAAATATGAGGTGTCGCAGCCTTGCGGGTTGTACACCTTCAGCTCGGTGGTGTATGCACCTGTCTCAACATAAGTGAAACGAGGTTCCGGTTCGGTCGACGTAATATTATAGGTAGGATTCAATACCCAAAAATAATGGTTGATGTCTATAATGCCAATCGAGTCGTTGACCGGTTTGTTCTCAAACGAGAAGGTGACGTGCGGATTTTGAAGGTACAAGGTATCATCGGGATCGGTGAGAATCTCGACCAAAGGATTGGTGTAGGCCTTTAGGGTCGTGCTGTCCCATTGGACACAGCCTCGGTTGTCGGTCACCTTGATACGATAGTAGCAAAATGCTTCGAGGCCGACGGCCCATGAATCATCGCCAGGCGCGATGTGAAGCGGGCTCACATCCCATGCGTATTCAAACGGGGGTGCAAAAGCCACCGAAGTGGAGTCAACCCACGCCCTCACCTGAGCGGTGTGTCCATTGGTCTCCGCACGGTTGCTGCAAGTCTTCTGCTCTTGCTTGAACTTGATTCTGAAGACCGGTTTCAGTCCTACGGTAAACGAAGGATGGTAAAGGAGCGACGAGTCCTGGTCCAAGACTTCTACTGAATATACTAACTCATAAATTCCGGGATCATTGAGGGCGTCAGAAGGTCTGACCGGCTGTGTCCTCAACGTATTCCCCACCTGATTCTCCAATGGTTGATTGTCACGATACCACTGAAATGTATACTGATAATTGTCGGGAACGCTCAACACTATTTCTTCTCCACTGCAAACGGGCATCACCTTGTCACAGGTAATCTCGTAAGGCTCCTGAGCCCAAGCAAACAGCGAACATGCCGTGAACAGAAGAAACAGTAAGGCTTTGAATATAATGGATTTATCTTTCATTTGACTCCGAAATAGGTTGCAAAGATAGGAATTTTCCATTGATGAACGCAACAAGGCACTGAATATTGTTCCATCAGCCGATTAGAGTTTGGTCAACTTGACCACTTTGCCCAAACGCACTGGTATGCCATAATGAACAACATAAACACCAGAAGCCCAACTACTTGCATCTATTTCGACAGAATTCTGGAAGCGCTTCGAAATCATAATATTACCATAAACATCGAAAACGACCACGTCCGTGAAGCCCTCTTTATCCGACTTGACGGTGAACTTGCCTTCCGTTGGATTAGGGAATATCCCAGGCTCAATTTCCAGGATTTCCGGTTCAATCGAATTGGGCATCATAGCCGTCCATGCCGCTTCCCAACCCGTGTCGGTGGTGAGGCAGTCGGAGCGGAACTCCACGCACATCACATTACCCGATGCCTGCACCGTGCCTGGACTTTGCGTGTTCCAGCGGCCAATCTTCGGGGCATAAACATCGTCGCCATCGTAAATCCACAGGAAATCATAATCGGCCTCCAAGCTGAAACTGCTGAAATCCAATTGAATGGTCGATTCTTCTGGGCCACGAATCACCCAAATCTTGCGCTCGTCGTCGCCATAGTTCCGATGGTCGAAGCGACCTTCCTCGCCTTCCAAGACCGTGACAGGCGTGCCTTCGTTGATGAGCTTGTAATAATAGTTCCAATCCCAATACGGTCCTGGGTCAGTGTGCGTCTGGTCGGGGTAATGCTGATGCCCCCGAATCTTGATGCAAGCCGTCTCGCCGCCGAGGTCATGAACTCCGAAATTGAGGCATGTGCCGTTGTCCAAGGTGTCGCGATAGAAAGTGCGAAGCCCATTGATGGGTTCGTAGCGTGAACAAATGCTGCGCACCAAGTTGGCAGAGGAGTGATACATCTCATCGGTGAAGAACTCCCAAACATTGCCGTATGCTTCATGCTCGATGCCAATGGTGTAGCCGTTGGCCGTGCGGGCGTGCCAGGCCTTGTCCTTTTCGCGCACCATTTGAGTGACTTGTCCATCGGCGGATCGGATGACATAATGCGCCGAGACCTCTGCGTCGCAGTTTTGGAACCAGCTGATACAGCCTGCGTAAGAGCCTTCTGTATAGTGAATGACGACCGCGCTCACCTCCTTCGTACGCGGTTCCCAGTTGCATTCCGGTGCGGGGACCCACTCGGCTGGAGGATAGTCAGGGCTGCGCGAAACGCCAAGTTCGGGCGCGGAAAGCATGTCGTAATGCTCGGCAAACACCGATTTCAAGTCGATGTCGTATTTCGGGAAGCCGAATTGCTCAGCTTTTTTGGCGTCATTCAGGAAAACGCACACAGAATAGAGCATACTTTTCATGGGATAAACATCTTTCTCCTCCCCCATCGGAAGTTCCGAAAGGCGTTGAATGATTGACAGATAGTCCTTGATTTCGGCGGCCTTGCTTTCCTTCGCCAAACGCTCAAAAGCCTTGGCATAGGCCAGCACATTCTTATCGGGACTTTCCAAAATCTCCGCTTCCGAAATGCCAGACAATTCTGATACAAAGTGCAGATTCTCACGAAAATAACCCTTTCCGTCTTTCACCAGACCCATTAGACCGTAGGCACGCGGCATGGCCTCGGGACCGTCGTGGAAATAGTTGGCATCAGTGAGGTGATTGCAGTGCGTGTTGGTGACGGAAATGGCTTCGAGCCAGCCTTTTGGGATGTCGGGGCAGGCTTGGTAGGCATTATGAAATACGGAGGTATATTTCTGGTTTACTGCGTTTTGCGAGGATGCCAGAACGGGCATTGAGAGCAGGAAAAGGAATAATGTGACAAATCGTATCATGTCAAAAATCATTCTCATACAACGCAATAATTAGCAATTATTCAAATTATAAAGCTCCTCATGCATAAATCATGATGTGCAGATGCAACTAGCAAAATACTATTTTACAGCAGGAAAAACCAGGCGTATCGAGCAACCACTAGACCGGTTATCATCATAACTGGTTATAAGATCGAAATCACTAAAGAACACAGCATATGCGTTATGAATGCTGTAATAAGAGGCAGACCAATAATCTCCATAACCACGCGTCATGTTAAGATAATGCCCAGAGCGCCAACCTGCCGCAGGCAAAAAAACCGCCCCTTCATCCTCCAAGATATTCCATTGCGACATACCGATTACATTACTATCATAACTAGCATCATTTTGATTAGTGTTATTCAGCGTATAAATGGCCACATTCCAATCATCTGGCAACAAAATGATGCCTTTGATGCCGTTCACTTGTGCCTTGGCATAGCGAATCCCTGAAGAGGTGTTTCGACCTTGGAAAACATAATCCCATTCCTCCTGTGTCAACGTACGCCATAAATGATTTTGATCTCCTCCGTTGCTAATGGCATTGTAATAGCCCCAATCGGACTGGGCATAATCACCAGTTAGATTATTCTCGCCAAAAGGTCCATACAATTTGTTATCGTTGTAACCGTTGCTGATGTCCCAAGGACGGAAATAGGTATTGCCACAATTCCATCCGCTCGTACCCCAACCGAAAAGGTCAATCCAACCACTATAAGTAGAAGAAATGTTTGCGTTATCTTCTCCCAAATAATCCCATTGGTTCTCAGCAAATCGCCACATATTGGCTGAAGCTTGGAATTGCAAATTGCCTCGCGAGAAATACACTTGATTACCATTGGCATTGATGGTGAACATGCCATTAATAACACCCACGGGAACACCTCCTCCACCACCTGAAAGTGTAGAAAATGACAACTCTTCACCATAAATAATATGGTCAAGGTCGGTGATGGCATATGCTTTTACATAATAAATTGTATTCGGCGTTAGTCCATCGAGATTATAGGCAAAGGAACCGCTGCCCGAACCAACAGGTATCCTGTTACTCCCAAAGTTTCCAATGCCTTGATTTGGCTCCATGCCATAACAAAAACCACGTTCTGTTACAGTCTGCGAAGTCCCTCCTGTCACTCCACCACGCAACGCTGCCGAAACCATCGTAATACTTTCTGGCTGAAAGGTAAATACTTGAGGATCCTCTTCTTCCGTTAATGTATTGAAACTCAATTCATCACCATAACACACTTCTCCAGAAGTCATTTTTGCATATGCCCTCACATAGTATTGCATATCGGAATACAAACTCGTAGCCTCACAAGCAAAGTCCTCTGTATTAGGCCCTTCATACACAATAGCATCACCACCAACATTACCATAAAACTGACCTGGACCAGTTCCATAGCAGAAACCTCGTTCCACAATTTCTTGACAACCTTCTTCACTAATAACGGTTCCCCTAAACAGAGCGCTGGTGGCAGTGATATTTTCAACCTCTTTGGTAATGACTTGAGGCAATGGAGCAACTGGAGGTGTTTCGTACCACATTATGTCATGAACACTTTCCATTAAAAAGCATGTCTTAATAGTATTACCTTCATAATCGAATTCCGTGCAATTCCCATCCTCGCTATAATAAATAATGTCGTATGCTTCACCCACACTTCTGCCATAAAACAAGTTTGACACAATCCAATTGGAAGTGGCATAAACTATTCTCGATATAACATCATTACTAAATCCAAAATAAGTGGCAGCATGTCGAGCAAGGAAAGCATCCTTCATCAATGCATTTTCTTCTGGGAACCCCTTACATGCTCCCATGAAGACTATCGCATTGTCAAATTGGTACTGAAAACTTTTAATATACTTGCTGGTAACTCCAAAGAATCTTCCTCTATGTTTAAATCCAAGCAAACCTGTCTTAATAACTAAACGAGCTTCCCTAAACAAATCGTTATCAAGACCATCACGATACAATGCCCGCTTTTTACGAGTGACTCTTTCGCCTGTGGAAAAAACATCTGAATCGGCATGTGTTATAAATTGGATATATCCATATTGGAACATCGCATTTAGTGTGTCAATTGTACAATCCTCTTCTTTCGGATGAGCATACTCAAAACCTCCCTCCTCAAATCGCTTTTGGATGGAATCTCCAACATTATATCTCGAAGAAAGATATGGGAAAGCATCGTAGATGAAGCCTTTCTGACTACCTACTGCATTCCCATGCTGTAATTTAAAGCTATGTGGTGTTAGAGAGTGTTTGTTAAAATTATAATTGAAATCATTCTCAATAGTCTGGTCATACACCATAACTGAGCCCTTAGTGCCGTCCACATATACATATTCCACTCGGTCATTGAATGCAACCGCTGATGCGACACCCTCTTGCCCTTTAATCCATTCGGCTAATGCGGCCATAGCTTCTGGAGTCGTCTTGTCGTTCAATAAGTCAAGTTGAGACTGAATGTTATCGTCAATGTATTCGCCGGCATCGCATGCCAACTCAAAGCTTTCGTCGCTTTCTTGGTTTGTTTTCTCTTTCTTGCATTGCGCAAACCCAAGCAGGAGCAACAGTCCTGCAATAATAGCAACGGTCCTTCTCATGTTTTTTAAGGATAAACTTCTTTTCATATTTCGTAAAATTTTGAGATTATCAAATCGATATAGTGGCAACAAAAATAGGGAAAAACATCACAGCACAAACGAAAATGTGAAAAATGACAAATTTTTCCCTAAATTTGCAGCCAAATTAAGCAAACAAACAAATCAAATAATAAAATGAACATACTCAACGATTTTCAGAAAGAGATTCTTGCCGGCATTCCCGATGAACTGCCGGAAGTGAAACCTTACGACACTACCATCAACCATGCGCCCAAGCGCAAGGACATCTTGACGAAGGCCGAGAAGAAATTAGCCATCCGCAACGCTTTGCGTTATTTCCCCGCCAAGTTCCACGCCACTTTGGCCCCCGAATTTGCCGAGGAGCTGGAGAAATACGGCCGCATCTACATGTACCGTTTCCGTCCGTCCTACAAGATGTACGCCCGCCCGATTGAGGAATATCCCGCCAAATGCAAGCAGGCCGCGGCCATCATGCTGATGATCCAGAACAACCTCGACCCATGAACTCATCATCTACGGTGGCAACGGTGCCATCTTCCAGAACTGGGCACAGTACCGCCTCGTGATGCAATACCTCGCCAACATGGACGAAGACCAAACCCTAGCCATGTACAGCGGTCACCCGATGGGACTGTTCCCCTCGCATAAGGACGCCCCGCGTGTGGTGGTCACCAACGGCATGATGATCCCGAACTACAGCAAACCCGACGACTGGGAGCGTTACAACGCCCTCGGCGTGACGCAATACGGCCAGATGACCGCCGGCTCCTATATGTATATCGGCCCCCAAGGCATCGTCCACGGCACCACCATCACCGTGCTCAACGCGGCCCGCAAACAAGGCGGCGGCACGGCTGGCAAGCTGTTCATCACCGCTGGTTTGGGCGGTATGAGCGGCGCCCAACCCAAGGCTGGAAACATCGCCGGCGTGGTGAGCATCACCGCAGAAATCAACCCTGCCGCTACACAAAAGCGCTATCAGCAAGGCTGGGTCGACGAAGTGCATGACAACATCGAGGAATTGTTTGAGCACGTCAACGCCAGCCTCGCCAAGAAGGAAGCCCGCAGCTATGCCTACCAAGGCAATGTGGTGGATCTCTGGGAGTATGCCGCCGAACATGACATCCATGTTGACCTCGGCTCCGACCAGACCTCGCTCCACAATCCGTGGGCAGGTGGTTACTATCCTGTCGGGCAATCGTTTGAGGAATCCAAGACCATGATGGCCGAGAACCCTGAACTATTCAAGGAGAAGGTGCAGGCCTCGTTGCGCCGCCATGTGGCCGCTGTCAACAAACTTACGGCTAAAGGAATGTATTTCTTCGACTATGGCAACGCCTTCCTGCTGCAGAGCAGCCGCGCTGGCGCCGACATTATGAAAGAAGACGGCACCTTCCGTTATCCTTCTTACGTGCAGGACATCATGGGCCCGATGTGCTTCGACTATGGTTTCGGTCCCTTCCGCTGGGTGTGCGCTTCTGGCAAGCCTGAAGACCTCGCTGTCACCGACGACATCGCCTGCGAAGTGCTTGAGAACATTGCCCGCACCGCTCCCGCTGAAATCCAGCAGCAGATGCGCGACAACATCCAATGGATCCGTGGCGCGCAAGAGAATCACCTCGTGGTGGGTTCTCAGGCTCGTATCCTCTATGCCGACTGCGAAGGCCGCACCAAGATCGCTGCCGAGTTCAACAAAGCCATCGCCGACGGCCGCTTGAGCGGTCCCGTCGTCCTTGGTCGCGACCACCACGACGTTTCTGGCACCGACAGCCCGTTCCGCGAAACCTCTAATATCTACGACGGCTCGTCGTTCACTGCTGATATGGCTGTGCAGAATGTCATCGGCGACGGTTTCCGTGGTGCCACCTGGGTGAGCATCCACAACGGCGGCGGTGTAGGCTGGGGCGAAGTCATCAACGGCGGCTTCGGAATGGTCCTTGACGGTTCCGCTGATGCCGACCGCAGGCTTCACTGCATGTTGCACTGGGACGTCAACAACGGCATCGCCCGCCGCAACTGGGCCCGCAACGAAGGCGCCACCTTCGCCATCAAACGCGCGATGGAGGCCGAACCCAAGCTGAAGGTCACGCTGCCGAATTTGGTGAAGGATGAAATCCTGGAAGGCTTGTTCTAATTGAACGGCTTGAAAGACTTGTGAAAAGAGTAATCATCATCGGGGCTGGGATTTCCGGCTTGACTTCGGCGATTTATGCGCGCCGGTCAGGTTTTGAAGTTGTAGTGCTGGAAAAGGCAGGAAATCCAGGAGGTGTTTGTACCAGCTGGCACCGCAAGGGTTACACTTTTGAAGGCGGTGTACACTGGCTCATTGGAACCAAGGAGGACCTGCCGCTCTATGCGATATGGAAAGAAACGGGTGCCCTGCAAGAGAATAACCCTGTCTATTATAAAGACCCTATTTACACCTTGATGGACGATGCTGGTCAGATGCACCTGCAAAGGGATCTGAAAGGATTGGAAACAAGCTGCTTACGTGACAGGCTGGCGCTGGCTTCGTTACGCTTTCATGTTGCTTGTTTCCGTTATTTCCACTCGCCCATCACAGATATGCGCGGACTCAAATCACGATATCCTAGAGGATTCCATCCCATGGAATTCGTGCGTATGCTGCCCGCCGCCATCCTAACGCCTTTCTTGATGATGGAAAGTGCAGCGGGCTATGCCCGACGATTCAAGAGTCCCCGCATTCGCACCTTACTTGGGGCGGTAGTAGACCCGGGCATCAATGCGCTCTCCCTCATCTATACCTTAAGCACATTCAGTGCAGGAGACAGCGGATACCCTGAGGGCGGTTCCCTTCGGATAGCGCAGAACATGGAGAATTGCCTTACGTCCCTCGGCGGAGAAATCCGCTACCATACGCCAGCCCTGTCTTTGGCAAGGGAGAACGGCTTTGCGTGCGTAAAGACGGCTTCCGAAACGCTTCAAGCCGATGCTGTGATCATCTCCATGGATGCCCGAAAAGCCATCGACAAACTCTTTGGCGAGCCTTTGCAGAAACGCTGGGCACGGCGCATGCGCAAGCATCTGCTAACCAAACAATGCATGTTCATCGGGCTAGGGATCAAGGCCGATTTGAGTGCCTATCCCCGTTCCATGCAACTAGTGCTACAGCGTCCTTTCACCGTGGCGGAAATCACCTATAAGACATTGGTTGTCAACAACTACGCAAAAGATACCGAATATGCGCCACCAGGCTGCACCGTTCTCACCTGTCTCCTTCTTGGAGACAGCTACGACTACTGGGCAGCGGCCAAAGTTGACGGCAGCTATGAGGCTAAGAAGCAGGAAACGATAGCCCTTCTGACCGATCGCCTTGCCGACAGGATACCTGAAGTCAAGACCTCTTTGGACGTGACCGACATGGCGACACCCCTCACCTACGAACGCTACTGCGACACTTTCCAGGGAAGCTACATGAGCTGTTGGAAAGCACTCAAGCGTGTCCCACACGCCCCCGTTCGTTTTGTTCCCGGCATTTATTTCACGGGACAGCGGGTGAGTCTTTCTGGGGGCCTGCCTCCTGCAGCGGAGACTGGACACCGAACCGCCCAAACCTTGTGCAAGGATTTCGGAGTAGAATTCGTGAGCCATTAGCCTTGGTTGCGGATACAATCAAAACAAGACGATTTTTAGACTTTATTCGCGAGAAAAGTTGTACCTTTGCAGCCTCAATCAAAATCGCATAAAACACACAATTATAATGAAAAAAGAAGTCAAATTCAGCCTGGTTTACCGCGATATGTGGCAGTCGTCAGGCAAATATGTGCCACGCAAGGACCAACTGGAGCAAATCGCCCCCTTGATTATCGACATGGGTTGCTTTGACCGAGTGGAAACTAACGGAGGCGCCGCAGAGCAGGTCAACCTGCTCTACGGCGAGAACCCGAACCCATCGGTCCGTGCTTTCACCGCAGCACTACATAAAGGTGGCATCGAGTGCCACATGCTCGACCGCGCCCTTAATGCCTTGAGAATGAATCCCGTGCCCGCCGATGTGCGCCAATTGATGTATAAGGTGAAGAAAGCACAAGGTGTCGACATCACCCGTATTTTCTGCGGTCTTAACGACGTGCGCAACATCATCCCGTCCATTAAGTGGGCCAACGAAGCAGGCATGATCTCGCAAGCCGCTATGAGTATCACCTACTCACAAGTGCACACCGCCGAGTATTACATGCACATCGCCGACCAGCTCATCGAGGCGGGTGCCAAGGAGATTGCCCTGAAGGATATGGCCGGCGTAGGTCGTCCCGTCAGCTTGGGCCGTATCGTTGAGCATATCAAGAAACAACACCCAAACATCAAGGTGCAGTACCACGGCCACACCACGCCTGGCCTCTCGATGGCTTCGATGCTCGAAGTCTGCAAGGCTGGCTGCGACTATGTCGACGTGGCCATGGAGCCGCTGTCGTGGGGTACCGTCCATCCCGACGTGATCAGCGTGCAGGCCATGCTGAAAGACGCCGGTTTCCTCGTCAAGGACATCGACATGAAGACCTATATGGCTGCCCGCAGCATGACCCAGAGCTTCATGGACGACTTCCTCGGCTACTGGATCGACCCGCGCAACCGTTACATCAATTCGTTGTTATTGGGCTGCGGTCTGCCTGGTGGCATGATGGGCTCGCTCATGGCCGACCTCAAGCCGGTACATGCCGCCATCAACATGAACCGCAAGAAAGACGGTCTGCCGGAACTCAGCGAAGACGAGATGCTCGTCGAACTGTTCCAAGAGGTGCAGGATATCTGGCCAAAACTCGGCAACCCGCCTTTGGTCACCCCGTTCAGCCAGTACACCAAGAACATCGCTTTGATGAACCTCTTCGCATTGAGTAAGGGCGAGCCTCGTTACGAAACCAGCATCGACCCTGCCGCTTGGGACATGATCCTCGGCAAGGCTGGCAAATTGCCCGGCACCTTGGCTCCCGAAATCGTGGAACTGGCCAAGAAGAAAGGTCTTGAATTCTTCACCGGCAACCCGCAGGACAACTACCCCAACGCTTTGCCACACTTCATTGAAGAGATGAAGAAAGAAGGTTGGGACCGTGGTCAGGACGACGAGGAACTGTTCGAGTTCGCCATGCACGAGAAGCAATATCGCGAGTACAAGTCGGGCGAGGCCAAGCGTCGTTTCAACCAAGAGTTGGAAGCCAAGATGAAAGCCAAGTTCGAAAAGGCTGGCGGCGAGGCCAAGATTCCGGACTTGCGCGCCTTGCGTCACCCGAACGCCGAACCTGTCATCGCTCCTGTGAGCGGCATCGTGATGTGGGAAGTCGACTTCGACGACAAGAGCATTGCGCCTGCCCCTGGCAAGGTCTACAAGGAAGGCGACCTGCTCTGTGCCATCAACAGCGAGCATGGCATGGAACCCGTCTACGCCCTCTGGTCTGGTAAAATCGTGGAAGCCACTGCTGACCAAGGTAAGCGCGTCGCCAAGGGTGAGACGATTGCATTCATTGAGAAATAGTTTTGGCATAAAAATTGCCAACCCCCATCCGGTTCTTAAACAGAAACAAATTCAATCAACAAATTATTAACCTAAATCATCAACAAAAATGAAGAAAGTATTTTTAACCTTAGTTCTTGCCTTCGCAGGCATTTTCGCAGCCAACGCACAAGTTTGGATTGGTGGTTCGACCAACGCTACCATCAACGACAATGTCATCAATTTCACCGTAGCTCCTGAAATCGGTTACAGCTTCACCAACTCACATTGGACAATCGCTACCGGTGCCAATTACACTTTTGACAAATTAGGCAGTAAAGATGCCACTCACGGGCTGCTTCTTTCCCCTTATGTCCGTTACAGCATCTGCAACATCGAGAAATTCGCCTTGTTTATGGACTTGACTGGTGATTTCGACGTGTTAAGTGATGAATTTGGTTACAGAGTTGGTCTCCAACCCGGCATTGCTTGGATGGCCACCAAACATTGGACGGCTGCCTTCCGTTTCGGTTTCATCGGCTATAACAAGTGTGCCCACTATGGCGCTGAAGGCTTCCGTTTGGATTATCTCGGCACCACTGGTCCTACTTTCGGATTGTACTACAACTTCTAAAGCATAGAAGTTTACAGAGAAAAAGCCACCTTCGGGTGGCTTTTTTGTTATGGAATAATTACTACCTTTGCCGCATCAAAGCCTTAACCCAATATGAAGAAACTGCTTTTTACATTAGTCTTTGTTTTTATCGGCATTTTCACGGCCGAAGCCCAAGTTTGGCTTGGTGGTTCGGTCAATGCGACCATCAATAAGGATTTCAAGACCTTCGCCGTTGCGCCTGACGTGGGATACAGCATTCCCAACACGTCTTTCTCCATCGCCTGTGCAATTGAATACGGCGGAACCATTCAAAAAGGCGAAGATTACATCCATTCGCTGACGGTCTCCCCTTATTTTCGTTACGACATTTATACCCTTGAAGAACGCTTTTCACTATTCGTTGACCTTGCCTCTGACATTGACGCATTGGAATCCAATTTCTTTGACATCGGATTGAGTCCAGGCGTTTCTTTCGACATCACAGAGCACTGGTCGGCAGAATTCAGCTATGGGTTCTTAGGTTATGAATGGGAAAGAAATCCAGGCGACAAGACCGATCATCGTTTTGTGCTGGATTTTGCGGCCGCCGCAGCCTCTTTTGGAATTAGTTACTTCTTCTGATACACCGTCGCCACGCGGCTGACGTTGTAAACCTTCATCGTGATAACGTCACCTTTCCTTTCTGAGGGGAACTTCACACTCGCATCGATGTTGCCAAAGCCACCGAAAGTCTTGTCGTCAGTAGTGAGAACAATTTGATAATCCCCCGTTTGCCTAACAGGAATCTCGTAATCGGGAATGGAATGTGGTCCCCAATTGAAGACGAAAATCAGGTTGCCGCGTTCGTAAACGACGGTTTTGTTCGTCTCGTCGGCCAACAACAGCCACGCAGGAAGGGCATTCATGACGACATGGCTTTTCACAAAGTCAAGCATAGCTTTGTCGAAGTCGCCCATAAAGTGATATTTAAGGTTGGGATTGTCCACCAACGACCACTGTCGGCGGGCATATTGGTAACTCCAGCCGTTGTCAAGACGCGGAAAATCAATCCACTCGGGATGACCGAACTCGTTGCCCATGAAGTTGAGCCAAGCCTCACCGCCCAAGGTGAGCGTGAAAAGACGTATCATCTTGTGCAAGGCAATGCCACGATCGACAGTTATGGAAGGCGTGTCCGTGCTCATGACATAGTACATCTCCTTGTCCATCAAGCGGAAAGCGATGGTTTTGTCACCCACGAGAGCTTGGTCGTGCGACTCGGCATAGGCTACCGTTTTGGTCTGTGGCAGGTGGTTGGTCATGGTGTAGAAGAAATTGCTCATGTTCCACTGCTCCTCTGGCTGGTCCTTCAACACCTTGATCCAAAAGTCAGGCAGACCCATTCCAAGACGATAGTCGAAGCCTATGCCGCCATCGGCAATCGGGTTACAGAGACCTGCCATGCCGCTGACATCCTCCGCAATGGTGATGGCATGAGGATTCAACTCGTGGCACAACGTATTGGCCAATTGCAAATAAGTGACTGCGTCGGCATCCACATTCTCATTGAAGTATTTCTCGGGCGCATCGAAGGTCGTCCCAATGCCATGGTCAAGATAGAGCATCGAGGTCACACCGTCGAAACGGAAGCCGTCGAAGCGGAACTCTTCCAACCAATAGCGTACATTGGAGAGCAGGAATTGTAGCGTCTCCTCCTTGCCGTAGTTGAAGAGTTTTGAGTCCCAAAGGTTATGGTTGCCGCGTTCGCCCGCATGAAGGTATTGACTATCTGAGCCATCGAACAAATTGATGCCTTCTCGGATGTTCTTCACCGTGTGGGAATGCACCAAGTCCATAATGACCAGCAGACCCATACCATGCGCCGTGTCAATCAGTTCCTTCAGCTCCTCAGGCGTACCGAAACGCGAGCTCGGAGCGAAGAAATTGGAGACATGATAGCCGAACGAGCCGTAATAGGGATGCTCCGCGATGGCCATCAGTTGGATGGCGTTGTAGCCGTCCGCCTTGATGCGCGGCAAGATGTTTTGGGTGAATTCTTTGTACGTCCCTACCCTTTCCTCCTCTTGCGCCATGCCGACGTGCGTTTCGTATATCAGTAGCGGCTCATTTTTCAATTTCGGCGCGGCATGCTTATATATATAAGGTGTCGGCGGATTCCAAAACTGCCCGTCAAAATCCTTGCTGCCTTCGTCTTGAATCACCCGCCTGATATAGACTGGAATACGCTCATGCTCACCAATTTGCGACTGCACCAGCACCTTCAACTTGCTGCCATGAACGAGTCTGTCTTTAAACTCGCTATCAGGCAGGAAGATTTCCCACAGACCGTTGCCTGCCAGTTCCAAAGGATACTCATAACGATTCCAGCCGTTGAAGTCGCCCATCAGAGAGAGGTAATGCGCCGCCGGAGCCCATTCGCGATACCACCAGCCATGACGGCGTTTGTCGTAATTGAAGCCCAAAAACTGGTGCGCTGTGGCAAAGGTCTTGAGACTACCATAGCGACTAACTATTCCGCGCAGCCGTTCTTCATAGCGGTTGTGGCGTTTCTCCACCGCCTTGCTGACGGGTTCGAGCCATGGGTCGTTTTGTACAAGAGGGAGCATGACATAACTATATTTCTTCGCAAAAGTAAAAAAAATATCTCGTTTACAACACTTTTGAAAAGATTCTCTATTTTTGCCCGCAAAACCACAAAACTCATAAGAAATGAGAAAAGTAATCTTCTTGGCAGTAGCTCTTATCGTCAGCTTCGCCTTTAATGCACAAGCACAAATCCTTTACCGTATTTCCGGCAAAGGTCTCGAATCGCCCAGCTATATTGTGGGCACTTACCACTTAGCTCCTGCATCGTTTGCCGACAGCATTCCAGGTATGAGCCAAGCTATTGAGCAAACCAATCAGGTTTGCGGTGAGTTGGACATGATGGATGCCTTCAAACCTGAAAACACTGCACGCTTGTTACAATCGCAGATGCTTCCAGAAGGTGTCACCTTGTCGTCGCTGCTCACCGACGAACAACTTTCACGGCTCAACGCTTTACTGCTCGAGGTATTGGGCACGAATCTCGAAGACGAGGCTTATGCCGCTCAAGTAGAAAAGATAAAACCCGTTGCCCTCTCCACCACCCTATCGCTGGCATCTTACATGAAGAAGACCCAGTCGTTCAACCCAATGGAGTTGCTTGACAATTACTTCCAAATGCTTGCCCTGCAAAGTGGCAAAAGTGTCAAAGGATTTGAGACCGTAGATTTCCAGATGGACGTACTCTATGGTTCAGATCTACCAAAGCAAGTGGAAGACCTCATGTGTTTGGTGGACCACTTTGAGGAGGCTTCGGAATTGGTCGGCCGCATCACCACTGCTTATTTTTCACAAAATCTCCAACAACTAGAAGCTCTATTAGAGGAAGAGATGGAAGGAGAATGCGGTGGCTCTCCTGAAGACGAAGCCGCCTTGCTCGACAACCGCAACCTCAACTGGATCAAAATGATGCCCGACATGATGGCTGAAAAGCCGACTCTCTTCGTCGTCGGTGCAGGTCACCTCTGCGGCGAACAAGGTGTGCTGAAGCTACTTGAAGGATTAGGCTACACCGTCGAAGGAATCAAATAAGGTTGTCCGCAACAGTTCAAGGGATTGCTCAATGCGAGAGGAAAACTCTGAAGCCTATATCATAAACGTTTCAACCAAAGGCCGAGGAAGCGGTCATACACGATATAGCCTTCGGAGGTCTGATAGACCAAGTCCTTATCAACCAATACCGACAAGGCCGACTTGACACTGCTAGCACTGGGTAGTTCAAAGCGTTTGATAAACTCATTGCTTAATGGCTGCTCAACGACATCCGCATGGGCGATGGCTTTGAGCAGGCTGAACTGGTTGTCGGTCAAAAACGAGACGAGCATCTGATAGTGTGGAGCCAACGCATTGACATGAAACAGAATGGCTTCGACAGCCTGCTTGTCCGTTTCTACCTTTTTCCCCTGCTCGTACAACCGATTCAGGATGGCTTGAAGATACCAAGTATAGCCATCGAACCGCTGATAGATGTTATGGAACACCTGACGATCGAACGAGCCTTTCTTTGCCTCGAAGAATACTTTGGCAAACTCATAGTAAGACTCCTCTTGAAGCGACTCCAGATTCATCAATTGCGTACTCTGATAGAAAGGTCTGTTGGGGGCACAAAACATCTCTTCCATCAAGTGCTTCTTACTTCCGGAGAAGACAAATTTCACATGGTGGATAAACTGGATATAGGAGCGCAGCATAGCCTCGGTGCCTTTCTCTGGATATTCAGTAATTTGCTGAAACTCATCGATGGCCAGATACACAGGCTTGTTCAGGTCGTTAAGATGGGTGAAAATGCTCTTAAGCGTATATTCAGCCTGCACGGGTACCACACTGACCGAAACGGTGGGCATCCCCGTCATCAAGTCGGGAGTAATCGTAGGCCGAAGTCCCTTGAAGAAATCCAACACCTTATTGGCAAACGACTTTTCTCTTTCCAATGCATCCTCAATAACCGCCCTACCCAACGTTTCGACAAACTCCTGTAGGTTTTTGGTGGAGAAAATGTCCACATAGATGCAAATCGCATCCTTATTTTCCCTCTTAATTTGATAAAAAACGTGGTTAATTAGCCCTGTTTTTCCTATTTTTCTTGGAGAAATTAGGGTGATATTGCGCCCATTATTGAGTGCAGAAATCATATTTTTTGTTTCTTCAGCACGGTCACAGAAATACTCCGGCCCCTCATATCCCTGATAAACAAACGGATTATCAAGTTGTTTTTGTTTTCCTTTTGCCATAACGCCCATGTTTTTCATTGCGAAAATCTTGTTACGAACTTTTCGTAACGAACTTTTCGTAACGCAAAAATAGATATTTTTCCTTGATTCGTATATTTATTTCTGAAAAATTTTGCCAAATGGAATTTCTCTTTCAGAAAACAACATCCCCAGAATCCAAATCAATGATCTTAGTCTCCGAAGCCTCCAAATGAATGGCATGGACCTCAGAGGCAAAGTCGTTCATATCAAACTCGTTGGCTTGGGTTCGGCCCATCAAAGCCAAGGCATCGTGCGGGATTTTTACCTCAACATCACGTGTATCATTGCGGTTGAAATTCACGACAACCAATAAGCGCTCGGTTTCCGAATACCGCAAGAAAGCATACACAAACTGCGGGTCAAAGTTCATGTACCACGGGTTGCACCACATTAGGTCGTAGAACTTTCCTTCACTGATGGCGGAATGCTCTTGCCTGAAATGCAATAGGTTACGATAATAACTGAACAATTTCCTTTGCTTGTCGTCAAAGCCTCCTCCATCGAATTTGCCGCCATTCATCCACTTTTGATGCTCGGGCATGTGGCAGTAGTCGAAAATGGAAGTGCGCCCGTCATCGCCACTATAACCCACTGCACCTGAAGCCGTTTCGCCGCTTTCTTGGCCGTTGTAAACCATGAAAGGTCCTGTGTTCATCAAAGCGGAAAGCACCACGGCGGGCAAAGCGGCAAAGGCTTCGCCCACGAATTGCGGCGAAGCCAGACGCTTCTCGTCGTGGTTCTCCATGAAACGCAGCATGTGGGCATCCATCTCGTCCAAGTCCTTCCACACCTGACTGATTTCTTTCGCCTCATGACCCTCGCAAAGTACGCGTTCCAATGTGTTGTATAAACCCACCTTGTCATAAAGGTAATCGAACCCTGCCTCAAGGAAGGGCTTGTAAAGTGCTGGCTGATAGATTTCTGCAATCATCAGGGGCTGGTAGTCTTTCCTCAAATACTCAATTACCCATTGCCAAAACGCCACCGGCACCATCTCGGCCATATCCACGCGGAAACCATCAACATTTTTGCTACACCAAAAACGCAGAATGTCAAGCATCTTATCCCATGTGTCATGGCAATCGTAGTTCAATTTTACTGTATCATACCAGTCGTTTATAGTCGGATTCGGCGCAAAGACGTTGTTGCCAGTGGCTTTGGCGGGAAACTCCTCGTAAGGATTTTGAACGCATAGATTCGCTTCGCTTCGCTCGGAATGACATGCATTCAACATCCTTGGCGATACAAACGCTTGGCCTTCGCAATAATAGAAATTGCAAGCATCGAAGCCTTTGTTCTGCCGCGCCAAGTGATTGGGAATGAAGTCGATAATCACTTTCATTCCATGCTGGTGGATGCGTTCAACCAGATGCTCAAAGTCGGCCATTGTGCCTAAATCTGGGTCAATGGCACGATAATCCGTGACGGCGTAGGGCGAGCCCGCACGACCCTTGGTGATGTCAGGATGCGTTCCAACAGATTCGGAAGCATGTTCCAGGATGCCCGTCAGCCAGATATGGGTGAAGCCTAAGTCCTTGATGGCTACGAGGGCGATATCGTCAATGTCGTTGAAGGTGCCGCAGCCGTTCTCAGATTTGTTGCCGTTGAAAAGGAAGTTGGTTTTCTTGTTGCCAAACAACCGAGGAAAAAGTTGGTAGATGTTCATACGGCAAAATTATGAAATTTTGTGCAATTCCCCAAATCAATAAAAAATGTACTACCTTTGCGCATTATGAAATCAAAGAAAATCCTCCTTTTCATCGCAGCGTTGCTGTTTTGCAACCTACTTTCCGCCCAAGTGCAACCCACATGGGAGTCCATCAACGAGCGCGGTTATCCGCAGTGGTTCTCCGATGCCAAACTGGGCATTTTTATCCATTGGGGCGTGTATTCCGTTCCCGCTTACGCCAATCTCGAAGGTTATGCCGAGTGGTACTATCGCGGCCTGATGACCAGCGACGACCGCAGGGCTTTCCAAGAGCGCAATTACGGCAAAGACTTCAAATACGAGGACTTTGCGCCAATGTGGAAAGCCGAACTTTGGAATCCCGACGAATGGGCCGAACTGTTCAAGAATTCTGGAGCAAAATATGTGCTTTTGGTCTCAAAGCACCACGACGGCTTCTGCCTTTGGCCGAGCCAGTATGCACCAGGATGGAACTCTGTTGAAACTGGCCCGAACCGCGACATCTGCGGCGAACTGACCGAAGCCGTACGCAAACAAGGCCTCAAGATGGGCTTCTACTACTCCTTGCCCGAATGGACGAGTCCCATCCACCGCTGGTATGTGGACCCCGATGAGAACATCGGCACTTATGTGGACACACACATGATTCCGCAGTTCAAGGAACTCATCACACGCTACCAACCCACTATCCTTTTCACCGACGGCGAGTGGCGCAACAACTCGGAGCAATGGCACGCCACAGAGCTGATTTCATGGTACTACAATACCGTGGGCGAGGATGCCATCGTCAACGACCGCTGGGGCGATGGACAACAGCACGGTTTCCGCACACCCGAATATAGCGCGGGCATCACGCTCACTAATAGGCCTTGGGCTGAATGTCGCGGATTGGGTCGTTCATTTGGCCTCAACCGTAACGAGCCTTTGGAAAACTACTTGACCTCCGACGAACTCATCCGACACTTCTGCATCCTCGTGGCGGCTGGCGGAGGTATGACGCTCAATGTAGGACCCGCCGCCGATGGCAAGATTCCGCTTTTACAACAAGAAAGACTGTTAGACCTCGGCAAGTGGTTAGAAATCAACGGAGAAGCGATTTATGGCACACGACCTTACAAGAAGTTTTACGAGATGAAACCCGTCAGCATTACGCGCACGGATGAAAAAATCGACTTCGACTGGAAACGCAACTCCCCTGCCCCCGCCATTAGTTGCGACCACTTCCAAACCCACTGGGAAGGTTATTTCGACTGTGGGGAAGGCACCTATACCTTTGAAATCCAAACCGACGATTACGCAAAACTCGTTATCGACGGACAAACCGTCATCGAAGACACGAAGAAATCGCCCACAGGCAAAATAAAACTCTCCGAAGGTCAGCACAGCATTGAAGTGTTTTACGAGGAAGACGAACTGGAAGCCTCAATAACCTTGTACGTGTCGTCGAAACAAATGGAGAAACAAGTGGCGCAAGGCTTTTATAAAGCGGTATCCGCGCTACCCATAGAGGGTCTGATGGGTACCTACACCTGTGAGCAACCCAGTGTTTGCTACACGCAAGGCAACGATGCGCTCTATGCCATCGCCTTGGAATATCCTGAAGACCAGTTGATTCTGAACCTCGACCAGCCTAATGACGATATGAAAGTCACGTTGTTAGGATGCCCCAAGACCTTACGATGGAAATACAGGGACGGCCAACTCATTATCGACACGAGCGGACTGAAATACAGCGACTTGAAGAGCACGGCGGCTTGGGTGTTTAAGATGAAATAAAAAAGCGGCAAATGCCGCTTTTTTATTTATCCGACAGGACCATCTGTAAGTTCTTTAAGTCCCTTATAACCAAAGATCCTATTAGTCCGCTTCGGCACTCGTTTGATATAAAAACGTTCTTCCTCCTGCACAAATTTGATATGCAGCGAATCGCCTTTCGGGAAGCACTCCAACGCCTTGAGACGCTTAAAACCATTCATCTGATATGAAAAATCGGATGTCTTCACAAAAGTCATATTGCTGCTTCCTTTCAGTATACTCGTATTGAAGCCGTCAAAATAATTCCTATTGCCCCACTTGCCCTCAAACTGTTTGGGGTCTTTCAAATCGTGGGCTATCACCTGAAACACCTTATCTGTCTTCGGCTTGATCTCCAGTACTTTCTGAAGCACCACATCCTTGTCTCTGCGCACCTCCAAATACATCCATTGGAAACGGTTGTCAGGTGTCTCCCATATGGGAGTGAAATGTACCGTCGCGACCAACGAATCATCCTGGTTAATCACCTTGTAATCGCCTTCCATCGTGCGGTAGAACTGCTTGGCATCTTCTTCCGTGAATTTGGGAGCTTTTTGCGCAAAGCCATTGAATGCCAAAAGCATAGCGGCTAAAATGAGGACGAATCTTTTCATCTTTGTCTTTTTTAATCAATTTGAGGTTACAAAAATAGTCTTTTTTTTATTGGCATGGAAAAATAATCAAAACGCAAACTCATATCCTGCACCTATCCAACCTCGGAAGCCTGTCTCCTTGGTGTAGGTCTTCAGTTTGGTGCCTTCTGCGTTGGCATCCACTACTTTATCCATAAGATAATCCCCTAAGAAGTAGAAATTCAGCGTATTGTGCTTGTCCAACTTGACATCCACACCAAGCGAACCACGCAAACGGTTGATATAACCGCCTTTGAAACCTGTCAAGAACCAACCTGCCTCCCCCTCTTCGGAATAGTCGTCCAAGGTGGCATAAACAGAGCCATCATAGGCGGCCTCAATGACAGGAGCGTTCAAATAGTTGCGCACTTCAAAACAGGCATACGGCTGCACCTTGCCGAAACCTTTGTATTGTGCCTTTATACGGCTTTTCAGTGTCAGGGCGTACTGCGGATTCTGATACACATTGAAGTCGCCCGTGCGCCGCGTCACTTGGAAGCGTTCCTTCAGCGAAAGGTTCCAATTGCCAAGATGCAGGGTTCCCATAGCATCAGCCATGAATCTATGGCGCGGATTCTTGAACGATTCCGAATTGGCACCATAGCCATTGATAAGGGCATAACCTAACCCAATCTTAATGTTCGGATGCACCTTGTAATTGATTCCGACTGTGGTTTGAAGGCGGTCGAAACTACCGAAATTATTATCAAAACGCGCCTCTTCCTCAAGGGAGACATGCAAGCCCTTGACGATTTTCTTGTCAAGGCTCAGCGACATGCGTCCACCCAATTCAGGGTCAAGGGCGACATCGGTTTGCGGAAACGCCCAAAATGGGAAAAACAGTCCAAATATCAATATGACAAATTGTTTTCTCAGCATAACTCTAACTATAAACTATTAACTATCAACTCCTAATTAATTCGGCCCATGGCCACCGCCACCTGATCCACCACCGCCTGGACCGCCACCGCCCGTGTAGGAAGACAAGGTCACGGAAGAACCGCCACTGATGGAAGCATCGGTATACAACATCTCCTCACAATGGCTCGTACCGCCGTTTACCGTCACATTGGACAATAAGCTCGGGGTGGAAACACCTGAAACCACCAACGCGGTGCCACCGCTTGAAGGCGTTAAGAAAGCGTATGTCGTCGAGCCGATGGTCATAGAGTACCATGTGTTTCTTGACCATGAAGAAGCTGAATAACAACTCTGTTCCCAATTGTCGCTGGTGTTATTCTCCAGTCCACCGATAGCAATAATGGTACCTCCCGTGATATAAAGGGATTTCCCCTGCTCCGTGTTGGCATCAATGGCCACTTCAGGCGAACTGGCGCCAATGGCATACACCACGCCTCCTTTGATGTAACAGTCGCCATTGGCATCGAGTCCATCGTTGCCTTGGCTGTAGGCGCAAACCAACCCACCAGAGACAGTGAGGTTGCCACCCGAATTGATGGCGTCGTCCGACTGGGAATGACTATACACCTCACCGCCCGAAACGGAAAGGATTCCTTTGGCTTCAATACCCTCATGAGTGGTGCAGTTCACCACGACTTTGCCACCCTTGAAAATCAAGTTGCCGTCGCACTTGATGCCCTTGGACGAAACGCCGTTGGAACTGCTATTGCCGCCACCGCCTGGGGGAAAGCCTCCACCGCTACCACCGCTGGAACCGAAATTGCTTCCTGTGACGGTTACATTGACGACACCACCATAGAAGTAGCCGCCGCCGTCGCTACTGATGCCTTTGCCGCCCGTCCCTGTGCTAGTGAGGCTCAACGTACCCTCCGTCATCTTGAAGTAGTCTTTGCCTTTGATGCAGGCAGGCTTCAAAGTGTCGCTGCCACTGACTGCCGCAGCGCTTGTCATATTGACCGTCACGATGCCTCCAAGAAAATGTACATAGTCGTCGGAAACGATGCCCGACTTGCCCATTGCCATTACGGTAAGACTGCCTTCGCCGCTGAAAATGAACTGACCTTCGCCAAACATTACACCCTTTTCGTCTTCAATAGAGGGTGTATCGGTGTAGGAAGCGCCGTCGGCAAGACTGTTCTCGCCGTTCAAGACGATGAAAGTGCGTTTGCCCTTACTAGGTTCAGCTTGCGATCCTTGCACGTTGATGGCTGCGCCATTCGGGTTGGCAATATTCGCGCCATCAAGTGTAATGCCTTGTTTTTTCGCGCTATACAATTTGAAAAAACCATCGTTTGTGGTTCCCGAGAGCTCATACATCACATGTTCATCGCCCGTATAGACAATGGTCACGTCGTTGTCGTTGACGGTCACCTTGAAATCATCGTTTGTTCCAGTGACGGCAGCGTTTTCAGAAGTGGAGAACGTCACGCCGACCGTTTGCATAAACACGGTATTGGCGATGAAGTCTTCGGGGTCATCAGGCTCAATCGGATCAATGGTGACGATATTGTCTTTAGAGCATCCCAGCAGAAAAAGCCACAAGACCATGAATAAAAGATTCAATAAACGTTGCATATGTAAAACCGTAAAATGTAATAGAATAACTACGAATTTTTGTGTTTTATTGTTTGTTTTGAAGAAGATAGTTATGTCTGATACTGATGATCTTCGTTAGTTCAATGCTTCACTTTCTTTCCTCCCATCCGCAGTCGGATGGCCGTCACCACCTTCTTGGTATAGAGCGGGAAATCGTTTTTCATAATCCAATCGTAATATGGCGGCTCCATGCGGAAGACATCCTCTACCCTTTTGCCCTTGTGCTTGCCGAACATGAACACCTCCTTGCCCTCCTCGTCGAAGATGATTTGTCCAGAGAGGTCGGCATTTTTGTGATGGGCGGAGAAATCGGCCAATTGTTTCATATCGTTAGTCGGACCTTGCGAACGATTACCTTTACCATCCTCATAATCAACACCTTCATAATGATCCAACATGGCGCGTAATACATCGTAGGTAGCTTTGGTGTCGGCCATGGCACCGTGCGCACCTTCCAACTCGGCGTGGCAGAAAAAGCGGTAAGCACCTTTCAACGTGCGCGGTTCCATCTTCATGTAGATATTCATCACGTCGATGAAGCTGCGGTCCTTAAGATCGAAGTCGTAATCCACACGCAGGAACTCCTCGACCAGAATAGGGAGGTCAAACTTCAGGATGTTGTAGCCTGCAAGGTCGGCATTGCCAATGAACAGTGCTATCTCCTTGGCCTTGTCGCGGAAAGTCGGCTTGTCGGCCACCATTTCGTTGGTGTAGCCATGCACTGAAGTGGATTCGGCAGAAATCGGCATCTCGGGATTGAGGAGCCAAACACGCTGCTCCTCATCACCGTTTACGTTGATTTTCAATACGCTTATCTCCACGATACGGTCGTGTGAGGTATTGAGACCCGTCGTCTCAAGATCGAAAAAGGCGATGGGGCGTTTCAGATTCAGTTCCATAGTGATTTGTGATTTTGACGGCAAAAATAACACATAAAAGGCTCCGATATTTATTTTTTTCCTACTTTTGCCCCACTTTTCAAACAACAAAGAACTAGAATTAGACATCAAATTATTGAAAGACATGATGGAAGAAAAAGAAATGAACGGCAACGGAGGTTTCTCAAAGGCCGTGAAAGCAGGAAAGAGGACGTATTTTTTCGACGTCAAGGCTACGAAAAATGACGAAAAGTACATCACCATAACCGAGAGCAAGCGCCGTTTCGACGAAAACGCCAACCAGTTCTTCTACGAGAAGCACAAGATTTTCCTCTACAAAGAAGACTTTGAGAAAGTGGCCAAAGGCCTTAACGATGCCATCAACTTCGTGGAAACAGGCGAACTGCCTGCCGATTATTACGACGAGCCGGCTCCGCGCCACTATGAAGACCATGAGGAGGAACCTGCAAGTGGTATCGACAGTGCCATCGACAAATGGTTTGACAGCCTCGACAAGTAATTTCAACCCATTTACAAAACACAAAAGGTCGCGCCTCGTCGCGGCCTTTTTTCGTATGGAAAAAACTTATCAACAACAGGTCAAAATGTTGATAACTTTTGGATTCAAGCGGCAATATTTCGCGGCATTTAGCGTAATTTTGCTGCGAAAAATTTTGAGAAAATGGGCAAGACTATAGCAATAGCAAACCAAAAAGGCGGCGTGGGCAAAACCACCACCGCCATCAACCTCGCGGCCAGTTTAGCCGTACTCGAACACAAGACCCTCCTCATCGACGCCGACCCACAAGCCAACGCCACCTCGGGTGTCGGCATCGACCCG
This sequence comes from uncultured Bacteroidales bacterium, assembly GCA_905234765.1. The sequence goes on from CAJOIF010000010.1 coordinate 32,480, forward strand.
AAATCCGTGGAAACCAGCATCTACGAGTGCATCATCGACCATGTGGATCCGAAGACCGTCATCGTGGAAACGGAGACACCGCATCTCTTTCTGCTGCCCGCCCATATCGACTTGGTTGGCGCCGAAATCGAGATGATCAACCTGCCCGAACGCGAACAGATGATGAAGAAAGCACTGGCACCCATCAAAGACGACTACGACTTCATCATCATCGACTGCTCACCGTCGTTGGGCCTGGTCACCGTCAACTCGCTCACCGCCTCCGACTCGGTCATCATCCCCGTGCAATGCGAGTATTTCGCTCTTGAAGGTCTTGGCAAATTACTGAATACCATCAAGATAGTACAAACCCGCCTCAACCCCGACTTGGACATCGAAGGCATCCTGCTCACCATGTTCGACACACGTCTGCGCCTGTCAAAACAAGTCGTGGAAGAAGTGAAGATGCACTTCCAAGACATGGTGTTCAACACCATCATCAACCGCAACACGCGCCTCAGCGAGGCACCCAGTTTCGGCAAGACCATCATCATGCACGATGCCGGCAGCACGGGAGCCATCAACTACCTGAACCTCGCGCGCGAACTGCTTGAAAGAAACCATATATCCACCCATAACGCATAGACGACATGCCTGACAAGAGAAAAGCCATGGGCAAAGGACTCGATGCCATCCTTGGTAGCCCCGAAACCGACATCACCAGCAAAGACATCAGTGGCAACTACGTGGCCGGTGCCATTGCCGAAATTGATATAGACCTCATCGAGACCAACCCCTTCCAGCCGAGAACCGACTTCGACGAGACCGCCTTGCGCGAACTATCGCAGTCCATCAAGGAACAAGGTGTGATTCAACCCGTTACGGTGCGCAAACTCGGCTACAACCGCTACCAGCTCATCTCGGGTGAACGCCGTTGGCGGGCCTCAAAAATGGCTGGACTGAATAAGATTCCCGCCTTCATCCGCATGGCCAACGACGAGCAGATGCTGGAACTTGCCCTCATCGAGAACATCCACCGCGAGAACCTCAACGCCATCGAAGTAGCCATCTCCTACCAACGTCTCATCGACGAATGCGGCATGACCCAGGAAGAAGTCAGCGAGAAAGTGGGCAAAAGCCGTAGTGCCGTGGCCAATTTCCTCAGGCTTCTCAAACTTCCCGCAGAGGTACAAATTGCCATCCGCGACGGCCATATCAGCATGGGTCACGCCCGTGCGCTCATCAACATCAATGACAAGGAAGAACAGTTGAAGCTGCTCCAGCAAATCATCATGGATGAGATGAACGTGCGCCAGACTGAGGAGATGGCCGACAAAGCCAAAAACCACGGCTCAAAAGAGAAAAAACAGACCAATTTCCTGCCTGAACACTTCAAAAGCAAAATCAAGACACTGTCGCAAACCCTGAACACCAAGGTAAAAGTGAAGCGCAACCTGAAAGGACAAGGGAGTGTCGTCATCGACTTCAAGGACGAGGCTGAGTTTGACCGCATCATGGAATTGTTCAGCCATAAATAAGCACCATGTCGCGCCGTTTTTTCCTGCTCTTCGGATTGATTGTATTGCTTGGCTTTCAAAAGATTGAAGCCCAAGTCATCAGCGTTGATACGGTGAGTGCCACTACCATTACGGCCGACACACTCATTCAAGAAAAAACGGTCAAAAAGACCAAGAAAGCACAACAGGCCAAGAAAGCACAGCCTTCCAAAAACAAAAAAGCGCACAGCCCCAAGAAAGCCACCATCATGTCGGCTTGCCTGCCTGGATTGGGGCAGATTTACAACCGAAAATGGTGGAAAGTGCCTATTGTCTATGCCGGTTTGGGCGGTTTGGGTTATCTTTCTTACAGCAATTATTCCAGTTACAAACTTTATTTGGATGCTTATCGTTACAGCACCAACGACTTCCCCGAAGCCGGTCCGCAGGCTGTTGAGCTATCCCAACGCTATACCAGCGAACAATTGCAGACCTATAAGGAATCGTATCGCCATGATTTTGAGTTATATACAATACTTCTCACAGCATGGTACGGCCTCAACATCATTGACGCCTGCGTGGACGGGCACCTCTATTCCTACGACATCAGCGACGACCTCAGTTTCAGCATCGACCCGTATCTGAAGCCTATGGAAACGCCCGTGCCTATACCGCAATACGCCCAAGTCGGGCTGTCATTCAAACTGAATTTCTAATCATGAAAATAGCCATCATAGGATACGGAAAGATGGGCCATGAGGTGGAGAAAGCCGCCCTCGCCCGCCAACATGAAATCGTCGTCACCATCGACAACGCGCAAGAATGGGAAGAACGCATCAATCTTTTGAGACAAGCTGATATCGCCATCGAGTTCAGCCAACCCGACCAAGTAGTAGCCAATATCAACCGCTGCTTCGACCTGCATCTGCCCGTCGTGGTGGGTACCACAGCCTGGCAGGATCATTTCGGGGAGATCAAGGCGCGTTGTTTGGCAGAAGGCCAGAGCCTTTTCACCGCACCCAACTTCAGCATCGGGATGAACATCATGTTCTTGCTCAACAAGCAGTTGGCGAGGTTCGCGGAACAATATGGTTACCAACTCTCTATGGCTGAGACGCACCACATCCACAAACTCGACAAGCCCAGCGGTACAGCAGTGAAACTTGCCAACGACATCCTATCCGTCGACCACGACTACGACCGTTGGAGCATTGACGCGCCCGATGAGCACACCTTATATATTAATGTGAAGCGCGAAGGCGAGGTTTTTGGCATCCACAGCGTCGAGGCCTTATCGTCCGCCGACCGCATCACCCTCACCCATGAGGCTTTCAACCGACAGGGACTGGCTGCCGGTGCCCTTGCTGCTGCTGAGTTTTTGATTGGAAAAACAGGTGTGTTTGGAATGGAGGATTTGTTTGGAGTTATTTCTTGTTAAACGCCTCCAAAACCTTCGCCGAATAGGTTTTTGAAACCGGCACCGATTCCAATCCTTCACGCTCGAAGTCAACGACGAAGCCATCGGCCTCGTTATGCAGCACACTCACCTTATTAATATTGACGATGTAAGAGCGGTGGCAACGCATCAAAGAACTGGAATCCACACAGTTGTCGGCAATGGTCTGCATCTTGCAACGCAGCATATAGCTCGCGATGGCACCACTGCGTTGGTAAAACACGTTGATATAATTATCCTCCGCCTTGATGTAATACAAGTTGTCTAATTTGACGGAGAGCTTCAGGTTGCCGTTGTTATCCATCAGATTGATAATCTCGGTATGCTCGGGCATCACCTCGTCATCCGACTCCACCGTGTCGCTCTTGGTGAGCATGAGGCGTTGTTGCGTGTCTTTCAGCAGGATAACCAGCACCGTAACGGTATAAGGCACTGCCAATGCGATGAAAGTGATAAGGACACTTTTTGCATAAAGATATCCGAAACTATGGTCGGTAGCCTGAATCTCAAAATAGGAAATCAGGGTGTGACACACCGCGATGATCATGATTTCGAGGAATAGCCACAGAAGATAAAGCCCAAAGGGGAAATGCCGACTCTTTCGGACGACCCAGTTCATCAGCACACGGCTGAGGGCTAGAAACAGCATACCCGAACCCACAAAGGCTGCCGTGATGAAGAAATAGCTGCTTTTCCCCACTTGGAACCAAGCCGTTTCCGAGAAGGGGACGTAGGCCGTCAGGAACACCAAAGCGAACAGCGACGAGATGATAACAACAAGCATTTGGCTGACAGGTTCTGTCAGACACTCAGGCGTTTGTGTTATCAGTCGCTTTGGAAATCGCATAGTTGTTTTGTTGAAATTCGCGGCAAAAATAGTAAAAAGTTTTGATTTTAAGGCATGTCATACCGAACGAAGCAGCCTATAGATACACTCCCTCATTCGTCGGTCGGTATGACATAGGCTGCGCAGTGAGTGCATCTATGCCTTAAAAGTCCTTCAACACATCCCAGACCAACGAGCCTTCAAAGCCTTTCTGCATGGCGTAGGCGGCTAGTTTACGCTTTTTCTCAAAGTCGTTTTCCGCTTTCACCGTCTTGGATTTGGTTTTCAAGATATCAATGAGTCGTTGCCGATAGACTTCATCGTCGGTCTGTTGCAAAGCCTCGTCAATGATGTCCTTAGCAATGCCTTTATGCATGAGATGGAATCTGATTTTGTTCAATCCCCAACCGCATTGGTTGATTTTTCCACGGACAAAACTTTTGGCGAACCGTTCATCATCGACAAAACGGTTATCCAGCAGATAATCAAGAATTTTGTCTCGGTCTTCTTGAGAAATGTCAAAGGATTTCAACTTGGCCCGCACATCCTTCACACAACGCTCCTGATAGGCGCAGTATTTGGCCATCTTGTCCAAGACTTGGTCTGAAGTGAGCGGCTTTGAAGTTTTTTGCGGCATCAGCAGTCGATTTTAAGGTCGCCGTCCTTAATCCACCCTATCTTTCTGAAAACGAGGCCAAAAAGCCAAGTCAGCACAGCGGGCAGGATGAAGCAAACCAAAGCCATCCCCAGCCACATATTCACACCGCCTTCGGGCATAGCCGTGTAGATGCCGATGGGCCCAACGAGACCGCAGGTACCCATGCCGGAACCGATGGGGATGTTCTCGAGATGGAAAACGCAAGTAGAGATGGGACCAGTAATGGCAGCAGCAAGCAAGACAGGCATCCAGATGCGCGGGTTTTTGACGATGTTACCCATTTGCAGCATGGAGGTACCTAGACCTTGCGCGACAAGTCCGCCCCAACGGTTTTCCCTAAAACTCAAGACGGCGAAACCGATCATCTGGGCACAGCAACCCGCCGTGGCCGCACCGCCTGCCAGTCCGCCCAAGCCGATGGCGAGACAGATGGCCGCCGAACTGATGGGCAATGTCAGCACCATACCGATGACCACCGAGACGATAATGCCCATGAGGAAAGGCTGCATCTGCGTGGCGTTCTCGATAAAGGTGCCAAGCGCAGTCATCACCTTTTGGATGGGCGCGCCAACGGCATAGGCCATCAGCACGCCGCTGATGATAACCACGGCAGGCGTGACAAGGATATCGACTTGGGTCTCCTTGTAGACCATCTTGCCTAGTTCGATAGCCACAATGACAGCCACATACGCCCCCATGGGACCACCCAATTCATTGCCCGCAATACCCACGGCGATGGCGCTGAACAACACCAAGCCTTCACAGTGGAGTTTGTAAGCGATGGCTACGGCGATGGCGGCTCCCGTGGCGGCCTTGGCGTATTTCGCTATGGTAACGAAGGCCTCAATGCCCGTCTTGTCGCCCAATGTCTGGAAGATGGTGCCAATGAGCAGCGAGGCGAACAAGCCCAAGGCCATAGCACCAAGAGCGTCGACAAAGTAGGCCTTCCAGGTCATGTCGACGCCCTTGCGCTGTAGGAATGATTTGAATTTGCTCATGTTCTTTTGACGCGGGACGCGGGACTACGGGACACGGGACAAGACCATAGTCTCGTGTCTCGCGTCTCGAAGTCTCGCGTCAAAAAGATTAGAACTCGATACCTTCAATGCCGTTTTCCTTCATCAGGTCGGCAAGCTTGGTGTCGTTGTCGTCAACAGCAGCGAGGCAGTTGGTGACAATGCGCACCTGTTTGGCAGGATAGAACGCGATGAGGTCCTTTGTGGTCTCGTAGACGCAGTAGTCCGTAGCGATACCGCAGATGTCGATACCTTCAAAATGCTCACGCTCTTCAATGACGGCACGTAACTTCGCTCCGCTGCGTTCGTTCTGGAAGATGCTAAATTCCTCCTTATCAGCCAGATCGCCTTTTTGCATGAAGTGGATTTGCTGGTTGGTGCCATTGGCCATCAAGCCATCAAGTACCTTAAGCAAATTCTCGTAGACATTCATGCCTTCCGTTCCCTGTACACAGTGAGGCGGGAACACACCACCTTGCTCCACAAACGAGCAGTGGTTGGCCGGGTGCGCGTCTTGCGTGACGATAATCCAACCATAGTTCTTCCAAGCATCTTCGCCCAGCTTCTTGGCGAGGTAGTCCATGGCGGCAGGACCGTTCTTCGTGGCGAGGCTACCCGTAGTGAAGTCGACTTGCGGGTCGACGATGAGGAGCAGACGGTTGGGGAGGGTCACTTGCTCACCCATGATTTCGGATTTTTCTACAGGCAGTTCTTCTTTTTTCTGTTTCTTGTTGCCGCAGCCTGTCATGACAAGGGCGGCGATGAGCACGATGGCTCCGATGAGGTTTCTCTTCATGATGAAAGTTTTATGTTGTTAAATTTGCTGCAAAAGTAGTGATTATTGTTTGATTCCTGATTTCAAGATTTCAAAATTTCAAGAATTAGCGTACAACTTTTTGATCCAATCCGCATGACCGATGCGCCGAAGAGCGTTCTTTACCCATTCGCGGTTCTCGGGCTTGTACCAAAAGAAGAAACGTTGTTGGGCCAGTTTCTCCTCTTTCGTCTTGGCAACGAAGACAGGCTCCAAAGTGTATGGGTCGTAACCAGAATAGTAGATTTCTGTAGCCAAGGTCATCGGCGTGGGCGTGAAGTCCTGCACCTGCTCCAAGTGATAGCCCAACTCTTTGGTTTTCACCGCCAAATCGGCCATATCCTCCAGATAGCAGTCAGGGTGCGAGGAGATGAAATAAGGAATCAGTTGCTGGTTGAGATGTTCCTTTTCGTTGATTTGGTCGAACTTCTTTTTCAGTTTGACGAACATGTCGAACTTGGGCTTGCGCATGAGCTTCAGCACGGCATCGCTGGTGTGTTCGGGCGCGACTTTCAGTCGTCCGCTGACATGTCGCGTCACCAACTGGCGGAAATATTCGTCGTAACCCATGGCCTTGTTTTCCTCAGGCGTGCTGTCGTGCAAGAACAGGTCATAGCGGATGCCTGATCCGATGGTGGCCTTTTTCACTTTCGGGTTTTTGTCCACCTCTTTATATATGTCGATAAGCGGATGGTGGTCGGTGTTGAGATTCTTGCAAACAGTAGGTTGCAGGCACGTCGGTCGGGCACATTTCTCGCAAAGGCGTTCGTCCTTGCCCTTCATGCGGTACATGTTGGCCGACGGTCCGCCGAGGTCGCTGATGTAGCCCTTAAAATCCTCCATTTCAGTGACTTTTTCCACCTCTCGCATGATGGATTCCTTGCTGCGCGAGGCCACAAACTTGCCTTGATGCGCCGATATGGTGCAGAAAGCGCAGCCGCCAAAACAGCCACGGTGCAGGTTGACGGAGTGCCGAATCATCTCGTAAGCGGGGATGACACCACGCTTGGCGTATTTGGGATGCGGCAAACGTGTGTAAGGCAGGTCAAAGGAAGCGTCAATTTGTTCCGTAGTGAAGGTCGGCAAAGGTGGATTAATGATAAGCCTTTGGTTACCAACGTCTTGTATCAATCTCGCCGCGTATTTCTTGTTCGACTCTTCTTCGATGTGTCGGAAATTGGAGGCATATTTTTTCTTGTCTTTCAGGCATACCTCATGGGAGACGAGTTCAATGGTCTCGCCTTCGAAATCAGGGAGCGGTGTTTTCTTGTCATGCAGGAAGAAGGTCTGCTTGATGTCGGTCAGTTCGCTGACTTTTTTCCCGCTTTGGATGGCCTTGGCGATTTCCACCATGGTGAGTTCGCCCATGCCGTATACACCAATGTCGGCCTTACAGTCGACCAAAATGCTGGGTTTCAGGCTGTCCGACCAGTAGTCGTAATGCGTGACGCGGCGCAACGAGGCCTCAATACCGCCCACGACGATAGGCACATCGGGATAGAGTTTTTTCAGGATGTTGCAATAGACCACAGTAGCATAGTCGGGACGAAAGCCTGCCTCGCCGCCAGGGGTGTAGGCATCGTTGCTGCGCAGGCGCTTGTTGGCGGTGTAGTGGTTCACCATCGAGTCCATGCAGCCTGCCGAAACACCGAAATAAATCCTCGGCTTGCCGAACTTCTTGAAGTCGCGCAAGTCGTCGCGCCAGTTGGGTTGCGGGATGAGTGCCACGCGGAAACCATTGTGTTCCAGCACTCTCCCAATGACCGCCGCCCCAAAAGCCGGATGATCGACATACGCATCCCCCGTGACGAACACGATGTCCACCTCGTCCCAACCACGCAGGTCGGTCTCTTTCTTCGTTATCGGGAGCCAGTCAAGAAGGGTCATATGCTGAAATTTGCGCAAAAGTAATAAAAACTATTCCTTTTTTACTTATGCGTTCCAGATTTTCCCTATTTTTGTCTACCATTCCATCAGATAAGGCCAGATGGCAAAGAGGACCACATCATATTGATAAAAAAATGGTGTAAAGTGGTAGAAATTCAGGAAAGCCCTACTCTATATTATCGTAAATGAAACAACATTAAAATCTATAACTAAAAAAAATCGAACTTAAAACTAAGGAGAATTAAAAATGAAAAAGATGAATTTCAAATGGTTGGTCATGCTTTGCATGGCAATGGGAATTGTAAATGTGGCTAAGGCACAAATTTACAGCAGCGAAGAATGCTATTACATCGAGGCTGGGGCAAATAATCCAAAAAACGGAGGACCTGACGTGTTTGTTCAAGTAGTTTCTTTTGACGGGAGTTCCTTGGTACATTCACAAGGATGGTATTCCTCAATAAAAAGAGAACTAAAAAAAGGTGAAAATGTTTTGAAGCAGCAATTAGACTATTATCAAAATAAAATGGGTTATCGATATTCCAACCAGTATAATGTTTGCCAACATATTAGAACGTATTTATATAATTCCAACATGTCAACATCTATGAGAGAGGTTTATAAAAGTGTATCAAGTTCACAATGGGGAAGCACGATAGTTTGTTATATTGCAATAGCTAATGACAAATCATCCATTATCATGTGGGAGGGAGATAACGTTGATAGGAAAAAGACTTATATTCGCATAGATAAAGATGATTTGCTCCCAGAAGCTGTAAATTATGATTTTCTCAATGAATAAAATGAATAAAACAATAATCCTTATAATCTTCAATTTTGTGGGAGTTACTGCAACTGCGCAGAATGTTAGTTATTATAAACTATCTTCCATACGACATGGAGGCAACACTAATAAGAGTGTTTCAGGAGGTCAATTTATCACTTTCTTGAGCGATATTTGTTACGAATCTGACAATAAAGGAATGGGAGTGGGACATGGCAGCCTCTCTCGCAATAATGGCTATAGCAACTCACAATACACCGTCTACCAAGGTTCTAGTTACTGGGGTAAATCCACAACATTCAAATTTAACGCTGACAAAAGTGTTCTAAATGTAGTACTTGACAATGGCGATGTGTATGTGTACAAACGCGCTACGGCACCTGCCGGACAGGAAACTTGCTCGCTTATCAGAAAGCCAGGTGGCGGTGGAGGCGGAAGCGTTGTCGTTACACCAACACCGACTATTATAGACCCATATAATCCAACACCGACTCCTATGCCCACGCCTATACCCACCCCTACGCCCACGCCGACCCCACAGAAAACACATAAATGTGGTCTTTGTGGTGGAAGTGGTAGAGTAATAGAGAATAATGCTACTTCTTTTGGCAACACCAAATGGTGTAGTGAATGTGGAAAAACCGTTCCAGACTATCACTATCACACGGTTTGCCCGAGTTGTAAGGGAAAAGGTTATTGGTAAAGCCTCAAAATTGCACATGATTACCCATTTCAGGTTCTCAACAATTGGTTTATTTTGGTGCCGAAAGTCCATAAAAAATCGAGTTTCGGCACCAAAATAAATTATAATCGTGCCGAAAGTGGTGAAAAAATCGAGTTTCGGCACCATTATAATTGAAAAAGTTGTATCTTTGCATCGGTTATTCAAAACCATAACGATATGAAATACCGCATCATAGGAAGAGAATACGAGCAGCATGTGTTGAAAAATATATGCGATGAGCAAGAAGCAAGGCTTATTGCTGTGTATGGACGCAGACGAGTAGGAAAGACCTATCTCATCAAATACTACTTTCAGGAGCAGTTTGATTTCTTCTTTACGGGCAGTTTCGAAACCCCAATGAAAGTGCAACTTGCCTTGTTTTCCGATGCGCTCCATCAATATAGCAAAGTGTCGCGACCATTGCCCAAGAATTGGTTTGAGGCATTTGGGCAACTAAAGGAACACTTGTCTTCGGTGAATAAAAAACGTTTGGTCGTTTTCTTTGACGAATTGCCTTGGATGGACACGCCAAAATCCAATTTCCTCAAAGCTTTCAGCTATTTTTGGAACACTTGGGGCTCAACGCGCGACGGATTGAAACTGATTGTGTGCGGGTCGGCCACCTCGTGGATGCTTGACAAGATTATCGGTGACAAAGGCGGACTTTATGGGCGATCGTCCCGCTCCATCTATCTCGCGCCTTTTACCTTGCATGAAGTGGAGCAATTCCTAATCCAAAAGAAAGGCATACGATGGAACCGTTACCAGATTTTGGAAGCCTACATGATTTTGGGTGGCATCCCGTATTATCTTGACATGTTGGAGAAAGGCCTCCCATTCGACAAAAACATTGACAACTTGTTTTACAGGAAAGGCGCTCCTTTGCGAACGGAATATGCCTTCTTGTTCCGTTCACTGTTCAAATCCTCTACCATTTATCAGCAGGTGGTTGAAGCCGTAGCGAAAAAAAACAAAGGGTTGACTTTGAAGGAGATAAAGGATGCTTTAGGGAGCGAGGACAGCGGTAAGTTATCAGAAGTGCTTGACAATCTCTGCAAATGCGATTTCATACGAAAGTATTCGGCATACGGCAAGAAGAAGAACGGGAACCTGTACCAGTTGACAGATCTGTTCTCGTTATACTATTTGAAATTCATTGACGGTAGAACGGGCCTTGACGAGCATTATTGGTCGAATATCAAGGAAAATGTAAGAAATGCATGGTCGGGATATGCCTTTGAGCAGGTATGCTTGCATCACATTAGCCAAATAAGGAACAAGTTGAGCATCAAAGGAGTGTTAACGAACATCTGTTCGTGGTCATCGCCCAAACAAATCGACAAGGACGGAACGGAATGGCCCGGAGTCCAGATAGACTTGCTCCTTTGTCGCGGCGACCATGTCATTGACATTTGCGAGATGAAATACTGCGAATCCGATTTCGTAGTGACTGGGGAATATGAGGCACATCTTCGCGAGCGGACAAATACTTTCGTGCATTTCACCAAGGCGAAGGAAGCCATTCATACGATTTTGGTCACTACTTACGGCTTGAAAAAAAACCTCTATTCTGGAAGCATCTATAATACTGTCACAATGGATGATTTGTTTGTAGCATGAGGTATGTATTAAAAAAACACAATCATTAGTGGTAGAAATGTACAAAATTCCTTCTCTATTACAATGAACAACAAAACAAACAATAAACTAAATGTAAAAACAAAGGAGGATCAATAATGAAAATCACAAAACTCATCCTGCTAATGCTTGTCGCGACAACTATTGGGGCGTTGTCGTCTTGCGCTTCATACCTTGACGTAAAAGGTATTGCCTATCAATCTGTTCGTGCAAAAAGCCCCATTACCCAGTCACAAATTCCATCAGATGCGGAAATCATCGTTGCAGTTGACATTGACAGCCATGGTAATATCAATGTTGAAATACAAAACAACACTGACAATATCATGGTCATCGATCGAACGAAATCATTCTTTAGTGACCGTAATGGCAATTCCATCCCCTATTACGATCCTACGGTTAATGTCTTGGCACAATCAACCACTACAGGTCAAACCACAGGCGCCAGTGTAAATCTCGGATCAGTAGCGAGAGCTGCAGGCGTTGGTGGCGTAGCAGGAACCCTATTGAGCGGTATCAATGTAGGCGGTGCGAATGAGAACGCTACAACCACCACCAATACAACTTACATCGTTGACCAGCCCACAACCTCAATTGCGCCTCATGGCAAAGCCACAATGGGACGAACATTCCAAGAAACATCTTTTGGAATAGAAATGCTCGCGGATTTGGCTCAAAAAGGCAATACAGAAATAAATAAGGCTTATACCCCTGACAACTGCTTTTCCAGTTGCAACATCACCATTTCCTATTCTATCGATGACGGAAAAAGTTATGACAAAGTGGAGACTATGCTTTACGGAAACTCAATGATTGTATCGCTCGTCAAACAAAAAGGTTATGTTAACGATGCTTTGAGGGCTGTCTATATGGCTAAAGATGATTTGTTTGATGAGGAATGGTACACACTGTGTTTTGGAGGTGCGCCATGGAAAGGTAGAGGAGCTTCTTGTGAGAAAGATGCAAAAAAAGAGAATTACAATGCACAAAAAACCAGCCACAATTTGTTTTACAACTATAAATGATTGAAATATGAAAAAAATTCAGCTTTTAGCTTTTATGCTTTCCGTTATTCTTTTGGAATCCTGCAATCCAACACAAAAAATGACAGTTTACGGCACCCCAGGTACCGTCATCACAAATCTTAACGGAACACAAATCCTATCAGTAATTGACCAAAGTGGCTCTACGCAAGTCAAATTGGGACGAAATGGCGGTTATTGTGCTTTTTTGCAAGCAAAGGCACCCGATTCTGACAAATACATTCCTTTTGCTTTGGATTATAAAGACATAAACCGTAGCACTATCAACCTTGTGGCGGGGGCCATAATAGTGTATCCACTAGGTTTCTTAGGACCGTCATGGATTCTTTTTAACAGGATAGGAGGATCATATGACTACGACTATTTAGAAACGCAATCCACCAACAACAATCTAATCCGATAAAACCCTGATGCAAATATTTGTGATTTTATAATTCATTGTAAATAAATATTTTATAGAATATTTTAAAAAATAATAGAATTTTTCTCACAACTGGTGGTAGAAATCGGCAACCTGTCCCTTCTTTATGGATGTAAACAACAAAACAAAATCAACAAACAAAAGTAATAAGGAGACAAAACAATGAAAAAGTCACAGAAAAACATCAGAACAATCGCAGCAATCATGTTAATGACTGCATCTTTCTCACTCAGCTCATGCGACGTCATGCTGGAAATAGCCGGAGGTATGGCCGATGCCATGCTGATGGGAATGGCCGCCAGCCCTACCGCTTTCGCCCCGACCTATTCCACGGGAATGATGGGAACCACAACCAGCAGCGACCCGCAATACCAAGCCTACCTCAACTATAAGAGGAGCGGACTCCCGGGTGCTTCCACCATCAGCTTTGAAGATTTCAAGAGAGCCAATGCCCGTGCCGCCGCCAACGGATACCAAATCGGCAGCAGCTCTTCCTCATCAACCGCTTCCAAGAGCTCTTCAACAACCAAGACACACAAATGCGGCCTGTGTGGTGGGACAGGAAGAGTATCAGAAACCAAGGGCGTCCCTTCTTTCGGCAACACCAAGTATTGCAAAGAATGCGGAAAGACCGTTGCTGACAACCACTATCACACAACTTGCCCAAGCTGTAAGGGAAAAGGCAGCTGGTAATTGATTGCAGCGGGCGGGAGATTCTCGCCCGCTGTTTTTTTATTTCCCATTTCGCTTCTTTATCTCAAAAAAGATTCCGACCTTTGCAGCCGCAAAAATTGGAATCTTATTTTTAATTAAAAAGTTACAAATCAAACTTTTATGAGCAAGTTTAACGACATAATGAAGGAAATCGGCCAGGCTTTGGTGAGCAAGAAGTTCTGGGTCGAGCTGCTGATTATGACCATGGGCATGATGATGACAGCCATCTGCGTCTATTATTTCCTCGTGCCCAGCAAACTGATTGTGGGCTCCATCTCGGGTCTATCCATCGTGCTGACCAACGTCTTTACGAGCATGGGCATCAACATTAGCTTGTCAATGATGATTTCCATTATCAACGCCATCCTGCTGATTCTGGCTTACATCCTCATCGGCAAGGAGTTCGGTCTGAAGACGGTGTACTGCGCCATGATTCTCGGTCCCCTGACCAAGGTCTGCGAATGGATTTACCCTTGGGAAAACTTCGCCGTCGCCAACGAATACATCGCCAAGATGCCCGGCGGTGCTCCAGATGCCATGTCGGTGATGGGCAACCCCTGGTTCGACTTACTCTGCTGTGTGCTGATTCTGAGTGCAGCACAGACCATCATGTTCTCCATCAACGCCTCGACGGGCGGCCTTGACATCCTTGCCAAAATCGTCAACAAGTACTTGCATTTCGACATCGGCAAGTCGGTGACAGTCGCAGGTGGTATCATCTGCCTCTCAGCTTTCGCCATCAATCCGTTCCAAATGGTGGTCATCGGCCTCATTGGTACTTGGATCAACGGCATCATCGTTGATTACTTCACCGCAAGCCTCAACAACCGCAAACGTGTGTGCATCGTCTCGAAGGACTATGACCGCATCCGCCGTTACATCATCGACGACTTGGACCGTGGTTGCACCTTGTATGAGGTCATCGGTGGCTACACCAACGAGAAGTCCATCGAATTGGAGGCCTTGCTGACCAAGGACGAGTTCTCCGCCTTGATGGAGTTCCTAAACAAAAATGAGATCCAAGCCTTTACGACTGCCGGTAACGTCAGCGAGGTGTATGGCTTGTGGGCCAAGGATCGCCGTCGCACGAGAAAACACGCCGAAAAACGGTAAATACCCATGTCATTCCGAGGATTTTGAAGGCATAGATACTCTCACCTTGCAGGTTCGGTATGACATGCCTTCAAAATCCGAAAGGAATCTATGGGCATATTGTTATTTTCTTTATTTTTGTGCCACATTAAACCGCACAAAATGGAAAAGCTTTTAGACAAATTCTTGAGATACGTCTCCGTGGAGACGACCTCCGACGAAAACTCCGAGTCACAGCCCAGCAGCGCAAAAGAGCTGAACCTTTTGCGAATGCTCCGCGATGAACTGCAAGCCCTTGGCATTGCCGCCGAGTTGGATGAATACGGCTATGTGATGGCCACCATCCCATCCAACGTGGACAAACCCATCCCCGCAGTTGGTTTCATCGCCCATGTGGATACTTCGCCAGACGCTTCGGGTGCCGACATCAAGCCACAAATCATCCCGAACTATGACGGCAACGACATCGTCTTGAACAAGGAAAAGAACATCGTCCTGCGCGTGTCGGAATTTCCCGAAATGCAGCAATACAAGGGTCAGACCATGATTACCACCGATGGCACGACGCTGCTCGGGGCCGACGACAAAGCTGGCGTGGCCGAAATCATGTATGCCGCACAATATATGATGGAACATCCCGACTTCAAGCACGGTGAAATCAAGATTGGTTTCACCCCTGACGAAGAAATCGGGCGCGGCGTGGTGAAATTTGACGTAAAGAGATTCGGTGCGAAATACGCCTACACCATGGACGGCGGCGAAATCGGCGAGTTGGAATACGAAAACTTCAACGCCGCCGCCGCAAAGATCCACATCCAAGGCAGTAACATCCATCCTGGCTACGGCAAGGACAAGATGGTGAACTCCATGCTCATCGCCATGGAACTCAACGAGATGCTGCCCGTGGAACAACGCCCGCGCTTCACACAGGGTTATGAAGGCTTCTTCCACTTGACTGAAATCAACGGTACAGTAGAAGAAACCAACATGTCGTACATCATCCGTGACCACGATAGACAGAAGTTCGAGGAGAAGAAAGCCCTCATCACCTCGGTGGCTGAGTTCCTCAACAAAAAATATGGCGACGTGGTGAAGCTGGAACTGAAGCACCAATACTACAACATGCGCCAAGAGGTGGAACCGCATTTCTTCATCGTGGAAAGAGCGATTAAAGCGATGGAGATGGCCAACATCAAGCCGAAAGTGCAGCCCATCCGTGGCGGCACCGACGGCGCCAACCTCTCGTTCATGGGTCTCCCCTGCCCCAACATCTTCGCTGGCGGACACAACTTCCACGGCAAGCTGGAGTATGTGCCACTTGAAAGCATGATGAAAGCTTCGGAGGTCATTCTGAACATCATCACCTTGTTCCAAGCGGAAGGCTGATGAAGTCGCTGACCTTGAACCAACGGCAGAAAAACATCACGCTGGCGGCGGTTTTCACCGCCGCTGGTGTGGTTTATGCCCTCATTTCATTGGTCAACCACTACCTTTTCAAGACCTATGCGCTCGATTTGGGACTTTATACCCATTTCATGTATGAGTATGCCCATTTCCGTCGAGCCGACTTGTTCATGCTTGACATGGCACCACAATCAGCCTTGAGTGCACATTTTGACTTATATCTCATCATTCTATCGCCTTTGATGTATCTTTTTGGAAGTTACACATTACTTATTGTCCAAATTGCAGCCGTTTTGTTCGGAGGTTATGGGATTTACAAATTGATTGCACTTTATACCGACGACGATACAATGCCTTTGTTGGCCACAATCGCGTTCTTCTTTTCTTTTGGCGTTCTTCATCCCCTTGCTTATGATTACCATTCCAATGTAGTATCTACCATGATGATGCCTTGGATGCTGTATTACCTTAAAAAAGGACGCTATGGCTGGGCTTCCTTATTTGCCGTTCTGTTGGTCATTGGAAAGGAAAACTTGTCTTTATGGCTGCTTTTCATCGCATTAGGTTTAATATGGGACTATCGCAAGGAAAGGAAGGCCATTTGGTATCTGCTGGGCTGTGCTCTTTTTGCCGTAGCTTATTTTGTTGTGGTCAACATGGTGATAATGCCTCGGTTAGGAGCGCGGGGCATTATGCGTTATAATTACCTAGGCGACAACTATTTGGAAATAGCCAAGAATCTGATTGTGCATCCTGGCGAGACATTACGCATCCTATTCACCAACACCAGCACCTTACATCGTTTCGATGGCGTAAAAGCGGAGTTTTATTTCTGTGCCTTGGCATCTGGAATGTTGCTTACTTTGCTGAAGCCCAATTATTTGGTGATGCTGATTCCACTGATTGCACAAAAAATGCTGGCATCCGATGGCATGTTTTGGGGGGTGTCGGTTCAATATTCGGTGGAGTTTATGCCCATTTTAATCATCTCTTCCTTTTTGGTCATCATCAAAATAAAACAGCAACTTTGGCGTCTCATTGTCGGTGGTGGTTTGTTGATTTCCATCATTCTAACCACTTTCTTTACCATTGGTGTGCCCCGCTCGTATGTCATTCCTGAACAAACATGCATCTATCAAGGTCGTCACTACAGACAGAACAATTTTGACGCAGCCTACGCCCGCGAGCTTATCAACCAAATCCCCGATGACGCATACGTGTGTGCCGCGACGATGTTCGTGCCCCATCTAGCACTTCGACATCATATCGAAGACTTCGAGAGCAACAAAGACACGGGAGCCGAATATGTGCTGATTACCAAACCATATTTTGACATTTCACGATTTGGCGTACCAATATTCGGCAACCGAGACAGTTTTGAGACGATAGCTACCGACGGAACATTGTACCTGCTACATAGGAAGCAGCCATAATCATCATCGCGTGAAATAACTAACCGCGAATGGATTGGCATCATTTTCCCTTTCAAGATGAAAGCCCTCGTTTTCCAAATATTCCACTAACCCATTGATAGGCATCCATTTGTGGTAGGGAAAGACCACCTCGGAATAGGCTTTCAAATCGGCTTCGGAGTAGTTAAAGTCGTAAAAATAGCCCTGTTTCAGCAAATAATCCTTAAATACATAATAATTCGTCGGTTGGCTTTGGGTGCGGAAAATCTCGTGCTTCCCATCCAAATAATAGACGAATTGCTTATCGAAATACTCAGGCAGGACCACAAGCGCATTCTTGCTTTCCTTTTCTTCAACCAATTGATTTACAATAGGTTTTACATTCATATGCCATCCACTGAATCGCTTGGTGGAACTATCGGGCGAACAGGAGACAGCCATCGACACAGCAAAAAGAGCCATCAGGCCTATACCCAATTGCTTGCGTTTCGGAAACAGATAAACACAATAAGCCGCAACGGACAGATAGAATACGGGGAAAAGGAAATAGAAATAACGGTCAAGGAAAAAGCCCGTGAAATAGGAAAGCACAAACGAGACCAACAATGGAATCACCCAAAGCAAAGTTAAGATGCCGATACTGCCGAATTGCAGTTTATTTTGTAAAACACTGACAATCAACTTAATGAGTACCGCTATAAGGATTCCTATGGCCAAAACCGTTGTGACTGGAACATTGCACATCCTCCACAGAAAGTCATAAAGTGCTTCGATGCTCGTGGTCTTGGCAATCCATGTTCCGTGCACACCCGAATCCATGAAACGCCTGAACAGCACAGGAAACATTGGCGTAAATAAAATGATAAGCGAAGCGGCATGAATTAGGTAATGCTTCCAAATCCTTTTCCTAATACACTTGATACCCAACGCGATGACAAACTCCATCACGATAATCCAAACGGAAAGGTAATGGCCATACATGAGCATGAGATTGACAAGCGTCAGCAAAACGAATTTGTAGGTTTTAGGATGCTTCACACTGCTGACAAACAACAGAACCGAGCTGGCTGTGAGGAACCCGATAAGGCTGTAGACACGGCAATCATGCGCCAAATAGATGGAAAAAGTGGAACAGCAATAACTTAACGAGGCTGCGAGACCAACGAGCCGATGAAGGTATTTCTCTCCAACAAGATAAATCGGAACAACAGTTAGGACGCTGAAAATGAGTGATAAACTACGTATGGCGACTTCAGAGATACCGAAAACTTTCACCCAAAAATGCAGCAGCAACTCCCAAAGCGGCGGGTTGTCACCCTGACAAAGCATCCTAACGAGATCAGGGACACTTTGCAAGGCCATGTAAAGCGAGAAACTCTCATCACCGCCGAGGTCGGTCTTGCCTACATACCATATGCGAAGCATGGTGGCGATGGCAAGCAAGGCCGCACACTCGATAAGGGTTTGATGTTTATATGTCGACTTCAAAGGTCTCACGACAGCGTCATTTTTGTTTGGCTTTGGCGATTGTTTCGGCAGCAGTAGGTTGCATATAAATCAAACCTTTGCAAGCATAGACAAAGAAATTCTTGGCAGGTTTGCCGCCACGCTCAATGGTGATGGTGTCGATGAATTCGATGGACTCGAAACCGCCCGGATAAAGTGCATTTGGATTTTTCAGATAACGACTGTCGGTAAGGAACCAGAAGTCCTCCCCTTTTCGGAATCCACCACGTTTCTCATTGATCCACAGGTATTTGTGCAGCTTATCAAGATAACCTACGCCCATCACTTTCATGCCTAAAGGCCGTGCCACATAATAATCCAGATTGGCCAAAGGGAACCATTCGTCGGCCACGATACCGTCTTCTGTTTTCATCACACCTTCGGCGATTTTCTGTTCGCGCAAAGCGGCAAATTTCGCCTCCAGCTGCCACCAGCCGTACATGTCAAGGGTGAAATCGTTGCGCCCCAACATTTCGGGCTCAGTGTGACGGTCAAGCGGGATAACACCCGTTTTGATTTCAACAACACCGAACACCACCGTAAAACCCACAACACACAAGGCGGCCACCACGGACTTGGGTATCACGAAACGTCCCTCCACTACTTTATGCTTCGTGCTCAAGAAACATGCTGTCAACAAGATAAGCAAGCAATAGGCAGGCGCATTCCAATGTGGCAAAGTGGGACGGGTAAGTGAAAAGAAAAGAAAAACAAGAATCAGCGGTAGAGCCGTACAAAGTACCCATCGCATCACCGTTTTTTCCAAGTCGATCCTGCCTTTGAAAGCCGCAACGACCGCAATGACGGCCAAAACGAAATTCACGGGATTGTTATAAGCCAGTTCTCCAGCCAGTTCAGTGCCGAAGTAAGCCAAGTTGGGCTTGCCGAATAGACTAACGCGGTCGCCATGAAAACCGAAACTGACGAAACCGTTGCGAAGATTCCAATATAGTATGGGGAAACAACAGGCTGCTGAAATGAGCAATGAAAGATAAAGCCAAGGATTCTTCAGTTGTTTCCGATTGAAAATCAGGATATAAAGCATCATCCCAACCCAAAGGAAAATCCCTGAGTATTTGGACAACATCGCCAAACCCGCAAACAATCCGAAAAGAATCAAAAGTGTAGGTTGCTGAGCCTGTCGAAGCACCGTCCCATAATACTTAACACCCATCCAAAAAGCCAACAGCCAAAACAGCATCAAAGGCGTGTCGGGCATAATGAAAACACCCGTGATGACGAAAGCGTAGATGGAAGCCGTATACAACAAAGCAGCATAAAGCCCCGTCCGTGCATCTTTGATGTCATTTCCGATGCGATAGACAATGTAAGTGTCAATCGTCATAAAAACGATGGACGACAACCGAATAAAAAACTCGCTGTCGAACAACAAGTTAAGACTAAAAAGCTGTATCATCCAACCCACCATAGGCGGGTGATCGAAGTGGCTCCAGTCGGGATAAAGGGCATAAGTCCAATAATAGACCTCATCATTGCCAAACTCCAACAAAGCCGCCGCCACGCCTCTTACCACTACACTGACCAATAGAAGCAAAACGAGAATCCGATGGATTTTCTTTTCGTTATCTTGAACGCAAATCATGCTTTCTTCTCCTTGGCTTTTTTGAAAAGATACCAGACAAAGGCCACCAGTGCCACTATGTATACCAACCAATACAATCCCGTTTGAGCATAGTTGATGCTGTCGAGACGGCCATCAACCATATCGGCAGACGAATGCCTCGTGACGGGATTCAAATACAGGAAATGCCTGCCGTTCAAGTCGATACGGGTGCGGACGTAAGTATCTTCAGGTTGGATGACATAATAAGCCGTACCAACATTTTCCATGGTTTTCAGCACCTTTCCGTCCTGTCCGATAAACTTCACCTCACGCATGAGTTCGGCTGAAGTCTCAATGATCAAAGTATCGCCAACCAATTGGGCCCGAGTGAGATAATCTAACGTCCTAGCATCATCTGCCTTTTGCGCAAGGGTCAGTGGATAATAATACCAGTTGTCAAACTCCACAGCATAACACAGGCCTTTATCCAAAGCATCGTAAACGTGTTCTGGGGCAAGGTCGGGCGTGTTGACCATGGTCAGGTAACGGCACACCTCATGCTCGTTTTTAATGTTGTGCGTGTCATCGTCGCCAAGCGCATACACGCGATGCCCGTTGGAAAGAGCCATGTCCCAATGTTCAATGGCATTGCCGTATGGATTGACCACCTCAAGCAAACGATAATTGCTCAATAGCTTCATGTCGCTCACCTTATAACCCTTGGTGAATGAAGCATGGGCAGGCATGACGAAACGGCAACGCTCGCCCAACTTGTTGAGCATATATTGCTTCATGTTGAGATTCTGGACAAAAGGAAAATCAATCCAGAACACTTTCTCAGCCCCGATGCAGATTTGGTGCGTCTTGCGGATGAGACCGTAGCCATGTTCGTAGGCTGGGATATAGTCCTCTCTATCCGCACCATGCTCATTGATGCCCATATAATCGGAAATCCCGAAATGGTCATAGCCCAATACCGTGTATACGCTGTCGATGGTGCGTTCGGCACTCTTTCGGCCATTGGTCAGGCCGAAATATTTGCGCGAGTGACAATGGAAATGGTACTTCTTCCATTGGTCGGGGTTCATGTCCTGGTAAGGGTTGTAGAGGTATTCGCCGCTGAAGGGTTTCGGCTCCTTGAAACTATAGGTAGGCACGGAGAGATATACTGCCAAAACCGTCAATAGCAGCACGATACCGATGCCAGCCATCACTCTGCCGAAATAGAATCCAAAGCCGTGTTTCTTGTTTTCTTTGCTCATACAGGGTGCAAAACTAACGGAAAAAATGCTTTTCTCCCTTGTACCTTTGAAAAAAAATGTATTTTTGCACCGATAAAAACACAAACAGTAACCCATAAAACGAAACGAATATGTAAAAAAAAGCGCAGATTTGCGTGAAATGAAACGACATAAATAACAGCATTAAAACTGGATTCTTCTCCTTTGAAGTTTGGCGATTTTAAAAAGAAGATATATCAGATTAAAGTCGGTATGCTCATGTTAAAGCGTGAGACGGACTTATTTCTTGGATATATCGGGTTACGCCAAACACCTAAAGGAGCGGGAAACAAGGAAGTTTCACGCTTTTTTTGTGCTTGTTTGGAAATAGGAACTAGTTAATCAAACAAGTAATAATTAAATCACAAGAAAATGAAAAAGATTGGAATTATCATTCTAACGGCTCTTGCACTCATAGGAGGTTGTAAGACAAAAGAAAAGACAGCAAAACCTAACGAAGTAACTACAGTAGTAGACACAATCGCAATTCACGATACGACTGCATTAGTTTTGGAAAACTTGGCGGGAAACGATACTGGCATCCAAGAGGAGATTCCAATTGATGACGAGTTGGTCATTCAGAATAAAAACAATACTGGAGAGCCTGTTGTAGCGCATATCAACACAGTTGAAATCTTGGAAGCAATGCCCGAAACCTCCAAAGCGGAACAAGAACTTAATGCCTACTACGAAGAACTAGGACAACAACTCAATTCCATGGCCGAAGAGTACAGGAAAAAAGTTCAAGAATACGAGGAGCAACAAGATTCTTTGTCCGAATTGATGAAGAAAACCAAACAGAACGAAATCCTTGACATGCAAAACCGCATTCAAGCATTCCAAGAGAACGCGGATAAGGAATATGCTAACAAACAAGCCTCTCTTTATACGCCAATTAGAGAAAAACTACAAAAGGCCATCAGTGCGGTAACGCGCGAACAAGGCTATACCTATATGATGGATATTACTTCGGGTGCTATCGTATATATCGGTGATGATGCCATTGATGCAACACCGTTGGTGAAGAAAAAACTAGGGTTGAAATAACGACTTAAACTGGAATGAGATGAAAAATACAAAATTATTATTGGTCATAGTCTTGTCCTTGTTCTTTTTGAACGGGGCTTGGGGGCAAGTGTCGCAATGGGAGTTCTACAATAACATCCCAAAATCAAGAAAAATCGAATTACAGTTTAATAACATAGACCTTGAGCATGGAGGAAAACGCTGTGGTGAAAAAATGAGCTTCGTAATCAACAGTGATTACACCGTCTACTTATCATGTAGTAATGCAAATAAAATGAATCTTGATCCTCAAGGAGGTTCTTCTATTGAGTTATACATTTTTGGCAGTGGGATTCTATGTTGGCAATCTGAAAAAATGGTTCTTCAACTAAATATAACTGAAAGAACGCCAGGAGGTCATTATAAATATCAAACAAGATATGACAAATGGTATTTAGGAAGAGTTGTAGGGACTCAGTGTGATGAATACCGTTACGATTTCCCTTATACCGATAATAGTTATAGTTATACCTTTGTTTTAGAGTATGGTAAGGATGATAAAGGTAGTTTCATTAAGTTTTTAGGCGATGACATTGTTATAGCAACACGAGGTAATGAGAGGATTCTTTATGATTATGGAGTTCAGAATCAAGAGAGAACAAACGCTTTCGAATATTTAACCAAGATAAAGCTCACCAATAAACCAATAAGATTTATTTCAGAAACAAAAAACGCCAGCGAACTCAATGCTGATAACTCCGATATGTACGGCAAATGGCAATGGAACGATGACAGAAGTGTGATTTACCTTGCATCGACAACGAAAGACGTTTTTTTGTGTATATGGAATAACGAAGGAAACCTATCATGGGGATTTATAATGGATAAGTTGGCAACAGGCTATAGAACGGAGACTTCAAGCGGAGCGGAGCTTGCATATTTGATGCTTTCTTTCGATGGTTCGCCAGAACAAAGTTTTTCTTTTGGAAAAATAGAAGATTCCAATCAAAACGTTTTTTTGCATGTACAATATGATCGTTTCAAGGGCACTATAAAGCAAGATGCTTCCATCTTGAGCCAAATCAAGGATAAAGGCACTTTGGTTTTAAGCTACAAACAAAGTGGCTCATCAAAAACAGCAATGTTCCAATTAGAAGGCTTGGAGGCCATCTATAATGCGATAACACAATAAAACAATGAAAAGAAGCAAGTACATTCTATTTGCGTTTCTCTTGTTCACGGTTTGGAATGTTTCGGCACAAAATCGCTTGCGCATCGCTATCCTCAATTTGAATGCAGGAGTTAGCCGCACCCAATCGCAAGTGGATGGTTTGGCGGATATGCTTTCGGTGGAATTGTTCAATTCGGGTTGTTTCTCCATTGTGGAACGCACACAAGTCAATAAAGTCATCCGAGAGCAGCATTTTCAAATGTCGGAATTATCGGATGCCCAAAGACAGAAAATCGGTGGCATATTGAAAGTAGATGCCGTCGTCACGGGAACCATCAACTTCATCTCCAGAGATACTCGCTATGGCTCCGATCATTTCACAAAATACGATGTCGGCGAATACAATGTGGATATTCGTTTGGTTAGCGTGAACACGGGAGAGTTGCTTTCCGTGGCTGGTGGTGAGCAGAAGGGTGGCACTGAACGCGAACTGATGCGCCATGTGGCCATGCAATTAGCCGACAATCTGGAACTTCCCAATCAGAATGTTGCTGTTGCCTCATCGCCTTATCTGTTGTATGATTACCTCTATGTCTATCCTGAGGATTTGGGCGTTTTCACTTCTGCACCAACATCGTTAATCCAAGCTACAAATAAGAATAGTGCATACGGCTACAACGATTGGCGTTTGCCGACTCAAGAAGAATTGGACGCTCTTAATTCCAACAGGAAATTGTTAAGGATGAACGGAAGGGACGCGTACGCTCATGCCAACAGTTGGCGTTATGGAGCGAGTGAGTTTAGTGTACGCTTGGTGCGGACAGCGGTTCTTGTGCAACAACCTGCCATTCCACAAGGCAGCCCATATTTTGAGAACACAACATGCAATTTGGGAAGGATTAATGTGTTGTCGGGCTCGGCACGAGGACAATTTGTCTTGCAAAATCCAACCAGCAACAACGTGTATATCCAAAATGTCACCAACACAAGTTCAGCGTTAACTGTGGATTATACATCAGGAGCTATACGCCCTGGTGAAGCGGGTTATGTGGTTGTGTTATATAACCCCAATGGCAGGCAAGGGATGAGCATAAGCAACTCAATAAAAGTCACATTAAGTGATGGTCAGCAGATAACATTGAATGTCAAAGGCTTCGTCGAATAGGCGAAGCCTTTTTTCTATCCATTTTATGTACCCCAATCCTTCCACGACACATAATCAATACCGTTGATAATGCAGGAAAATAGTAAAAATCTAAAGTTTTAAACATAAAAAATCTAAAGTTTTGAAATCATGTATTTTTTATAATATTGTATATCAATTATTTATTTTATATTTTGTATAATTTGAGAAACAATCAAAGTATCATTGTTTTGCCATCAAATTTCGACCATTTGAAAAATTGTCGCACAATGACCTTCCACACCGCTTTATTTCTTATCTTTGCAGCCTAATTTGAAATCATTCTTAATAAGATAAGGACGCGGGACGAATTGACTACGGGACTGCGAGACGAATTAGGTTATCCCGTAGTCCCGAAGTCTCGAAGTCCCGAAGTCAAAAAAGCAGAATCATGGATAAAAATCCTAACGAAAATATCATCAGCGAGGTCACAAATAAAGACTACGAATATGGTTTCGTGACCGACATTGAGACCGATTTCGTGCCGAAAGGCCTGAATGAAGACATCATCCGCTTGATTTCCAAGAAAAAAGAGGAACCCGAGTGGCTGTTGGAGTTTCGCCTGAAGGCCTTCCGCCACTGGCAGACGCTGAAACAACCCAACTGGGCGCATCTCGACATCCCCGAAATCAACTACCAAGACATTATCTATTACGCCGCACCGCGCAAAAGGCAGCAGAAGCAGAGCCTTGACGAGGTCGACCCAGAGCTGTTAGCCACCTTCGACAAACTCGGCATCTCGCTCGACGAACAGAAGAAACTCTCGGGCGTGGCCGTCGACGCCGTCATGGACTCGACCTCGGTGAAGACGACCTTCCAAGAGACGCTCTCGAAGCACGGTGTTATCTTCATGTCGTTCAGCGAGGCGGTCAAGCAACACCCCGACTTGGTAAAGAAATACCTCGGCAAGGTAGTGCCCTATACCGACAACTTCTTTGCCGCGCTCAATTCGGCAGTCTTCAGCGATGGCTCATTCTGCTACATCCCGAAAGGTGTGCGTTGCCCCTTGGAGTTATCCACCTACTTTCGCATCAACGCGGCGAACACGGGCCAGTTTGAGCGTACACTCATCGTGGCCGATGAAGGCGCGTATGTGAGCTACATGGAAGGCTGCACCGCACCACAACGTGATGAGAACCAACTGCATGCGGCCATCGTTGAGATTATCGCCGAGACCGATGCTGAGGTAAAGTACAGCACGGTACAAAACTGGTATCCTGGCGACAAGGAAGGCCGTGGTGGCGTGTATAACCTCGTCACCAAGCGTGGTCTCTGTCGCGGTGACCGCTCCAAAATCTCTTGGACGCAGGTCGAGACGGGCTCGGCCATCACGTGGAAATACCCGGGCTGTGTGCTGCTGGGCGACAATTCCGTGGGCGAGTTCTACTCCGTCGCCGTCACCAACAACTACCAGCAAGCCGACACGGGTACGAAAATGATCCACCTGGGCAAGAACACCCGCAGCACCATCATCTCGAAGGGCATCTCCGCAGGCCACAGCCAAAACGGCTACCGTGGCTTGGTGAGGGTGGCGGCCAAAGCCGAAAACGCCCGTAACTATTCGCAATGCGACTCGTTGCTCCTTGGCGACAAATGCGGTGCCCATACCTGGCCTTACGTCGAATGTGGCAACGAGTCGAGCATCCTCGAACACGAAGCCACCACTTCAAAAATCTCCGAAGACCAGCTGTTCTATTGCCAGCAGCGCGGCATCCCAACGGAGAAGGCCATCGGCTTGATTGTCAACGGTTATGCCAAGGATGTGCTGAACAAACTGCCGATGGAATTTGCGGTTGAGGCGCAGAAATTATTGTCCATTACATTGGAAGGCAGCGTAGGATGACTTCTATCCGGTCAAATAACACGCCTTTCTGGTTGTTTCTCATCGGATTGTTCCTCATTCTGGTGAGCAACAGCCTATTGACTGAAGGCATGTTCCTTGACGGTGTGACCTACGCATGCATCTCGCGCAATATGGCTTGTGGCATGGGTTCCTTCTGGTACCCGCACTACACCCAAACGATCGGTGCTGTATTTCATTCCCATCCGCCTTTGGCTTTTGGAATGGAAGCTCTGTTTTTTAGCGCTCTGGGCGACCATTGGTGGGTTGAGAAAGCCTATTCCCTACTGACCTTTCTCCTCACTGCCTTGCTGATAGCCCTGATTTGGAAACGGACCACCAACCAATTCCGCATCGCTTGGTTGCCATTGTTGTTCTGGCTTGCCATCCCATTGGTCACATGGAGTGCCACCAACAACATGCTTGAGAACACGATGACGGTCTTTGTGGTGCTTTCGGTCTATCTGATGATCGTCAGTTATCAGCGGAACAATAAAATCTGGCTGTTTTTATCGGCGGTTTCCTTGTTCCTGGCCTTCCTATCAAAAGGATTTACGGGGCTCTTCCCATTAGTATTCCCCATCCTCTACTGCCTCTTCGACGACAAGCACCGTTGGATTCAGGGTCCCATCGATACCTTATTATTAATAGTCACCATAGCCGTTTTATCAGGCGTGATGTTTTTGGCGTTCACGCCATCTTTGCCCTATTTGAAGGAATACGTTCTTGTTCAAGTGCTGGGCACTGGTTTGCATGAGGCAACCTCTCCAACCCGTTTTTCCATTCTTCTTGACTGGCTGGAACAAATGATCATCCCGCTTGCAGTCATCGTCATCCTGCTTGTTATCAATAAATTTGCTTCAAAAAAAACCGTCCAAGTATTCGAGTTTCCTCCCGACAAAAAACGCTTCTTCCTTTTCCTGATTCTTGGCCTGACAGGAGTATTACCCATCATGGTCAGCGTGAAACAGCGGGATTTTTACATGCTCGCGGCATTGCCTTTCTTCGCCTTGGCTTTGGGACATCTCTCCATTTCAATAGTAAATACTATGTTACTGGAAATCAATCAGAAGGTAAGAAAATGGATGCTTTTTTGCGCAAGTGGGATCCTATTGTTGGGTATCGCAATGAATCTATGTCGCATCGGAAAATACGACCGCGATGAAGCACTGATTGAAGAGGTGAAACAGCGTATTGCGGAAGCAGAGGGCAAAGACATTATTGAAATACCGACTGAAGAATTCACACAATGGGCTAAACATGCGTATTATATGCGATATGGTAAAATCAGCCTGCGCCCGACCGAACAAATTATTGGGTCACATAAGGCAATCATAGGACAGACACAAGGGTCTGCCCCAATAAATGAATAATTAAAAATTGATATAATATGTTATTGAACATCAAAAATTTACACGTCTCCATCGGAGGCAAGGAAATCCTGAAAGGATTGAATCTGGGCGTCAACGAGGGCGAAATCCACGCCATCATGGGTCCCAACGGAACGGGAAAAAGCACTTTGGCGGCAGCCATCACGGGTCGCGAGGGCTATGAAATCACCGAGGGCGAAATTTGGTACAAGGGCAAGAACATCGTCGGGATGTCGCCCGAAGACCGCGCCAACGAAGGCATCTTCCTCAGTTTCCAGTACCCTGTCGAGATTCCGGGCGTGAGCATCCAGAACTTCATGCGCACTGCGGTCAACTCGAAGCGCGAGTATCAAGGACTGCCGCCGATGAGCACAGTTGATTTCATGAAGATGATGAAGGAAAAACAGGCCATGGTGGAAATCACCGAAAAGCTGCAAAACCGTTTCGTTAACGTGGGTTATTCCGGCGGCGAGAAGAAGAAGAACGAGATCTTCCAGATGGCCATGTTGGAACCCAGCCTCGCCATCCTAGACGAGACCGACTCGGGCCTCGACATCGACGCGCTCCGCATCGTGGCGCACGGCGTCAACCAACTGCACAACGCAGAGAATGCCTTCGTGGTCATCACACACTACCAGCGTCTGCTTGATTACATTGTCCCCGACTTCGTCCACGTGATGTATGACGGACGCATCGTCAAGACGGGCGGCAAGACCCTCGCCCTCGAACTCGAAGAAAAAGGCTACGAATGGATTAAGGAACTTTGATTATGGACAACCAACTTATCATAGCCGCCAACCAAAGCCGCGAAATCATTGAGTATGACGATGACACCCACCTGTCGGCTGAGCCGAAGGTCTCCGAGATCGTCCTCAACGAGAACTCCAGCCTTGAGTTGTACGTGCTGCAGAATGTGAGCAACGAGGCCTCCATCCAGCGGGAGTTCAAGGTCAAGCAACTGGCCGACAGCCGCCTGAAGATTGTGGTCATCACCTTCAACGGCGGCGACATTCGTAACACCTATCGTGTGGACTTGGACGGTGAAGGTGCTGAGACCCAGGTGCATGGGTTGTACCTCATCGACAAGGCCCAGCACGTGGAGAACTACCTGAAGGTGAACCACAACGTGCCACATTGCACGAGCAATGAGAAATTCAAGGGTGTCATCGATGACTCAGCCTCAGCGGTATTCAATGGCCATGTATATGTGGCACCCAACGCGCAGAAGACCGATGCCCACCAAAACAACAGCAACATCATCCTCACTCCTACCGCCAAAATCAACAGCCAACCGTTCTTGGAGATTTATGCCGACGATGTGAAATGCTCGCATGGCACCTCCACGGGCCAACTTGACCAAGAGGCCATGTTCTACATGCGCCAACGCGGTATCAGCAAAGCCAACGCAAGGATTTTGCTCATGTACGCTTTCGCTGCAGAAGTCAGCAACCACATCGGAAACGAGATGCTACACGAACACATTGACGACATGATCAAACGCCGTCTGCGCGGTGAACTGTCGAGCTGCGAGAACTGCGTCTTGCGTTGCAGCCATCCGAAGGATTACAATTTTGACATTGATTATTCGAAGATATGATGAATATCAACGACATACGCCAGCAATTTCCCGTCCTCGACCAGCAGGTTTACGGCAAGCCATTGGTCTATCTCGACAATGCCGCTACCACACAGAAGCCATTGTGTGTCATCAACCGTGAACGCGACTATTACCTGCACGAGAATTGCAATATCCATCGTGGGGTGCATTATCTGAGCCAAAAGGCGACCGAAGCCTACGAACACGCCCGCCAGACCGTGGCAGATTTCATCCATG
The DNA here is from genome assembly GCA_905234765.1 of uncultured Bacteroidales bacterium. Next base: position 62,594 of record CAJOIF010000010.1, read on the forward strand.
CCAAGGAATCCAAGGAAATCATCTTCACCCGTGGCACCACTGAATCGCTGAACCTCTTGGCAACTGCCTTTGAGCATTATTGTATCGAAGAAGGAGACAAGGTATTAGTAACGGCAATGGAGCATCATTCCAATCTAGTGCCTTGGCAACAGATGGTGCAGCGGCATCATGGCGAATTGCTTGTCGGGCCAATGAACGACAAAGGCATATTGGACTTGGAACAATACGAGAAACTGCTGCAAGAAGGTCCGAAAATAGTCTCCATCGCACACATTTCCAACGTATTGGGCACCATTAACCCCGTCAAGGAGATGATAGCGATGGCGCATCGGTATGGCATCCCTGTAGTCATTGATGGAGCACAATCCATAGCACATCATCCTATTGACGTTCAAGACCTTGACTGCGATTTCTTCGTCTTCTCGGGCCACAAGATGTATGCTCCGATGGGCATTGGTGGTTTGTACGGCAAGGCGGAATGGCTGGAAAAGCTGCCGCCCTATCAATTCGGTGGCGAGATGGTCGACACGGTGAGTTTCGAGAAGACCACCTTCAACGTACTGCCCTTCAAATTTGAGGCAGGCACACCTAATGTGGGGGCGGCACTCGGCTTGGAAACGTCCGTCCAATTCCTGCAAAGCCTTGACTGGAAAGAAGTTGAGGCATACGAAAGTCAGCTCTTGCAATCCGCCATCCAGCAACTTTCCGAGATTGACGGCATCCGTTTCATCGGCGAGGCCAAACAACGAAGCGGCCTGGTTTCCTTTATCATCGACGGTGTGCATCCTTATGACTTGGGCACCATCATTGACAAGATGGGCGTGGCGGTACGCACGGGTCACCATTGCGCCGAGCCAGTGATGACGCGTTTTGGTATCCCAGGGACCGTGCGGGCTTCCTTTGCTTTGTATAATACGATGGAAGAGGTTGAAATCTTTGTCAAAGCCGTGAAAAAAGCGGCGATGATGCTGAGATAATTCAATTTTTTATATCTTTGCCTCACCAAAAAGACAACATGATGCGCAAAGAACAATTCATCTGCCCTTACACTGTCTTCAACAGCGAAGACGAACTTGACCCCAAAGATGCCGAACTATTGCGTTTGGCACACGAGGCCACGAAAAACTCGTACGCACCCTACTCCAAGTTCCACGTGGGTGCGGCGGCTCGTTTGGCCAACGGCAAAATCGTGACGGGCAGCAACATCGAAAACGCAGCCTATCCCAGTGGCTTGTGTGCAGAACGTGTGACGCTGTTTGCAGCGCAGGCGCAATACCCCGATGTGCCAGTAGAGGCTTTGGCCCTCACCGCCACGGCGGAAGGCAAGACCGTCGACGAACCTATCGCCCCTTGTGGAGCCTGCCGTCAGGTGATGGTGGAGACAGAACAACGGTCGGGTGTGCCGTTGCGCGTGCTGTGCCAAGGTGAGACGGGACCCATTATGGTCTTTGATGGCATCGAGTCGCTCGTGCCGTTCATCTTTTTGGATAAGTTCCTTTAAGCAAAGGTAAACAACAGATTTCCGAAGAAATTCCACAAGGTGGACACTCCCACGGCAAACACCTTGCTGAGGTAGAAGTTCCATTTTAGCTTACCGTTGAGTAGATAGACCGTCAGCGTGTCGAGTCCCAAACCCACTAACGCGATGGCGAAATACTTGATGTATTCCACGCCGATTTGCGGATTGGTGCTTTGGAAAGTCCACAAGCGGTTGAGGATGTAATTCGAGGTGGCAGCAAAAACGAAACCGAGGATGTTGCTCAGATATTTGTTCCATTTCAGCCATTCCTTGCAGACATAGGTCACACCGAAGTTGACAAACACTCCAGAGAAGCCCACCACGGCAAATTTCAGGAACTTTAGCAGAAACGCACGCGTCAATTCTATTTTCAGTAGCAAGGATTTCATCCCGACGACATTGGAACAGCAAAAATAAAGAATAATTCGCTACCTTTGCGCAAAATTTCAATGATGACCGAAGTAAGGAACATCTCCATCAACGACTATGACTATCCCCTACCTGAGGAACGCATTGCGAAATACCCTTTGGCGGAACGTGACGCTTCGAATCTTTTAGTACTGAAAGACAACAAAATACAGAAGTCACAATTCCGAAGCCTCGGTGATTTCCTGCCAGCAAATGCCTTGCTGGTCTTCAACGAGACCAAAGTCATCCGTGCCCGCTTGCAATTCCGCAAGTCCACTGGATCTCGCATCGAAGTGTTTTGCCTTGAGCCCGAACAAGATTATCAAGTGGCTTTCGCCGCCACTTCTCCTGTCAGATGGAAGTGCTTGGTGGGCAACGCGAAACGCTGGAAAGAAGGAAAACTCTCCATGACATTGAATGTCAACGGAAAGGAGACTGTCCTATTTGCAGAACGCCTTGAACACAACGACCAATACTCCGACATTGAATTCTCATGGTCGCCCGAAACCTTGCCATTCGCCTCGGTTCTGGAAGCCGCTGGCGAAATACCGCTTCCACCTTACCTGCACCGCGATGCCGAGCCAGAAGACCGTGATCGCTACCAGACCGTCTTTGCAAGATACGACGGCTCGGTGGCAGCTCCTACAGCAGGATTGCATTTCACCCAACCACTTATTGCCAGTTTGCGAGACCAAGGCTTCTCCTTTGATGAGGTAACCCTGCACGTCGGTGCCGGCACTTTTCGCCCCGTGGCCACCGAAACCATCGGCGAACATCCCATGCATTCAGAGACAATCGTTGTCCGCAAGTCACTGATTGCAAACCTGATACAGCATTTCGAAAAACCCATCATCCCCGTCGGGACGACTAGTACACGCACCTTGGAGAGCCTCTATTGGATTGGTGTGATGCTAAAGGAACAAGGCATGGCACAACGTCAGTTGCATGTAGAACAATGGTTTCCTTACAAAACACACGCACCTCTGTCGATGCCCGAGGCACTTCGCTACATACTCAATTACTTAGACCTCCATCGCCTCACCCGCTTGGAAGCCAGCACTGCCCTGATGATTGCGCCAGGCTACACCATGCGCGTCATCACTGGACTCATCACCAACTTCCACCAGCCGAAAAGCACTTTGTTACTGCTGGTCTCGGCCCTCGTCGGGGAGCAGTGGAAAGAATGCTATCGCTATGCGTTGGACAACGGATTCCGATTCTTAAGTTACGGTGACAGTTGCCTGTTCCTTCCGTAAAAATGGAACGATTTTTGATTAAAAACACACTTGTCAATACTATTCCTAAAACAACAAAACAATGAAAAAATCCATCCTTATCGGCGCCCTGGCACTCTTTGCCATTGGCACCATGAGCATTCAAAACGTTGAAGCTCAGAACCCCGTCAAGAAAAGCAAAGCCAACACGGAAATGAACAAGGCAGAGAAATCCAAGGACAAAAAGGCAACGCCTGCCACCAAAGCGGCCAAACCCAAAGAAAAACAGACCGAGATGAAGAACTGCGGAAAGATCAGTAGCTCTGAGGATTGCTGCAACCATTCAAACAACAACCACAACGCCAGTAAGTTGAAGATGAACAACTCGGGCAATGCCGGCAACAATGTCAACAGCATGGTGAAGCCCGATCCCACCAACGCCAAAAAGGAGGCTGACAAGCCAAACAATGCCACAAAATAACGGGTCGTCAGACCCAAAACGAAAAGGAGCCTCTGAAAAGAGACTCCTTTTTTTGTTTAGTAGCGGGGGGAGGATTCGAACCTCCGACCTCCGGGTTATGAGCCCGACGAGCTGCCTCTGCTCTACCCCGCATCATGTCAAAATTTCAGCAAACGAAAATTTTTCGTTCCCGAAATCGGCTGCAAAGATAATAATTTTGTTTCTTTGCAAGGCAAAAACCAGGAAAAATTTTTCATCATGAGTCATAAAGCAGG